>JBBQRA010000105.1:0-19841 GCA_038215275.1 Bryobacterales bacterium | reverse complement strand
CGTTGTTGGTTTGCTGATTGCGGCAGGTGGCATCTACACCATTCGCAACGCGCAGAAGAAGGCGCAGGAGCAAAAGCAGGTTCCGGATGGAGCCTCCAGTATCGCGATCAAGACGTCGCCGGCCGGCGCTTCTATCCGCGTGAACGGCGAGGTGAAGTGCACCTCAAACTGTAATGTTGAACTGCCGACGGGAACCTATGAGGTGCTGGCGGTAATGCCAGGCTACGAGTCGGCGACCAGTCCGCTGAACGTGGTTGGCGGAACGCCGGGCGAACTATCGCTGACCTTGCAGCCGATGCCGCTTTCGGTGCGATTGTTCACTGACTTGCAAGCGGGTAAGGTGACGCTGGACGGCAATCCGTTGGGCGACCTGCAGGATGGGCAGTTGGTATTGGATCGGGTGTCGCCCGGAAAGCACTCGGTAAAGGTGACGAACCAGGCCACTGAAGCGTCTTTCGACTTTGAATCGCAGCTTGGCCAGGCCCCGGTGCTTGTCGGGCCGGTGGTTGCCAAAAATGTCCTGGCGATTGTGGTTTCGAACGCGGGCAAGGATGCCAAGGTCCACTCCTCGGCCAACGTGAAGGTGCAGGTGGATGGCGTGGCCGCCGGCGATGCGGGGGCCAATGGACTTGCCCTGAACAACCTGACGGCAGGGGACCGGGAGTTAGCGATTAATGACGGGTCGGTGGACCGGAAACTGCTGGTTTCCGTGGGAGCGCAGCCGACGCTGACGGCTTACCTTAAACTCGATGTGAACTTGGGCAGTCTGTATGTAACGGCAGGCGAGTTGGACGATGTGACAGTATTCCTGAACAACACCGAGTTAAAAAGGAAGACGAAGGGAGGCCAGCTGCGTCTGTTGGGTCTGCCGGTGCGACAATACATGGTTCGTGTGGTGAAGGACGGCTACACGGCGGATGCCGCGAAACCGGTGTCAGTGGCCAAGGGCCAGGAGACTCGGGTGGAGTTCTCGTTGAAGGCGATTCCGAAGCTGGCGAACCTGCGAATTAGTGGAGCTACTCCCGGAACCGCGGTGCTGCTCGACGGCCAAGGGCTCGGCATCATCGCGGCAGATGGCACGTATTCGTCGACGACGATTGCGCCGGGTGAGCACACGATTGAGTTCCGCCGGGAGTCGTTCGCACCGAAACGGAATCCTCGGCAGTTCCGGGCGGGCGAGACGGTGGAGCTGAGCGGGGCGGATGTTACGCTGGTCGCGTCAGCGTCTTCGATCCGCGTGAATGTGAAGCCGGCGACGGCGCAAATCTTCTACCGGAAGAGCGATGAGAGCCAACTGCGGCAGGCGAACGGCAATACGATCAACGTCGGCGCCGGGACCTGGCTGGTGGTGGCCAAGGCGGCCAATTTCGTCGACGGGACGACGACGGTGCAAGTGGCGTCGGGTGAGAACAAGAGTGTAGATATCACTCTCAAAGAGGCTCCAAAAGTGATTACGAAGAAGCTTGGCACGATGCTCGAATGGGAGCAGCCTGGCGAATGGTTGCAGCAGGAAGGCTGGACGGTACACAAGGGCGGCAACTTCGTGCTTTACGGGATCACTCCGGCGAATGGCACGTTCACCTTCAACATCGCGCTGCTAAAAGGGCGGCGGCTGCAGTGGTTTGTCAACTATACGGACTCGAAGAATCATGTGTTGTACCAGCTTGACCGGAAGAACTTCTTCCGCCGCGACGTCGTGAACGGACGTTCGAGCGAGTACAAGGTGGGGCACGACCTGGAGAAGCAGGAGAGCTACACGATCCAGATCGACATCGCTCCGGGGGTGGTGAAGCACTCTCTGCATAACGGGACGAAGTGGATTGAGATGGACACCTTCACTTCGCCAGGCCCCAATCTGACTGACGGGAAATTCGGCCTCTATATCCCCGGCAACGATGTGTTTGGTCTGAGCAATTTCCGGTTCACCCCTAGATAACCATGCCTATCGGCGTTAACTCCTTCCTTTGGACGGCCAACTTTACCGAGGCCCATTTGCCGTTGATCGCCCGGGCGAAAGCCTTGGGGCTTGACGGGATTGAGATGGGCGTCTTTGACTTCGCCAACTTCCCCGCTGCGGCCGTCCGGCAGGAGTTGGCGTCGCAGGAGATGACGGGGCTGATCTGTACGGCGCTCACGGCAAACCAGAGTCTGGCAACGGATGATCCGGTGATCCGCGCGGCGACGCTTGAGTTTCTGCGTTCGGCGATTCGCGGCGCGGCCAAAGCCGGGATCTCGATGGTCGCGGGCCCGTTCTGTTCCGCGGTGGGTTTGCTGCCGGGACGGCGGCGGACGGCGGACGAGTGGCAGCGGGCAATTGAGGGACTGCAGGAGTTGGGGCCGGTCTGCAGCGAACATGGCGTTAGGCTCGCGGTGGAGCCGTTGAACCGCTTCGAGACCTACTTCCTCAACACGGCGGCTGACGCCAAGGCGTTGATTGACGCCGTGGGGCATCCTGAAATCGGGGTGTTGTATGACACCTTCCACGCCAACATCGAGGAGAAGAACCAGGCGGACGCGATCCGGCTGTTAGGCTCGCGGATATTTCACGTCCACACCTGCGAGAACGACCGCGGAACTCCGGGCACGGGGCCGATCGATTGGATCGGCGTGGTGGGCGCGCTCCGGGAGGTCGAATATAGCGGCTGGTGCGTGATTGAGACGTTTGGGCCGGCGATTGAAGAGATTGCGGCGGCGGCGTGTATCTGGCGGGACTTGGCCGATAACCCGGAAGACATCCCTTCGGTCGGGGCGGCCAACCTGCGGTCACTGGGCGTCGTTTAGCCTTTAGCGAAGTAGAGGGCGGTCGCGCGTTCGAGATCGGGTTTGGTCATCTGGATTGGCCGGTTCTCGTATTGCGAGATGGAGGAAAGGATGGTGCAGATGTCCGCCGGGTAGCAGGCGCGGAGTTCGGTGCGGCCCTCGCGGAGACAGAGACGGCGGAGGTACTCGGCGCTGTCGGGCTCGGTGGGCACGCGGCGGGCCGCAACGACCCGGTCAAAGATCTGATCGAAGACCTGGGCCGTCACGCTCTCGACGTAGATCTTGTTAGGGATACGGCGGAGGAATGCTTCGTCGGCGAGGTCGCTGGGGTCAAGATTGGTCGAGAAGACGACCAGGAGCTCGAACGGGATCTGGAACTTCACGCCGTAGCGGAGCGTGAGGTAGTCGATGCGCCGGTCAAGCGGGACGATCCAGCGGTTGAGGAGGTCGCGGGGCGACATGAGCTGGCGGCCGAAGTCGTCGACGATGAAAAGGCCGTTGTTGGCTTTCATCTGGAGGGGGGCGGAGTAGATGCCGCTGGATTCGTCGAGGCGGAGTTCCAGCATGGACGGGATCAATTCGCCACCGACGACGATGCAGGGGCGGCGGCAGAGGACCCAACGCGGGTCGATTTCGTGGTCCTCCATCGGGAGGGCGTGGTGGACGACGGGATCGTAGATGCTGATGATCTGGTTGTCGACTTCGACGGCGTAGGGGATCATGACGGCGTCCTGGTAGACGCGGAGCATGCGTTCGGCGAGGCTGGTTTTGCCATTGCCGGAGGGGCCGTACACGAAGATGGAACTTTGGGCGATGAGGGCCGGTCCGAGTTGGTCGAGGAGACGGTCGGGCACGACGAGGTCGCCGAAGGCCTGCCGAAGGGCGCGGCGGTCCACATGTACTTTGGCGGATTGGGCCCGCACGGCGGCGTGGTATTCGTTGAGCGAAACGGGACAGGCGCCGGCGTACTGGCTGATCTGGAAGCGTTCGCTGGCGGTCTGGCGGCCGGCGACCGAGAGTACGAAGTTGTAGTCGTTGCCGGTCATGCCCTTGACCTCGACCATCTGCTGGGCCCGCATATAGCGGAAGATGTGGTCGACCACCGGGACCGAGACGCGGAGTTTCTGGGCCATGGCGGTGAGGCTGCTGGTGCCTTCGAGCATGAGCCGGCGGAGGACCAGGTCGAGCACGAGGTTTTCCCGCACCCCCAGGGTGGCAAGATCCATCGGAATCGGTGGCGCGAAACCGGCCGGCAGCGCGGCGCCTATGGAGAGCGGTGGCATCGACATCGACCATCCATCGGCATCCTGCCGGAGAAACTTTAGTCCACGATTCGGGGCGCCAGTACGTCCTTCCTACTTGGCCGTCCTGCGTCTTCTTTTCGTCATCGCTCTGGGACTCGCGCTGGTATCAGCCGAGGAGTCGGCGCGCAGCCTTGGCCGGCGCGCGGAGAAGGCAGAGAAGGCGGGGCAGATTGCTGATGCCATTCTGCTTTACAACCAGGCGGATGCGAAGGACCCTGGGAACCGGCGCTATGCCGCCAAGAGCCGGGGCCTAACGGAGCGGGTGTTGCGGCAGAGCCCGCCGCCGGCCATGGCTGCAGCGACGCCGACGGCGGATGCGGAAGCGGGCTCGGCAATTCCGGAGCAGGACCTGCGCGAGGCCCAACGCCTGCTGCCGCCGCCGGAGTTGGCGTTAGCGGCCGGGCCGTACACCCTTGCGCTGCGCGGGGAGCCGCGGGAGGTGATTGAGCAGACGGCGCGGGACCTGGGGATCGAGGTCCAGTTCGACAACGATTTTCCAACGAGTGGGGCGCCGATCCGGTTCGCGGTGGCTGAGGCGACGGGAGCCGAACTTCTGGACACGCTGGCCGCGGCGACGGGGACGTTCTTCGTGCCGCTGAAGTCGAAACGGATGCTTGTAGCCAAGGACACGGTGCAGAAGCGGCAGGAGTTAGAGCCGACGGTGGCGGTGGTGCTGTCGCTGCCCGAACCGGTAAGCGTGCAAGAGCTTCAGGAGCTGGCGCGAGCGGTGCAGCAGACGATGGAGCTGCAGAAGTTCGCGATCGACAACGGGCGGCGGCTGGTGCTGATGCGGGACCGGATCTCGAAGGTCCGGCCGGCTCAGCAGATCTTCGAACAGATGATGGGAGCGCGGCCGGCAGTGGCGATTGAGGTTCAGGTCTACGAGTTGCGGCGGAACCGGACGCTGAACGCGGGGACGCGGCTGCCGACTTCGACCGAGATCTTTGCAGTCGCGCAGAACCCGGCGACGGGGGCGGACACGCGGATTCCCGCGATTCCTTTGTCGTCGGCCAGGATTGTGGAGCCGCAATTGGCGATCACGCTGGGTGATGCTGAGGTGGTGGCGAACCTCTTGCGGACAGTGGGCAGTCAGGTGCAGCGGTCGGAGATCCGGACGATGGACGGGATGCCGGCCCAGTTCGCGGTGGGCGAACGGTATCCGATTCTGACGGCGGGGTTCTTCGGCGGGGACGTGGATGAGAATTCGTTCCGGCCGCCGCCGACGTTCCAGTTCGAGAACCTGGGGCTGACGCTGAAGGCGACGCCGTACACGCACGGACTGGGGGAGACGACGGTGGAGATTGAGGCGGAGTTCAAGATCCTGACGGGAGCGCAGATTAATGGGATTCCGATTCTGGCGAACCGGAAGTTTACGTCGACGGTGCGGCTACTGAACGGGGAGTGGGCGATGATGTCGGGCGTGGGCAGTTCGACGCGGACATTGACGAAGGCGGGACCGGCGGGGTTGATCCAAATTCCTTGGATTGGGGCGCTGTTTCGCCGGAATTCGGTGGAGTTTGACGAGTCCGAGACGGTGGTCTTGCTCCGGCCGCGGCTGTTGGCGTTGCCACCCAGCGAGGAGTTGACGCGGGAAATTCGGCTGGGAAGCGAGACGCATCCGCGGATTCCGCATTAGGCCGAGCCTGCTCCAGCGGTTCGGGTGAGTGGCGGCGCCTCCGGAGGCATTTCGGCGATGGCAATCGCTTGGGCCGGCCGTTCGAAGAGGGGGAGCCAAGCGGCCTCGAGTTGGCTTCGGTCGTTGGCCTTGGGATTCGGTTGTGCTTTACTTTCAACGAGTTCCGGGGTTGCTTTTTCCATGGATTCGACGGTTTCGGCGAGAACGCTGGTGTGGTCGCCGATGTATTCGATGCGGCGGCGCACGGGCGGCTTGGGCTGCGGATTGAGCTTGCGGAGCTGATTGAGTTCCCGGTAGCTGGCGCTGATGACCCGGAGGAGCGATGCCTCTTCGCGCTGCAGGCGCTCGGTGTACTTGGCGTCGACGACCAGGCGATTGGCTCCGATGAGGTCGAGCATGGCAACCGCACTTTCCGGGAGACCGGGGTATTCGGTTTGACGGACTTCTTCGAGACCAGCTTCGAGCTCGAGGGTTTGCAGACGCGAATTTCGCAGAAGCCGCCATTGGGCGTCGATGATGCGCTGGACGATGCTGACTTCGGCGCGGCCATTGGGGCCGATGGCGCGATGGTATTCGGCGACCATTTCGCGGTATTCGTTGGGGTCTTCGCCGGTAAGCAGGGCGAGACCGGGCGAGCCGCCGAGGTCGATGATGACGGCGCGAGTTCCATTTCGGAGGCCGTTGAGGCGAGAGGTGGCCTTGCCGGCGTCGGTTTTGGGACCGGTGCTTTTCTTGGCGTTTTGGCGGTTGATTTCGGCGCGGCGGGCCTTTCGTTCTTCCGCGGTGATTTGGTCTGGCATCGGAAATCTCCTGGGGAAATAGAAAAAGCCCTGACTGGGATGCCGGTCAGGGCGTGGTTTGTTTTTCCTGATTGGAGTGTAGCAGAGGGGGACCAAATTTCAGGGGGTGGGGAGGGGGTGAGAAGCGGGGTTAAGGGTAATCGAATGATGGGGATCGAGTTTATTTTTTTGGGTTGTGACCAGGTCTCGGAGGATGGGTGGTTTTGAGGAGTGCGGGTGCCGAAGCTCCGGTGCGGCGCTTTCCACTTTGGGTCCGTCTGAAAACGATATGTTATGCAGATGCCGCTTGACGCCCTCGTCCGTTCCGTAACATTCGCCGCGCTCGCGGTCTTCACAATCTCCTACGTCGCGGTGTGGGTCAGGTCGCTGTGGCCGGTCCGTGGGCTGCGCCCTACGACCGCATCGCTGCTGACAGGGTTCGTCACCAACTTTTTCGACACGCTCGGCATCGGATCGTTCGCAAGCACCACATCCATCTTTAAGCTCGCCCGCATGGTACCTGATCAACTCATCCCTGGAACGCTCAACGCGGGCCATACGATCCCCACGATTTTTCAGGCGTTCATATACATTGCCGCAATCGAAGTGGAACCATTGACGTTGGTGCTCATGATCGTCGGCGCGGTAGCCGGAGCTTGGTTCGGCGCGGGCTGGGTCGCGCGAATGCCAAAGCGGAAGGTTCAAATTGGCGTTGGCTGCGCGCTGCTGTTCGCGTTTCTCGTGCTGCTGATGCGCCAGTTCGACTTATTTCCAGCGGGCGGCCACGCGCTCGGACTCACCGGTGGCAAGCTAATCGTCGCCGTAATACTCAATAGTATGTTCGGTGCGATCAGCACGCTCGGCATTGGGTTCTATGCGCCCTGCATGACCCTGGTGGGATTGCTCGGGATGAATCCCATCGCGGCGTTCCCGATCATGATGGGTTCCTCCGCCTTTCTTATGCCGGTGGCCAGTTCCCAATTCATCCTCCGCAACGCCTACTCGCGACCGGTCGCCATCGGGCTGACGATCGGTGGTCTCGTTGGGGTCCCGCTCGCGGCATTTGTGGTGAAGTCCATGCCGCTCACGGCGGCGCGTTGGCTGGTAATGTTCGTTGTTCTTTACGCCGCGGTCCGGATGCTGCATTCGGCATATACTGAGAGGCACAAATCATGAAAATCATTGGTATTCGAGCGTATCGAGTCGAGCTGCCACTGCACGAAGGCAGCTACAAGTGGTCCGGAGGAAACTCCGTCGAGGTCTTCGATTCCACTGTTGTTGCCGTCGATACCGACGCCGGTATCAGTGGCTACGGTGAGGTCTGCCCGCTGGGGCCGGCATATCTCGCCGCTTACGCAAATGGCGCCCGCACGGGACTCAAAGAACTCGCCCCGAATCTGATTGGCGTTAACCCTACCGAACTCGGAGCCGTCAACCGCCGGATGGACCAACTGATGCGAGGACATCCCTATGTGAAGTCCGCCATCGACGTGGCGTGTTGGGACATCCTCGGTAAGGTGTCCGGACAATCGGTGGCGACCTTGCTCGGCGGCCGATATGGCGTCGATTTTCCTCTTTATCGAGCCATTTCGCAGGACACGCCAGAGCGCATGGCCGCCAACGTGACCGGCTATCGTGCCGAGGGCTATACCAAGTTTCAACTGAAGGTCGGCGGAGATCCGGACGTCGACATTGAACGCATTCGTGCGGTGGCTGCCCAGATGCGGCGGGGCGATATCCTCATTGCCGATGCGAATACTGGATGGCGGCAGCACGAAGCCGTTCGCATCGCTCATGCTGTGCGCGATGTGGATGTCTACATCGAACAACCTTGCCTGTCCTATGAAGAGTGCCTTGCCGTGCGGCGTCATACAGATCGGCCACTCATACTCGACGAGGTGATCGACGATCTCGGTGCGGTCTTGCGAGGCGTCTCCGATCAGGCCATGGATGTGATCAACCTCAAAATTTCAAAGGTTGGAGGCTTGACCAAGGCCCGCCAGATCCGTGATTTGTGCGTCTCGCTTGGTATTGCGATGACGATAGAGGATACCTGGGGCGGCGACATCATCACCTCGGCTATCGCCCACCTCGCGCACAGCACCCCCCCGGATTTTCTGTTCACCGCCACGGATTTCAATAGTTACGTCACCGTGAGCAATGCCGAAGGCGCGCCGCGGCGCATAGCCGGACGGTTGGCCGCTTCCCAGCAGCCGGGCCTGGGAATTACGCCGCGCTGGGATGTGCTTGGCGAGCCGGTAATGTCGGTGGCATGACCTTAAGGGGCGGAATGTGAATTTCTGCGCGGGATCCGCAGACCTGCCAACGAATACAATTCTCGAGCACGGTCGAATGATTTGGCGATCAGGAGCGGAACCGGTTTCGCCAAAATTAGCGTTTCCCCGGGGCCGCGAGCGAGGAGCCGCAGTTCACCTGACTGAAGCCGTTGACGAACTCAGCCCGAACTGAGTGCTGGTGCGATCCGTGAGCCGGGTGTTATTGATGTTGGAGAGGTCGGCGCTTCGGCACTCGCGAGAAGTTACCCCTACTCACCAGAAGTTGACGAGCAACGCCGCGTTCGCGCCGGAGGACGATTTCGACCTAAAGCTCTGCGCATGAGGGAGGGCTTGCGCGCCTGTGGCGCGAATGCTGGCGCGAGTCTCAGGCACCTGCCACGTGGCAACGCCTAGGCTAGGGATGCAGGATCGCGGTTACGGTCGGAGATTTCAACCGCGGCAACAAAGGACTTGGGAGGATGGGGGGCACGGCTTTGACGGCAGAGGTGCATCCCGGGGAGATTATCGGAATGTATACCGCGCCGCTTATGAAGTCGGATACCGGGACGGATTTGGCGGGGCGCGTTAGCGAGCGGAGAGTTAAGGGGCGGGCCTGATTGCTCCCTCGGCATTGATCCTTTCGAAGGCTTCCGTTGCGTCATCTAACAAAGGCAATCGCCTCAACCCGTTCCACCAGACGATGCGCAAGGTTGCGCTTGGCGACATGATCTTCTCATTCGTTGATACCAAAATCGCCACCATCGGGGTCGACTTTGTGCTGCTCCGATGAGATTTGGGGTTATTGTGGAATGGCGATTCGGATGGCGTTGGCGGGTTGGTTGGCGGCGGTGAATTCGATGGTGATTTCGCCGGTGAGATTGACGGGGAGTTGGAGGTTGACCTGGTCGAGGCCAGGGAATTCGGGTTGGGGGCCAGAGTAGAGAATTTGGGCCGACTGGCCGTTGGCGGTGGCGGAGACGTTATTTCCGGCGGCGCGGATGCCGGTGCCGTAGAGAGTGACGATTCGCGCGTCTTGCGTGGCGGCGAAGATGCCGGGGGCGACCGGGATTAGGTTTAAAGGGGCGCTCGATGTGTTCAGGCGGAGGAGCGCTGGACCGGGGGCGGCGGCTTCGGGGATGAGGAAGTTGAGCTGGGCCGGGGAGGTGTAGAAGGGCGTGATGGGATGGGCTTTGGTTGTAGCGTCGATCAGGGTTAGTGGTGTGGTATCGAGGTTGGTGCCGAAGAGGGTGGCTAGTGAATTGGGGGCGATGTTGATGGCTTTGTAGCTGGCGGCGTTGACGACGATGGGGGCGTTGGCGATTTGGTCGGAGTTTTGGCGGAGGGTGTCGCAGGTTGCGGCGTCGGCGGGGCAGTGAACCTGGTAGCCTTCGGCATCGTTTTTTCCATCGTTGATGAGTTGCCAGAGCATGACGCCCGCGGCGGCTTGCTGGTGAGCGCTCGTTGTCAGCCAGGACTGCATGATTGTGGACCGAGCGGCGTCCGCACCGATTTTGCCGTACTCGCCGAGGTAGGCCACTTTGTTGGCTTCGCGGGCGATTTCTTCGTGCCGGCGGATGTAGAGAGCGGCGTCGGCGGCGTCGTTCATTTGCCAGTTATTGGGATAGAGATGGTAGCTCAACATGTCGAGCTCGGGGATTTGGGCGAGGCGGTGGTAGCTGCAGCCGTCCGAGCCGGAGACGGTGTAGCGATTGGAGAGGCCGGGGTAGAGAGTCGGGGCGTCGTCGAAGCCTTCGCCGCCGTCGGCTATTAGATGGTTACGGTCTTGCTGCTTGATGAAGGCCGCCATTTCGGTGGTCCAAGTGACAAGGTCGTTGGCGCGGCCGGGGTTGCGGAGTTCGTTTCCGAGTTCCCAGGCGAGTATGGTGGGTTCGTCTCGGTAGAGTTCGCCGGTGATGGTGTTGCGGCGGTTGATGATCATGGCGACGTAGGCTTGGTACCAACCTTTGATTTTCGGTTCGGTGTAGAAGAGGGCGGTTTCGCTGTTGGACGGCGTGCGACCGAGGTGCCACTGGACATAGCGGCGGATGCCGCCGTAGGCTTCCCAGTTATTGGTGAACTTAAGAATTACGCGAATTTGGCGGGTTTTGGCGAGGACGATGGAGCGGTCGAGGGCGACGAGGCTGGGTTCGGAGTAGACACCGGGGGAGAGTTGGATGGCGGCGGGGTCCCGAGCGGGGTCGTTGTCGTTGTGGGCGTTGAAGCGGGCTACGGTGAGGCCGAGGGCCCCCATTTTATCGAGAGTTTCTTCGACGCCGGCAGAGCGGCCATAGACGATGTCGGCCTGGTTGAAATAGACGTTGTTGCCGTGGAAACGGAAGGGTTTGTTGTCAAGGGTGAGGAGCCCGCCCCGGCGGCGGACGAACTGGTTGGGAGCGATGGGCGGGGCGAGGTTGTGGGTCGGCTGGGTCATAGGAGTGCCGGGGCGTTCCGGCTGGCGGTTGGCGTTGGTGATTCGCTGGGCGTGGGCCAGGCTGGGCAGAGTGAGGAGCAGGGCCAGACCGGCCTGGAGACGCATGATAGGTGCGGGACCTAGCCGAAGAGTTCCCGGTCGCGGCATTTCAGATCGTAGGAGTCGAAATAGGGGTCGACCCATTTGGAGGATGTGCTGAGGAACCGGCTGGCAGTGGCGGCGGCTTCGGATTTGGAGGCGGGCCCGTTGCCTTTGGCTTCGGCCGGGGCGTTGGGGACGGCGGCAAAGCGGTCGAGGAAGATCAAGTGATCGTCGAGGCCATCGGCTTCGATGGTGAAGGCGGTGGTGGCGTCGGCATCGTGGATTTCGACGAGGTTGTCGCCGTAGGAAAGGCGGCGTGAATCTGGATCAGGCTTTTTCATGGAACGTAGGAACCTGTCGCATCGATTCAAAGGGAGAAAGCCGAGCGGGTCATCCCCGTCAGGCTCTGAGTATCGAGCCGAAGCACAGGAAAAGAATATCTCGTAGTAGGGAGGAAGGCAATGTAATGGTGATGGACCGAAGGGGTGCAGAAGCCGGAAAGCTGATTACTGCTCGAAGGAAGACGCTAAACGGACGGGGATAACCGCGACCCCATAGTGCGCGGCCATCTCCTCGTAAGTCCGGTTCAGTTCGGGTTCGTAACGGCAGGCCCTGGTAACGCCGGACTTCAAGTTATCGGGTACGGCGATTGCGGGTAATCGTAAGGACCAGATAATCGGAAGGAACCGCCGTCCGAGTAGTAAAGACGGCGTTCGCAATCCGATCTCCTTGCCATAACAAGTCGCGTGCGACTCTGGGCCTCAGCCTGGAGGCACACATGTTCGATTCACATACCAGCCACGAAAAGTGGCTTTCACTACTCAAAGACCATCTGGAAAAGGAGAGGTACTCTCCCAAAACCACGCCGCATTGGATGAGCGAGGCAACCAAGTTTTTGACATTCATCGCGAAGCAAAAGCTTACGATTGCCGCTGTCAAACCGGAGACCGTCGAGCATTACGTGCGACTGGCAAAGGGGAGGTATCGCCGGCGTCACGGCCACTCGCCTGACTATGAAGGCTGGCGATGCTCACATACCAACGGCATCCACATGCTTTTGCGTCTGATCCAGGGCCAGTGGCCGCCTGTGCCGCTGGCGGTCACACCGTCTGAAACATTTCAACGAGAAATCTGCGACGCGTACGCCCAATCATTGTCCGAGTTGCGAGGCCTTGCTCCGGACACCGTTTCTGATCGCCGTGCCGAGGCAGGTCGTTTTTTGGTGTGGCTGGGGCAACGAGCCTCCTGCGAAGCAGTCGCTCTCCTTACAGTTGCCGACGTGGACAATTACATGAAAGCTCGTGCAGGCTCACTGCGGCGGCCGTCACTGAAGAGTATCGCGACCCAAATCCGCAGCTTCTTACGATGGCTGCACGCCACTGCGAGGACCCCGCGCGATCTCTCTACGGCTGTGATTGCTCCGACGCTGTATGCCTTCGAGAGCATTCCCTCCGCGCTTCGATCCGAGGACGTGAACAAAATTTTGGCCGCGGCGGCCCACGACAGCACGCCGAAAGGGGTACGCGATTACGCAATCCTGACATTGCTTGCAAAATACGGAACCCGCGCCGGCGAGATCGCGGCGCTTCGGCTCGAGGACGTGGATTGGCGCAAAGACTCCATCCGGATTCATCACACCAAAACGGGGGCCACCTCCTATTTGCCTTTGCTGCCTGAGGCCGGAGAGGCGATTTTGAAGTACTTGCAGACGGCGCGGCCGAAGACGCCGTTTCGGGAAATATTCATTCGGACGCGCGCGCCCTATCGTCCATTCGAGAACGGCTCTAGTTTGTATTCGTGTATCCGGCGCTGGGTTGACGCCGCAGGCGTTGTAACGACGGGTAAGCGCGGCCCCCACGCCTTTCGTCACGCGCGAGCGGTGAGCATGCTTCGGGCGACTGCCACGCTGAAAGAGATCGGCGATGTACTGGGCCACCGCGCCTCCGATTCGACTTTGGTCTACCTGAAGCTCGCTACCGAAGACCTCCGTCGGATAGCCCTCGAAGTCCCGGTGGGGGTGCAGGCATGAGGCCGTCATCCGCGTCGAGCCAGTTAATTCCACAGCTGTATGTTCAGCAGTTGCGTTTGCGCAATCCGACTACGTCCAAGGTCTATCGCTGTGTCCTGAATGGATTCCTGCGTTTTGTTAACGAGCATGCCGAAGACAAAACCATGTCGCGGGAAACGATACGGGAATGGGTGAACGACCGAATCCTGGTATGGCCATTCCATCTGGTCGCGCATCGTGCTCGTCTGGTTGACAGGTTCCTGGACTGGGCGATCACACAAGGCGCAATCGAAGCGAACCCGCTCGGGAAGTTAAGGACGGAGTATGGTCAGCGAACGACCACGCCAGTCGTGCGCGCTTTGCTGGCTCCGGAATTTGAGGCAGCACTTGAAGCGTTGCGGCCGACACCGCGTTTCGGCAGTTTCTTTGGCCCAACGATGCGCGAACACGTGGAATTCATGAAAGCGATGGGGTACCGCTACAACGTCCAGGAGGCCCGCATGCTCAGGCTGGATCGATTCCTTCAAAGCCAGCCTGATCTTTCCGGCCAACCCTTGACCGTACTGATTCGCGAGTGGACATGCGCGGGCTCTACCCCGCAGCATGCTCTGGAGTGCCACCTCACGGGTAGATTGCTTTCCCGGGCACTGTCACGGACCGATCCCATGACCGAAACCATTCCGTGGGACAAGAGAATCGCCCAGGAGGCGCTAAAACGGCACCGGCAACCTTATCTGTTTAGCGAACAGGAGATTCATTCACTGTTGGAGACGGCGCTGCGCCTCCCCTCTCCGAAATCGCCGTTACGGCCGCAATCGGTGTACACGATGCTGGTACTCGGCTACTGCGCCGGTCTCAGAATCGGTGAGATTGTGCGCTTAAACGTGGGCGATGTGGACATGGAAGATCGAGCCATCGAGGTCTCTGGGACCAAGTTTTTCAAGTCGCGCCGGTTGCCACTCTCGGACAGCGCCGCCGCCGCGCTTCGGTCGTACCTCGACGCTCGTGAACAAGGTGGCGCGCCCGGTGAACCCTCCGCTCCTCTGTTTGGCATCCGCAAGCGAACGGACGATACTCGCAGGTGATGGCCGGCAAGCTGCTGGTCCGCGTGCTTCGACGTGCTGGGGTCAAGCCAGAGAACGGCAAGATAGGCCCGCGCATTCACGACCTTCGACATTCCTTTGTCTTCAACCGCATGCTGACGTGGTATCGAGAGGGGGTCAATCCGCAGTCGCGTCTCCCTTATCTGGCCACATACCTCGGCCACAAAGACATCAACTCGACACTGGTCTACCTCACCATAACTCAGGAGCTGCTTCAGCACGCCAGTGAGCGATTCCGCCAGTTTGGGGCCGGCGCGGTTTGCACTCCGGATGGAGAAGGCCAATGAAAGAGCCCCTATTGTCTCCGTTGCTGCACGCATTCTTCCATCAATGGCTGATTGAGCAGCGCAACGCCTCGCATCACACGGTCATTTCCTATCGTGACACCTGGCGCTTGTTTCTCCGGCACGTCGCCGCGCGGAAAGGCAAGCCCGTCTCGGCGCTCGGTCTGCCCGACCTGACCGCGACCGAAGTGCTCGTCTTTCTAAAACACGCCGAAGAGGAGCGTAAGGTTTCGATCGGAACCCGGAACTGCCGCTTGGCCGCTCTCCGGAGCTTCTTTGGATTCCTGATTGACCGGGATCCATTGGCCGCGGCTCAGTGTGCGGAAGTGCTGCGTATTCCCGTTAAGCGCGCGACACAACGCGAGATCAGCTATCTGGACACGGACGAGGTTGCCGCGATTCTGTCGCAGCCGGACCGCACTAAAATCGAGGGCCAACGCGACCATACGTTGCTCGCGCTTCTCTACAACACTGGCGCACGGATTCAAGAAGCTCTGGATCTTTGCCCGCGCGCCCTTCGCTTGGAATCGCCGGCCCATGTCAGGCTCATCGGGAAAGGCCGGAAAGAGCGCATCTGTCCACTATGGCCGGAAACCGTCGCACTCCTGAAAGCGCTCCTAAAGCGGCGCCCGCGGACGGAAGATCAGCCAATGTTCGTCAACCGCTATGGTCAGCCTCTGGGTGCGGCGGGTGTTCGGTTCAAGCTGAATCAGTACGTCGAAGCCGCAACGAAGAAAGCGCCATCGTTGGCTGAAAAGAACATCTCCCCGCACACGTTTAGACACAGCGCTGCCGTTGGGCTTGTGGCCGCAGGAGTCGATGTCACGGTCATTCGAAGCTGGCTCGGTCACGCCAGCCTGGACACGACCAATCACTACGCGCGCGCCAGCGTCGAGACGAAACGAAAGGCTCTGGAGAAGGTCGACAAACCAGCCAGACCGGGAGCGCCACCCCGTTGGAAACGCGACGCCGATCTATTGGCGTGGCTAGCTGCCCTCTGAAAGCCGCCCCTGATTATCGTCAGCTGATAAGGGCCGAATTCCAATTAACAATGGGGTTCGGCCCTCCTTCCTTCTGATTATCCAGTCCTTACGATTACTCGCCTAATCGCAAGCTTACGATTATGCGGGAACGCCGCCCAAGAATTCGAAGGCGCGCAGATGGGAACCGATCCAGACGGGCAGGCTCTGGGTCCAGGTGGCTTCGGCGAAGGTGTAGTTACTCGCCCCGAGGACGGCGACAAAGACGGCGGCGGACTGTTGTTGGCCGGTGGCTGAGTTGGTCACCGGGAGGGTGTCGCCGGCGTAGTCGACGAAGAGCTTTTCTCCGGCGCGATGTTCCTGCCGGAGGACGAAATCCTGGCGTTGGAGCCAGTCGCGGTAGAGGCTGCAGAAGCGGCTGTAGCGGTAGCCGTCGGGGTGTTGCTGGTGGTATTCGTCCCAGAGGAGTTGCAGGGTCAAGTGTTTATGGACCTGGAACTCGCGGCGGATGGAGGGGAAGTCGGGTTCGGTAGTTTTGCGACGGACGGCGGCGGGATTCGGTGTAGGGAAGAAGGCGTGGTGGAGGCGGTCCTCGTCCCAGTCGGCGATGTCTGGCCAGCGGAGTTGGGCTTGTTTGGCTTGGGCCAGGTAGTCAGAGATGGTGGCTCGGCCGATCTGACAGCTGTGGGCGATCTGGCGTTGTGAGAGCCCGAGGCTGGCAAGCCTCAGGATGGTTTTGAATTTGGTCATGGGCAACCTCAGTTGGGGCAACGGGAATCCTCCTGATTGAGGATGGGGGATTCCAGTTGTGGGTTAGCCCGGCGCAGCACTCGCCAAGGGGGCGGAACGTCTCCGAAGGAACCGAGGGTGATCGGCTTCCAGTCGGAACGGTGATCGCCATCACCGCGGAATCGTGATCGGCATCAGTTCGGAATCGCGATCGGTTTGTCGTCGGAACGCTGATCGGATTCCCTCGGAATACGCAATCTGCCGAGGACATTTGGGGCCCGCTTGGCAATGGCCGGATCGAACGAATCTATCCAAGGATTACGAGAATGAAGGCCCAGTAAAATTCGGGGCCGACGGTAAATCCATGAAAGAGATACTGGCGATAGCTGGCGTAGGTGTTGACGGCGCCTTCAGGCGAAGGCCTTGGCGAGAGGTCGATAACGATGCTGTACCAAACCGAAGAGCTTTCCGGAAACCAGGAGCAGGTTTGGGCATGGGTAGATCACCGAGAGGCGATGCTGGTCGGCTTCGGAGAGAGTGGAGTGGCGGGAGTTCTGCTGGCAACGAGATGCTCCAGTTTGCCTTCGGATGCTTTTGGGATTGGCCTAGATGGAGTGACGCCGAAGACGAGGCGAAGAAGATTCGGGAGGGCGGACGCTGACTCCACGGATGATTCTTCTTCTCTCGGTGCGGTTCAGCAGGAATTCGCCTCAGCTCGCTTTCTTCTTTTGCTTTGCGGCGGTATTTTTCTTTGCCGCGGTCTTGACAGCGGCAGTTTTGCGTTCGGGAGCCGGGAGTTGTGATTGCGTCTTCTTGGCAAGGCTCTTCTGCAGGGCCTCCATAATATCGATTACAGGCGCCATGATTGACGCCGGAGCCTTGACAATCTTTTTGCCCTTAATTTTTGCTTGGATAAGCTGCTCGAACTGGATTCTGTAGTCATCCTGATACTTGCCGGGTTCGAACGTCGACGAGAGGTTCTCAATCAACGCCTTGGCGAGAGTGAGTTCTTTCTGTACCACCAGCTTGGATTCCGTGCGAAACGCCTGTTCTTCTCGAAGTTCATCGGCATAGAACATCGTATGAAGAACGAAGCCTCGGGCTCCGCAACGAATCACCACCGTGTACTCCCGCTGATGCATCGTCATCTTTGCCAGCGCGAAATAGTTCGTGCTGTGCATGGCGATGTAGAGCAAAGTATACGGTTTCTCGCCCCCTTCTGAAGGGAGCAAGTAGTACGAGGTATCGAAGAAGATCGGATCAACCTCCGCTGCGTTGACGAATTCCAGAATCTCCATCACCTTCGCGCTCTTGGGCTTGATTTGAGCAAGATCTTTCGGATCGACGACCACATAGCGATCCTTCTCGTACTGAAAACCCTTGACCACTTCATTCCGTTCAAGCGGCTTGTCTTCGGCTTTGCAGTACAGTACCTGGCGGATCCGCGAATGGTCGGTGGCATGTAACAGGTCGAGGTCAACTGCCTTTCGGCGAGCCGCCGTCACCATTTGTACTGGGAATGACACTAGCCCGAAGGTGAGATGTCCGCTCCATACTTTGCTCGCCATCGGAAACCCTCCGCAAACTATTTGCTTCCTAGGTTTAGATATCGAAGTGCGAGTTTGAGTTTCTCCCATGGCCCTGAAAGAGTATGAGCGGAAACGCGACTTCAAGAAAACGCCCGAACCTGGCCCGCAAACCGCTTCACGGCATGAGGGTGGCCGATTCTTCGTACAGCGACATGACGCCAGTCATCTCCACTACGATTTCCGTCTCTCAATCGGCGGCGTAGTAAAATCCTGGGCCGTTCCGAAGGGGCCTTCCATGGACTCTTCTCTGAAGCGCCTGGCTATGGAAGTAGAGGACCATCCGCTGGCGTACGGTGACTTTGAAGGAAATATCCCCAAAGGCCAGTATGGGGGCGGAAGCGTGATGCTTTGGGATGCGGGTCCTTTTGAAACCGAAGGCACCGCCACGCCTCTGGAGCAGTGGGACAAGGGGCACCTAAAGCTGCATCTTGAGGGGAACAAGATCCGGGGCGCCTTCAGCTTGGTCCGAATGCGCGGCAAAGCCACAGGCCGGGAATGGCTGCTGGTGAAAGCGCCGGACGCAGACGCCATAGCCGGCTGGAATGTCGACCACCACGCTTACAGCATTGCGACAAAACGAACGCAGAAACAGATCGCTCAGCCCGAGCCGGCCATCGAGCCCATGCTCGCGTCTCTTGCCGTGAAATTGCCTACCGGGCCCGAGTGGCTTTATGAAGTGAAGTGGGATGGCGTCCGCGCCCTTTGTACGATCAAGGACGGGGCGGTGGAGATGCAATCCCGAAGCGGTCTTTCCTACAATTCGTACTTCCCCGAACTCCTGGATTTGCCCAAGGCCCTGAGTTTGAAGTCTGGTGTGGTTGACGGGGAAATCGTAGCCATGGATGCCGCCGGGAAAATCAGTTTTCAGGCGATCCAGCCCCGCCTCGGTCGCATGTGGCCGGGGAAGCACAATGGCCCCAGCCCGCAGGGGATATCGCTCTATCTTTTTGATCTGCTCTTCGAGAACGGCAAGGATCTGCGGGGTCTCCCCCTGCGGGAACGCCGCGCCGCCTTAGTCAAGCATCTGCAACCAAGTGACCGGTTCAAACTTTCGACCGCGCTCGTCGGATCGCCTGAGACAGTAATGGAGGTGGCCGCCGAGCATGAGTTGGAAGGCGTGATCGCCAAACGTCTGGATTCTTATTACTCGTCTGGCCGAAGCCAAGCATGGATCAAGGTAAAGCTTCAGCAGCGACAGGAATTCGTGATATGCGGCTGGACGGATGGAAAGCGGACCTCGTTCGGCGCCCTTGTTTTGGGGATCTTTGAGGAAGGTCACTTGCGTTGGTGCGGGAATGTGGGAACAGGCTTTACCGAAGCAACTCTAAAAGAGATCGGCGCCATTCTGAAAACATCGGCGTTGCCCCGAAAACCTGCCAAGGCCACTGGTGAATGGCAGCCCAATATGCACTGGGTTACCCCGACGCTCGTAGCGGAGATCCGCTATGCCGAGAGGACCGGGAGCGGCCATCTTCGCGCCCCGGTTTTTCTAGGTATACGGACCGATCGCTCGCCAGGCGAATGTGTAAAGGAGGCCGTGATGAAAAGTACTCCCCGAGGTTCAGAGGTCCCGCTCACCAATCTCGACAAAGTCTATTTTCCCGCGGAAAGGCTGACCAAGGGAAACCTTATCGATTACTACGAAGCAGTGGCGCCCTTCCTTCTGCCCCATCTGAAAGACCGGCCGGCCTCGCTCAGGCGCTATCCCGACGGGATCAATGGCAAAGCTTTCTTTCAAAAGAATCTCCCGGCTTCAACTCCGGACTGGGTGCCCTCCACCACGCTCTACTCCGAAGACAGCAAGAGAGATATCCGCTATGCCCTGGTGCAAGACCTGGACACGCTGTTGTACGTCGTAAATCTCGGCTGTATCGATCACAA
>JBBQRA010000104.1:0-20200 GCA_038215275.1 Bryobacterales bacterium | reverse complement strand
TAGGAGGCGTTTTATTTCACCGCCAACGACTCGTTTATCCGGTCGAGAAGCTGCTTTGCCTCAGCGTGCTTCCCTGCCCGGCGTAGCGCCCGGTACGTCCAATCGCTCAACGCCACTCGGGAGTCGTCATCAAGGGCGTAGCAACTCCGCCAACCCTCCGGCATACCGCGGAGAAAGTCCGGCTTCGGCTTGTCGCCCATCGCCAGGCAGCGATTGGATTCGCGGGCGGCATGGTTGTAGTCACCCCTCAGATAGTAAGCAAGGCCCAAGTGATAGGCCACATCAAAGCTGGCGGGCGCCAGTTCGGCCGCGGACTTAAGGTCAACCAACGCCGCATCAAAACGACGGATGGATATCAGTCGATGGCCGCGAAAGCGTGGGAATCGCACGTCTTCCGGGAAGGCCTGCATGCCGCGCGTGTAGAGCGGAATCGACTCGGCGAAACGCAGAAACTGGTCGCGGGCGCGGGCCGCGGCTAACAAGAGATCTGCCTTCTCGCCGCCATCCAGCAACGCTTTGTCGGCCTTGGCGATCACGCCAGTGGAGTCGGGCCGGGAAAAGTATGCCTTCCCAAGAGGGGAATACACCTCCGGTTCCGTTCGCTGCGCGAACGAGCTAATGGAGCACAAAAAACCGATCCAGAGCCATCTGTTCCGCATTGTCTCTTTAGACTCTATCTTTAGACTCTATCCGATATTGATCGCTCCTGGGAATCAGCGGTGTTGTCGATGTGTTTTAATAGTGCCAATCGAGTTTGGGTTCCGACGCGGGCAGTCAGGGGTGACGGCCGGCGAAGGGAAATTTCGTAATGGGAACAAATACTACCGCTTGGCGTGCGCCTTGGCTGTGGCTGGGACTCGCTTTTTTATGTCTGCTGACGTACGGTCGCGAGTGGACGCTGCCACTGATGAGCGACGACTATCTGCAGATCCAACTCGGCCGAGACTATGGGCCGTGGACGCAGTGGCCGGCGCTTGCGCATGATGCTCTATATCGTTGTCGCGCCACATCAATCGTCCTGACCTACTGGACGCAATACGCGCTTGGGTTAGACCCCGTTTGGTACAACCTCACGAGTCTGCTGATTCACTTTGTGAACTGCTGTTTGGTCGTAAGCCTGGGGCTTTGGCGGCCCATTGGGTTCGTTTTGTCAATTCCCGCTGCGTGCATTTTCGCCTTCGTCGAACGGCCCCACGAAGCCGTCATCTGGTATTCCGCTCTGCCCGAGTTGTTGGTGTTTACGTTTACCATCGCGGCGCTGGTGGCGTGGATTCAACATTGTCAAACCGGGGGATGGCACTGGTACGCCGCGAGTGGGGGGGCGTTTGCCCTCGCCCTCCTGTCGAAGGAGTCGGCGGTGGTCTTCGTGCCGCTCGCGTTTCTCATCGCTGGCTGGCGGCGGGAGCTTTGGTGGCGATTGGCGCCAGCAGTGGCGGTCTCCATTTGGTATTTCCTCTCCATCCACGGAGCGCGCGACACCCATCTCCACTTCAACGACGGAACGTTCTCCCTTTCCGCGCCCTTCTGGGCTACAGAAGTTCGAACGATCGGCCGTCTACTCGGCTTTTGGGGCGCGGCGGCCCTGCTCATATTGGCGATCTGGAAGCGAGATTGGCGGTTCCTCGCGGGATGTTTCTCCTGGATGGTGATTACGCTGCTGCCATATAGCTTCCTGACCTATCAGGGGCTGGCGCCAAGCCGGCATACCTACCTGGCGGCAGTTGGCCAAGCCTTTCTCATCGCTGCCGCCTGGTTGGCTTTGCGAGAGCGCTTCCCGCAACGCGGCCGTTGGTTAGCCGCAATTGCGATAGTCTGCGTGCTTCAGCAAGCCTCCTATATCTGGACCTACAAGCATAGCCAATTCGTCGAACGCGCCATGCCGACGGAGCGCGTGCTCGCCGCCGCGAAGGGCTACACGGGCCCCATCCAAGTTCGTTGCTATCCGTATCCTCGCATCGTGGCGGAACTTGCCCTCTCTGTAACCGGTGCGCCGGGAGTGTGGCTCGCCAAAGAGAACGAAGACGCTCCCCTCGATCTCAACTTCTGCGCCAAGCCTGACTAAACATCCACCGCCTGACGGATCTTCCCCCCGACCGGACATTTGCCGTCGCGAAGCACAGTGAGGCCGGGTACCGACCGTCCGGCCAGCCGCCTGAGAAGCGCATAGGCCGGAGCGTGTCCGTTGTGCGCGAGTTCCTCAAAACAGACCTGAACACATTTCGTCAATCCCCAGCATCGGCTTACTCCGCAGCGCGGTGGCTAAAAGCGGCCCACCGGAAAGGTGGGGAATTAGACCCCGCATGTGGAACTAAAGCGAAGCGGGCCGCCGGTATGGTGAGTTCAAGTATCGTTTAGACTCGCGGCCCGCGTCGGACTCCGGGGCGCCATTCACCGCCTGTTGATAGGCGGCCAAAGCCTGAACTCGTTTTCCCATCAGATCATAAGCCTGCCCCAGACGCATCCATGCGTTCATCGCCGTGTTGACGTCCAGGTTTGCCGTCGATTCTGTGACTTTTGACAGGTTTTCAATCGCACTCGGATATTCGCGATACCAAAACAGCAGGTTGCCCCGGGCGTATTGGATTTTGCCCGCAGGCAGAGTTTTGAATCCCGGCGCTCCCTCCCGCTTCAACTGATCCATGCGCGACAGCACGGCCAGCGCCTCATCCTTCTGCCCAAGGTCCCCGTGCATCTGCACCAGTTCCAGCCGGAACAAGTAGTTGCGCGGGAACAGGCGAACAAGCTCGGTGAGCAACGCAACCGCCTTCTCCGGGTGTCGTTCGCGGCGGTACGCCACGGCCAGCGCGATCATCGCGTCGAACTTGTTCTTGTCCCCCTTAGCCGCCACCATCTCCACCGTCCGCAAGCCGCCGTCTTTATCGCCTCGGAACCCGATCAGAAAACCAAGCAGCTTCCAGGTGAACGGCAGGCTGCCGACGATGTAATCATGGACGCCCTGTACAAGGTAGGCATCGATCCTCTTGGGATCGGCCTCGGTGACCTGCATCGAAAGCTTTCGCGAAAGCGTGAACTGCTTCAGCGACTCGCGCCACTGCTTCCGGACCAGGAAACTATAGTTGGCCTGTAGACCGTGCGCCACGCTCAGCAGGTAGATGGCATCGATATCTTTGGAGTTGGCGGTTCGCCGCGCTTCGCACAATGCAATTGCCTTGGCGATGGCGTCGTCAAACCGTCTCTGCTCCTCCAGCGAGGCGACAATCTTGCCTCGATGGAAGAAGGGATTGTTCCCCGTTACCAACTCGCTTTCGAGGGCGCCCGCCCGGTCCATCTCGCGGTAAAGAATCGCCTGCGCCAGATGGTTGTAACCCGCCGGATCGTTGGGCCGCGCAGCGATCTCTTTTTCAAAGATCGCGATGGCCGGCTGGTACTCGAGACTATAGAAATGGTCAAAGCCCGGGCTGACGGTCTGTGCCGGCAGCAACAGCGGGGCAAGGAACGCAAGCCGCAGTAAATTCATAATCGCGCCAGCGCCCAACGGGCGTGCTCCTCTATCACGATATCGCCACTCGCCGCGAGCCGTTCAAGCGGTTCGCGGAAGCGGGGCAGCGCGGCATTGCCCATCGCGATGCAGACATTACGTAAGAAGCCCTGGTAGCGCGTCCGCTCGACCGGCGTTCCCGCAAACAGAGCGGCGAACTCCTCGCGGGTCAACGTCGCCATCCGTTCAAGCGGCGGGTCGATCTCGGCTGCAAACTCCGGCAACGCCGCAGCCCGGCGGTTCCACGGACAAACGTCCTGGCAGATGTCGCAGCCGAATAGGTGCCGGCCCATCGGCGCGCGCAACTCTTCCGGCACCGGCCCTTTCAACTCGATATTCAGATACGCGATACAAAGCCGGGCATCGACTTCGAACCGGTCTTCGCGCGGTACAATCGCCGCCGTGGGGCACGCGTCGATGCAGCGGGTGCAGGTGCCACAGCGGTCCGGTGGCGCCGTATCGGCGGGCAGGTCAAGGGACCAGATCACCTCGCCGAGAAAAAACCACGAGCCCTGTTGCTGGTTGATCAAACAGGTGTTCTTGCCAATCCAACCTAAGCCCGCCAACCGGGCGAGTGACCGTTCGAGCACCGGTGCCGTGTCGACACAAATCTTGTAGGCGAACGGTTCATACTCGGCCAACGTGGCAACCAGCCGCTCCAACCCGGCGCGCAGCGTATCGTGATAATCGGTGCCCCAGGCATACCGCGAAATCCAACCGCGCTCGGCGTCCGAAAAGGCGGTGGAGTAAGGCGCCGGGGGGTTATAAAGCTGCCCAATCACCAGAACACTCCGCGCCTCGGGCAGCAGGCCCCGGACGTCGGCTCGCTTCCCAGCGCGATGATCGGTCAGATAACCCATCCTGCCGGCGAGACCGCGCTGCACCCAGTCCAGGTAGATATCATGATCAGAGTACGGCCCCACCGGAGCGATGCCGGCGAGAGCGAAACCGCACGCTGCCGCTTCCTGCCGCACCATCGCCGCCGTGATCATTGCACCTTGACGTCGACCGTCTTCGTCTCGCGCTCGTCTACCTTCACACTGACGCCACGGTCGGCAAGCGAACTTAGATACTCGTCGTCCATCCACGCCCCCGGCTCCACTTTCGTGAACGCGTAGAGCGAGTAGCTCCCTGGCGCGACGCCCGGCAATACGAACCGGCCTTCCGCGTCGGCTTCGACCGCCCGATAGCGGCTCCGTCGATTGGCCGCCTCTGTCGCCGGCACTAGCGCCACCACGGCGCCCGCCGAGGTCCGGCCTTCCACTTTGCCGCCCTGCAGCGAGATGACCCAGGTGGTCTCGACCGACTGTCCCGCAGCACTCGAAAGGTCGAGCGTCCCTTCGCGATCGCCAATCAGAACCGACTTCAGATAGGCTCCTGGCGGCAACCTGTACACGTTCGGACTATAGTGCCCTGGGGTCAGCGGGCCAATTGAAAAAGCTCCGTCGGCGCCGGTTCGTGACGAGCCCCCGCCGCCCACCATGTCTTCGCCCGATTCGATGGCGACTCCGAGCTTCGTCAGATCCACCGCGCCCTCGCCTTCCACGCGCAGACGCCCGCGCACCGTCGCGCCGGGCTGCATAGTCACGACCACGTCGTCCAGGTCCCTGCTGACGTCGACCAGCATCCTGGCTCGTAAAGGCTGCCCATTGATGGAGTAGGAGCCGGTGATGTCATATTGCCCGGGCATTACTCCGTTGATGGTGAACCGGCCACTGGGGTCGCGAATGTGCACTTGCGATCCGCTTTCAAAAACGGTGGCGCCTACGCCGCGGGTGGTCAGCGTCAGAGACGTGTTCGTGATCGGCGTGTTCGTCAGGCCGTTCATCAACCGGCCGGTCATCCGGTAGCCGGCCGAGGGCCGCAGGCTGATGTTGATCCCGCGCTGCTCCTGGCCCGCGGAGAGCGTCAACGGCGTGGCTTTGCCAGGCTCGGTTGCGGCAGGGTAGAACGTCGGTGGATACAACTGCGGGTCGCCCGGCACCCGTTGAGCGGCAGCTCGAATCAGATACGACTGCGGCTGCAGACCGTGAAGCCTGTACTGCCCTCGATCATCGGTCGTTCCCGCGGCGACCAATACCAGCTGCTTCCGGCCGCCTACATAGGCGCGACGGAGTAGCGTCATCTGGACGCCCACCACCGGATCACCGGCTTCGTCGGAGACCGTGCCGCTGATCGAGCCCCCGGGAAAGAGCTTAATCTGAATCGCCTCAGGCTGGTCGCCGGGCTTCAGATCCACGGCCACATCGCCGCTCCCTTCGGCAAAGAAACCAGGCCGCGCCGCGCGAATCAGGACGCGACCAAGCGGCATCTCCGGCAGCCGGAAGCGGCCTAGTGAATCGGTCACCACGGGCTCGGCTGGCTTGGCCACGCTCAGCAGTTGCAGGCTGACGCGGCGCAGTGGTTCCCCGGTCAACCCATTGACCACCGTGCCTTCGATTGACCGCGGCAGTTGTGCCCACGCCATGCACGCGAGTCCCAATCCAATCCAGATACGCACCGTTCTTTATGGTACCTGACTGGTCCGGAACCGTTCGTCGATCTCGATCTGGTAGCCGAGCGCCAGCCGGTTCGTTTCGTTCGCCATGCCAACCACAGCCATCAGTTCGCCGAACATCTCCGGCGTCATCCCCGCCTTCTTTGCTGCCACAGTATGCGACGCCACGCAGTAGCCGCAGCCGTTGGTGGCGCTGACGGCGACGTAGATCAATTCCTTCACCAGAGGATCCAGCGCCCCACCGGGGCCCATGATCTGCCGCACGCTCTCCCAAGTCCGTCGCAGTGCAGCCGGGTCGTGCGCCAGCGCCTTCCAGAAGTTGTTGATGTAGTCCGTCTGCCGGACCGCGCGAATATCGTCGTACACCGCCCTCACCTCGGGCGAGGCGTCTTCATATTCGACAAAGCCGTAAGTAGCCATCGCTATTGCAGGACCTCGCTAATCACGTTCACTAGCTCGCCGCCGAACCGCAAGCGGTCTTCAACCAACGGCCGGCGGCCGTACTTCGGCTGCGTGCTAATCCGCTGTTCCATCAGAAACGCCGGCCACGGCCGCTCTCGCGTCAGCCCATGAATCACCGTCATTCTACCGGCCGCCACCGGACCCGCAAAACTCAACGGTCGCGTCGGAGCGAAGCTCGACTTGGCGACCAACGCCGCACAGAATCGTTCGGCCAGAGCGCGCACCTCCGGCGCCGTCACCGGTGGGCCCTGCAGGTATTCGGCTGTCTCCGTGTTATGCAGCGAAAGGAATAGCGCCCCGCCGCCTGCCGCCAGGATCGCCTGCCGCTGCGCCGCAATCTCCGGCATTTTGGCCACGCCATTCACATCCCAATTCCGGTTCAAATCGAACCCAAACTTGTTGAACCGAACGCCACCCCGCGCCACCCCATCAGGATCGGCCATCGGAAGAATCTTCCAGGTATACGCCTTGCGCAATTCGGCATTCCTGGCCAACTCGCGCACCGCTCCGTCGCCAACCCAGGAACTGCCCGTCTCCCAGCTATGCTGCCGGAACATCAGCCAAACCGTCTTCGGGCCGGTTCCGGTGGTCCAGACCCACAGCGGCCGCCCGTCGACACTCCGCCCAATCTCCTCCCGGCGAAAGGCACCCCGGACATCCCTCCATAAGGTCTCCAATTGCTGGTTTGTATACGGCGGAGTATGCGCCACCCAAAATCGGCGGCCCCGCGGCGTGATGCGTAAAGTCATCTTGGGCTCCGCCGGATCGAAGGTGAAGTCTTCCACGTGCCGCCACGTTTTGCCGTCATCGCTCCACACGGCTGGCGTTTCCGCATTCACGGCTCCGCGATTCGGTTGATAGTTATACTCCCCCGGCAGATCAACCAAATCGATCGTCACAGGCTGCCCGGGCTTCACGCCGCTCACTTGAAACGAGTACCAGTTGGCTTGCCGGTTTCGGCCATCCTGATCTTTCTCGCCCGCTGCCCCCACACGCACATGGGCCGGACCCACCGTCTCGACGCGACCGGCACTTCCGCCTTCAAAATTCCAGGTCACAGAAATGAAAAACGCCAAGGGTAGGAGTAGCATCTAAGCTATTAATGCTAGTAGATTTTCCGTTGCTTGCAACCGGTAAGCGCTACCGGGTCCTCCAGGGACTCGAAGACACCGAACGGAAGCACCTGATCGCCGGGATGGAACCGCTCATCCTCGGTCTAGAGTACAACGCGGTCGAACAGCGGCTTGCGTTTGTCTGCCAGATCGGTCCGCACATCGCTCACCGCTTTTTCTTTGCTGTACCGGGCGGCGACATCGATCAGGCCCTCGTCCGACTCGCCGATCACTTTGAAGCCGTCGATACCCATGTTCGCGATCCGTTGGCCGCGAGCGCTTCCGCCGTCCTCGCCCTCGCCGAGGAGCACCGAATCGGCCGTCCCGAACTCGCCCGGGCCGCCTACCGGCAGGCGCTGGCCCGCTATCAGGAGTTGGAAGCCACGGCGCCGAATCCGGCCTCGGCCGCCGCCGCCCGGCAGTCCGCCGAGCAGGTATCCCGGCGCCTCAAAAGCCTCGGCAAAGCCGCAATTTAGGTGCAAGTATCTCATTCCAAACGAAAACGAGCCCGGCAGTCCTTTCCGTTCAACCCGCCAGATCCCCGTTAAGCTCCCCAAATCACCGTTCAATGATGCGTGATTGGGGTTTCGTACCTTCCGGGTTAACCTTTATCGTCGGTAGTACTATTCTCCTTCTAGGATTCTCTTCCCCCTATGCACAAGCCTATTAAATACGTTGAGAAGGCCGTCACGGTCACCGCGAACGCCGCTTGGCAGGTGTTTGAACGTCTGAATCGGATCAACCCGAATCCCTCGTTCACCCCCAAGTGGTCGGAAAAGCCCCTGCTCAAGAGCTGGGAGAAGTCGAAGCCGCCTCTGGGCTGGCCGCGCAAGACCGACTCGTTGTGCCCCAAGTGCGTTCCCGAGCTCCGCAAGGAAGTGATGGACGGCAAGAAGGACGTTTCGGTCCTTTTGAATGAGAAGATCGGCGAAATCAAGGCCGACATCATCGAGCGCGACGGCAAAATCCTGATGGTGAAGGAGTGCCCGATCCACGGCAAGTTTGAAGACTTGATGTCGATCGACCCGGCCTTCTCGCAGCACCTCGAAGACGTGTTCCCCGGCCGCGACATCCGCGCCCACAACGACGAGAAGCTCCACAACCACGGTTCGTCCACCATCACCCATGGCCGCGGTTCGGTGTTGACCATCGACCTCACCAACCGTTGCAACATGATGTGCGACCCGTGCTTCATGGACGCCAACCAAGTGGGCTTCGTGCACGAGCTCGGCTGGGAAGACATCAAGACGATGCTCGACAACGCGATTAGCATCAAGCCGCGCCGGCAGATGTCGGTTCAGTTCTCCGGTGGGGAGCCCACCCTGTCCCCGTACTTCCTCGACGCCGTCCGCTACGCCCGGAAAGTTGGTTACAACTCCGTGCAGGCAGCGACCAACGGTATCGAGTTCGCCAAGAGCACCGAGTTCTGTAAGCAGGCCGCCGAAGCCGGCCTCCGTTACGCATACCTCCAGTTCGACGGTATCGGCAACGAAGCTAATTCGCACCGCCTGGTTGGCAACCTGTTCGACGTGAAACTGAAGGCGATCACCAACCTGCACAACTCGGGCGTCGACATCGTCCCGGTCATCACCATCATCAACGGCATTAACAATGAGCAGGTCGGCGCGGTGATCCGCTTCGCCCTCGACAATCCGAAGATCATCTCGTTCCTTTCGTTCCAGCCGGTTTCGTTTACCGGCCGGGACGAAGAGGTGACTCCGGAGCGGCGCAACGCTCAGCGCTACACCCTGTCCCACCTCGCGCACGACGTGAAGAATCAGGTTGGTCTCGGCGAACCCGTCCGGGACTGGTTCCCGATCTCCTTCATGTCCACCTTCTCCGACTGGGCCGATCTAGTTCACGGGCCGAACGCCGATTGGGGCCAGCTGTCCTGCGGCTGCCACCCGAACTGCGGCATCGGCATGGCGCTGATGATCGACAAGGAAACCAAGGAAGCCAAGCCCGTTACCGGGTTCCTGAACGCGGACCGTCTGGCCAAAGACATCGCCAAGGTCAACGACGCGGCCCGTAGCAAGTTCTGGTCCGTCGTCGGCGTTTCGCTGGCTCTACTCCGTAACTACCAGCCCTTCAACGCTCCCACCCACTTCCGTCTTATGGACCTGCTCCAGAAGTTCGACAAGTGCTTCGGCGCCACCGGCCGCAACTACGGTAAGGTGACAGGCGACCGCACCATGAGCGACATCGAAAAGCGCCGCCGCGATCGTTGGAACTTCCTCTTCATCGCCGGCATGTGGTTCCAGGACCTGTTCAACTACGACTTCCGTCGCACCGAACAGTGCATCATCCCTTATGCCACTCAGGAAGGCGAAATCTCCTTTTGCGCCTACAATACGGGCGTCGGCTGGCGGAATATCATCGAGAAGATGCACATGACCGCTACGCTCACCAAGTGGTACGAAGAGCACGGTCGTCATGAAATTTTCGCCGGCAATAAGAAAGTCGGCATGGCCGATACGGACCACAAGCTGAAGCTGAACGCTGAAGACGTGGCGCGGGGCAAGCAGCACGACCTCGATGACGTGGGCATCGCCAAAAACGCCCGCGAAGAGAAGATCCGTGCTCGTGACGAGAAGTTAAAAGACGCCGCGAAGAATGCCCAGATGGAGAAACTCTATCGGGAGCATGTCCTGAAGCAACCGAAGCCAGAAGGTGGGTTCGTTCCGCTGGACGCGCTTGGCGGTATCAAACCGGCTGCCCCCAAGGCGGACAAAGAAGTCGGCTCGTTCGGCGACTAATTCAAAGCAGTTACAGTTGAGTGAAAAAGGCCACCGCCCGCACGGTGGCCTTTTTCATTTTCACGAGATTGTCACGAAAAAGTAATTCATTGTTACGATTCGGGCTCTACAGTGGGTTCTGATGAAGATCCTTGTAAAGCGGTTTCTCGTGCTGGCGGGTCTCTCCGCCGCGATTTTGTCCGCACAGACGCCTGGTCCTGTCACCGTAATCAACTACAGCAATCTTGATATCAAGGCGCCCATCGCGCCTGGTTCCATTGCGAGTGCTTACGGCAGCTTCGGCACCGTTACCACAACGGCGCTGTCCTCTCTCAGCCCCATGCCCAAGACGTTGGCGAATGTTCGCCTGACGGTTGGAGGCGTGGATGCTCCTCTTTATTTCGTCTCAGCGAATCAGATCAATTTCGTGGTCCCCGTTGCCGCGGTCGCAGGCAGTGCTGCTGTAGAAGTGTTCAATGGCGCCACGGCTGTTGCCCGCGGCACTGTCAATGTCTACGACTTCTGGCCCGCCTTGGCGACCTCGGGCACGGACGCAACGCGTCCAGCTATCGCTCAGAATCAAGACTTTGGCATTAACGGTCAAAGTGTTCGCGCCCGCCGCGGCGAGGTCATTCAACTCTACGCCACCGGCTGCGGAGTGACCAATCCCCGCGTCACCGACGGTGCCCCTCCCGCTGAACTTTCGCGCGCCGTCGCCGACGTTAAGGTAACGATCTCCGTCGTCGAAGTCACGCCTCAGTTCGCTGGCGCCCATCCGCAATTCCCTGGGATCTGCCAGATCAATGCGGTTATTCCCGAGCAGAGCTTTATTTCTGGCCAAGTGCCGGTGATTATCACCGTCAACGGAATCGCCAGCAATGCAGTCTCCATTTGGGTTGCGGAATAAGACTCTCCCCTCAACTTAATCTATGACACAGTACTTTAGAACCTGGCTGGTTCTGCTGGCAGCCCTAGCGGTCGCTTATGCACAACCAGCCGGTAAGGGCAACGTTACCGGCACCGTGTTTGATGCCGCCACGGGACGCCCCATTCCACTCGTTCAGATCGAGGTCGACGGTGTAACAGACGGCAAGATGTCGACCGATACCGAGGGCCGCTTCACGATCACGCTTTCTCCCGGCAAGTATAAGCTTCGATTGACCAGTGCGAACCACCTGGAAACTACGATTGAAGACATTGAAGTGAAGGCTGGCGAAATTACCGAGGCCAGCTCCGTGCTTCAGCAAAAAGGCGCCGCGACGACGCTCGACGTTGTTGAAAAAGTGGGCTCATTGCAAACAACGGCTGAGTCCGTTCTAGTCGAGCGGCGACTTGCCTCCTCCGTCAGCGACTCGATCTCGAAAGACGACATCAAGGCCAGCACCGCCTCGGACGCGGCCGGCGCGCTCGAAAAGGTCACCGGCATCTCCATAGTTGACGGTGGGTTCGTTTTCGTTCGTGGTTTAGGCGAACGCTATTCGTCAACGATGCTCAACAACGCCATGGTGCCCACGACGGAGCCGGAACGCCGCGTCGTACCGCTCGACCTCTTCCCTGCCTCGCTCATTGAAAACATCAAAGTCGTAAAGACCTATAGCGCCGACCTTCCGGGCGAATTCTCCGGCGGACTGGTGCAACTGCAGACCACGGAATTCCCGGTGCAAAAGACCGTCACCGTTTCCATCAACTACGGATTCAACTCCCAGACCGCCGGAAAGCGGTTCAGCAGCTTCGGCGGTGGTTCCCGAGATGCTTTCGGCTTCGACGATGGCAATCGCGGACTGCCGGGCGTGATCCCGACCGATCGCCGGCTCTTCGTTGGTAGTTTCTCCGACCAGGAGTTCCAGCAGTTCGGCCGAGCGTTCAACCCCGACTACGAGATTCGTCCTGTCTCCTCCGCACGGCCCACGCAGACCTATTCGATTTCGGGTGGCAACACCTGGGGCAAGCTTGGTGTGGTCGCGGCAGTGACGTTCAACAATTCGCCGCAACAGACTCCGGAAGAACGTCGCTTCCTCGTCAACAGCGGTGGCGGCCGCCCGCAGATTTTCTCCGACTATCAGTTCAACGTCGGCAACGAGTCGGCTCGCATCGGGGCAGTGCTCAACGCCGCCTATCGTATCAATAACTCGAACAAGGTGATCTTCCGGAACACCTTGACCCGCGATACCGACAAAGAAGCTCGCTTCATTTCCGGGCTGAACGGCGGCAACGGCCAGGACATTCTCTCCGAACGTCTCCGCTGGACCGAACGCGGCCTCCTTTCGACCGGAATCGAAGGGGACCACGCCGTGGCCCGCTTGAAAAACAGCGTATTCCACTGGCAGTTCACATTCTCCAATTCCGACCGCTCCGAACCCGACCTCCGCGAGACCATCCGCGGCCGGGAACCGGGTTCGACGCAGCCCTACGCCTTCTTGAACCTGCCGGAGTCCGGACTCCGATTCTTCTCCGAACTGAAGGATAAGATCTACGAGCCACAGGCCGATTGGTCGATTCCCTTCTTCAAGGGCAAATTCAGCGGCCTTTTTAAAACCGGCTTCCGCGGCACGATCCGTCGCCGCGATTTCGATAGCCGTCGATTCCGCTTCTTCCCCATCCGGGCGGGGACTATCGATTTCGCGCAGCCCACTAACGTAGTTTTGGGTTCGAATAACATTCGGCCCGACGGCTTCGCGGTCCGCGAAATCACCCGCGGCACCGACCGGTATGAAGCGTTCATGGACATTTATGGCGGCTACAGCATGGTCGATCTGGCGATCGGGTCCCGCTGGCGAGTCATCTCCGGCTTCCGTATTGAAGACGCGCAGATTAATGTCACCACTATCGACCCGCTAGTACCTGGCGGTATCCCTTCGTTCGCGAACCTGAATAACCGGGACCTGCTTCCAGCCGTTAATGTCATTTATCAACTGACAGCCAAGCAGAATCTGCGGTTTGGTTACGGCCGGACCGTGAACCGGCCGGACTTCCGCGAACTGTCACCGTTCGAGTTCACCAACGTTGTCGGCGGGTACTCCACGGTCGGCAATCCCAACCTCCGCCGCGCCAAGATCGACAACTTCGACGTTCGCTGGGAGTGGTTCCTCGGCGGGAATCAAGTCGTTGCGGCAAGCTACTTTTTCAAGCGATTCCAGGATCCGATCGAGCAGATCTACCGGCCCACCGCTTCCGAACTGCGGCAGAGCTTCCTTAACGTGGATAGCGCCCGCAATCAAGGGGTCGAACTGGAATGGCGCCAAGGTCTGGGCCGCTTCAGCAAGGCTCTACGGGACTTCGGTATGCAGGCCAACCTGACTCTTGTTGACTCGGACGTCACCATCCCGACCGATCAGTTCGTCCAACTCACTTCGGCCAACCGTCCGCTGGTCGGCCAGTCCCGCTACATCTTCAACGTCATCGCCGAATGGCAGCGTGCCGCTTTGCGGTCGAACGCCCGCTTCTACGTCAACTCCGTTTCCCGCCGCATCACCGACGTCGGTACGTTCCAACTCCCGGACATCTACCAGGAGCGGAACGTGGTGCTCGATTTCGTCTACGAGTACAGCATCAAGGAAAGCGGAAAGTGGAAGCTGCGTTTCAGCGGCGAAAACCTTAATAACAACATCTACCGGCAGACTCAATCCGACTTTGTGGTCCGCCGGTTCCAAATCGGTCGTACGTTAACGATCGGCACCAGTTACACGTTTTTCTAACTCTAACTAAGGAATAACACCGAGCTATGCGAAAGATTACTCTCGCCACCGCGGCGCTGGGCTTGCTCAGCACCGGACTCGTTGCCGCCGAAGGACCGGTTTTCCGGACCATCAGCGCCAGCCAGGCCGAGCGCGAAATCAGTGGATTCACCAGTGTTTCTTCGACCGCCGCCATGTGGGTGTGGGCTGACAAGCAGGTCTACCGTCCAGGGGAACAACTCACCGTTCGCTGGACCGTCAAGCCTAATAACGATCTGTACCCCTACACGATCGTGGCCTATCGGCAGAACAACCAAAACGGTGCGAAGTTCTACCTGCCGGCCAACAACAACACGCCGACCGACTTCTTCGGCAACACCCCGGCGCAAGGCCTCCGCATTGTGCGGATTCCGGAAGCGACCAAGGCCACCGTGGCCACGGTGACCGTTCCTGAAGAGTACGGTATGCACACGCTGGTCGTTCAGTTGCGCGACTACACCGGCACCCGCCCGGTGAAGACCGCCTACTTTAAGTTCAACGTCGTCCGCGCCACAGTCGATCTTCCCGCCGCCATCACCGAAAACCGCACCCTCACGGCCGACAACGCCTACAGCATCCGTGGCATCGTCACAGTGCGGAACAACGCGACGCTCACCATTGAGCCGGGAACCGTCATCGTCGGACAGCCCGGATCGCAGCCACCGTCCGTGTTGCTCGTCGCCAATAACGGCAAACTCGTCGCCGAAGGTACCCGCTCTCGCCCCATCATCATGACCTCCTCCCAGCCTATCGGCCGCCGTCAGCGTGGCGACTGGGGTGGCTTGGTGATGCTCGGCCAAGCTCCGATCAACGATCCCGCCGGCTTTCTGACCATCGAAGGTCTGCCGGAATTGCCGGAGACCCGCTACGGTGGTACTGACGCGAATCACAGCTGCGGAAGCCTGAAGTACGTTCGCGTCGAGTTCGCCGGCGCGCTCCTGCGGCCTAACGAAGAGACCAACTCCATCACCTGGGGCGCTTGCGGTAAGGGCACCAAGGGCGAGTATCTCCAGGCCCACTACGGCCTTGATGACGCCTTCGAATGGTTCGGGGGCACCAACGATGCCAAGTACCTTGTCGGCACCTACACCGCCGACGATTTCATCGACGGCCAAGTCGGCTGGAGCGGCCGTCTGCAACATGGCGTAATGGTCGCCAACGACGACCTTTCGAATCGCGGCATCGAGATGGACAACTACGAGCGGAATTTTGCCGCGCGTCCCCTCGGCAAGCCCACCATGTTCAACCTCACCTTCGTCGGCGGCGGTGCCCGCGGCTTCGACGAGTCCGATGCGCCCTGCCTCTACTTCCGGCGCGGCGCTGCCGGTTCGTACAACAACATCCTCTGCTACAACTGGATCACCCGCACCTTTGGCGGCGCCAACGTCGGCGATAGCATCCAGCCCAACATTGCCAGCGGTGACTTCAGCGTTAACGGAGTGCTCTCCTGGAACAATGGCTACAACACAACGCCGGCAGCTCCGGCCACCCTCGAAGGTCAGGTGGTTGCTGACTTCCGGGCACTCCTGAGCGGCCCTGCCGCCCAGCTGTTGATCGCCGATACGCTGCTTCGCCGGCCGCTCGAGCGCTCCGACCCGGACTTCCGTCCGTTGACCGGTTCGCCCGTCTTCCGCGCCAACTGGGTGCAGCCGCCCGACGACGGCTTCTTCGACCAGTGGGCCACTTGGATTGGCGGCTTCGGTGACCACGACTGGACCGAGGAGTGGGCGACATTCGCTCAAGAACAGGATCTGCAGCCGTAATCGCGACTGTACGATAGCCATACTCTACGCCCGCGGCCCCGGCCGCGGGCTTTTTTTGATCTATCATCGAAGTCTTATGCGGTCTCTACTTCTTCTGGCTCTCTCAGCGCCGCTGTGGGCGCAGGGCCCGAACATCCTCATCATCGGAGATTCCATCTCCATCGGATACACGCCATTTGTAGCCAGAGCCCTAGCAGGAAAGGCTACCGTCGTTCACAACGAAGGAAACGCGGCGCATACCGGCAATGGTGTCGCCCGCCTCGACACATGGCTCGGCGACAGGAAGTGGGATATCATCCACTTCAATTTCGGTCTCCACGATTTGAAAATCATGGAGGGCGGGAAGCACCAGATCTCGATCGAGGAGTACGGCAGGAACCTCGAGACCATCGTCCGGCGGTTGAAACAAACCAATGCCAAATTGATTTGGGCCTCGACCACGCCCGTCCCGCCCGGGAAGGTCAGCCCGCTGCGCGATCCAGCCGACGTGCCGAAGTACAACGCCGTTGCCGCGCGCATCCTAGAGACGGAGAAAATTGCCGTGAACGATTTATTCAAGGCCGATCACTCTGGCCAACTTCCCGCCAACGTGCATTACACCGCGGCCGGCTATGAAGCCCTCGCCCAGCAGGTTTTAAAGGTACTCGCCCAATGAACTCCCGTCTCGTTCTCGGCACCATGACGTTCGGCTCACAGCTTGACGAAGCCGATTCGCTCCGCCTCGTCGACGCCGCCCTCGACTGCGGCATTACGTTCCTCGATACCGCCAACGTCTACAACATGGGCCGCAGCGAAGAGATCGTGGCCAAGGCGCTCAAGGGGCGCCGCGATAAGATCCGCCTCGCCACAAAGGTTCGCGGCAAGATGGGCGACGGGCCGGAGGACATCGGCCTTTCGGCGGCCGCCATCAACAAGCAGATCGACGCTTCGCTCCGGCGCTTGGAGACCGACTACGTCGACGTCTACTACCTCCACATGCCCGATCCGGCGACTCCGATTGAAGAGACTCTCGAAGCCATGGCGCGGCTGGTGGATGCGGGCAAGGTCCGGCAGTTGGCGTGCTCCAATTATCCGGCCTGGCAGGTGACGGAGATGCAAACGCTCTGCCGGCATCCGATGAAGGTGTCGCAGCCGATGTACAACCTGCTGGCGCGCGGCATTGAGCCCGAGTATCTGCCGATGTGCGCCCGCTACGGCGTGGAGACGTATATCTACAACCCGCTCGCGGGTGGACTATTGACAGGCAAGCAACTGCCAGCCGCTCCCCTCCCCGGCACCCGCTTCGACGGCAACCAGATGTACCTTGACCGCTATTGGCACCCGGCGCAATTCGCCGCGGTGGAGGAGTTGAAGACGATCGCCGCGGCGGCAGGCCGCAGCATGATCAGCATGAGCCTGTGCTGGCTGCTGCACCATACCCCGATTACGGGCATCATCCTCGGGGCGAGCAAACAAAGCCAACTGGATGCGAATGTGGCGGCCGCCGCAGAAGGGCCGCTGAGCCCCGAGACGCTGGAAGCGATCAATCGCGTGTGGGCCAACCTGCGCGGCATTACGCCGCAATATAACCGATAACCATGAAACTCCGTTGCCTCCTCCTTCTCACTCTGGCCTGCACTCTGCGGGCCCAGGTCGTCATCAGCCAGATCTACGGAGGAGGGGGCAACACCGGCGCGACGCTCCGCCAGGATTTCATCGAGATCTTCAACCGCGGCGCGCAGGCGCAGCCGCTCGAAGGTTGGGCGATCCAGTATGCCAGCGCCGCCGGGACCACGTACCAGTCGACGCCGCTCGCCGGCACGTTGCAGCCTGGGCAATACTATCTGATTCAGCAGGCGGCAGGCACCGGCGGTACGCAGAATTTACCGTCGCCCGACGCGACCGGCGCCATCGCCATGTCTGGCACGGCCGGCAAGGTGGCGCTGAGCAACGCCGCTGCGGAGGTCGTCGACCGGGTCGGCTACGGCTTGGCGGCGAACGACTTTGAAACCGCTCCAACCCGGGATCTTTCGAACACCTCGGCCGCCGCCCGCGCCCGCGCCGGATGTCAGGATACCGGCAACAACAGCATCGATTTTGTAGTGGCCACGCCCGCGCCGCGCAACCGTTCAACGCCGTTCGTCAACTGCGCTGCGCCTCCCGAAACCCTTCGACTTACTATTTCGGAGATTCAGGGGACAGAGGCCGAAAGCCCGTTCGCGGATCGCCGCGTGATCACCTCCGGCGTCGTCACCTTCCGCCGCTCCAACGGTTTCTATATCCAAACCGCCCAGGCCGATCCGCGCGCCTCCTCCGGCATCCTGGTCTTCACGCAGACCGCGCCGCCTTCCGTGGCTCAGCCCGGCGCGCTGGTCGAAGTGGAAGCGGATATCGCCGAGTTCCGCCCCGCGGCGGATCCGCAAAGTGCGCCGCTCACGGAGCTTATCAACCCCACCGTCACCCTACGCGCCCAAGGACAGACTTTGCCCGCGGCGGTCGCGCTCTCCCCGAACGAAGACCTGGAACGATACGAAGGCATGTTGGTGCGCGCCGGCCTGAATATCGTTTCTCCATTGAACGGCTCGGTCGCTTGGGCGACGTTGGACGCGCCACGGCCTTTCCGCCGCTCAGACCAGTCGCCGTGGGCGAACCTCCTGCGCCTGGTGACGAACGCTCCGGTTTCGGCTGGGACGTCGCTGGCCAACGTCTCCGGCCCACTGGATTTCGGCTCGCGAGCCTACACGATCTATGCGAAGCCGATTACGGAGGCGGTTCTGATTCCGGAGCCTCCGCCCGCCCCGGCGCGGACTGGCTACGAGTACACGGTCGCCACTCTGAATTTGTTCCGGCTTTTCGACGAGCCCCGATTGGCCGATCGATTGCCCCGGCTTCGCCAGTACGTGCAGAGCCAGCTCGGACTGCCGGATGTAATCGTGGTCCAGGAGGTCGACAAGCTCTCCACTCTCGAACGCGCCGCTGATGCCATCGGGTCCGACTACATGGCGTTCGCGGCGCCCTCGAACGACCCCAGCGGAATTACGTCCGGCTTCCTAGCCCGCGCCTCGCGGGTGTCAGTGGATGCCGTCGCGCAACTGGCCAAGGATCACGAGTATGCCCCCGGCCAGTTGACGCACGACCGGCCGCCCATCCTCCTTCGGGCCAGTATCGCTGGGCAGCCGATCGCGGTGATGGGCGTCCATATGCGCTCCCGCTTGAATCTCGAGGATCCGCGGGTGCAGGCCAAGCGCGCTGCTCAGTTTGCCTCCGTTGCCGAGGAGCTGAGTCTCTTGCCGGCGAACATTCCATTAATCGTCGCCGGAGATTGGAACTCCTTTGCCAACGAGATTAACTTTCGCGGTTTCACCAATCTGACCACCACTCTCTCCCCGGCCGAGAACTACTCCTACGTCTTTGATGGCCAGACCCAGACGCTCGACCATATCCTGCTGAACCAGCCGAGCCTTCTGAGCCGGGTCCACTTTGCGCGCGGGAACGCCGACTTTCCGGCAGCGACGCGTTTGTCGGATCATGATGGCGTGGTCGCATATATGCTGACGCGGCCGGTGCCGTTCACGGCGGCCGGCATCGTAAACAGTGCCAGCTTCTTTGCGGGCAGCCTGGCGCCGTCGACCGTGGTCACGATCTTTGGCCGGGAGGAGTTCGCGCCGGGTTCCCGTGTGCGCTTTGGTGCTATTGCCGTCGAGCCGGTCATAATCGCTCGGAACCAGATCGTCGTCCTGACACCACCCAGCCTCCCGGATGGGTTCGTCACCGTGACGGTGGAAATCGGTGGAGCGGTCATCCACTCCGTCGAGATGCCCACCGGCCCGGTCACTCCCGCGCTACCGGTCCGCCTGACCATGCCGGGCCAGTCGAGCTTCAGCTTCTTTAGTCCCGGCGCCGCCAGGCAGGTTCTTGTGAACGGCATCAGTACGGCCCCGGTGTCTGCGCGGCTTTGTGGTCTGCCTGCAGAAATCCTGGGAGCCGCGCCCTTGAACAGCTTGTTGGCTATCGAGCTGATTGTTCCCCCGGCCTGTCCGTTGGGCCAGCAGCGCATTGAGATATCGGTAGGCAGTAGAACCACCCAGCCGGACTTGTTTACCCAAATCGTCCCGTAGGTTCCACTACGCTAGGCACCCTAGCGGGAGTTTACTGAGAGCGTGCAGTTGGGGGCGGGCGGTAGCTGAGCAAGGGCTGTAAAAACAAGGGGATAGCGCGTTCCCGCCACGGCGGTATTCGTTTTAGGAGCTGTCTAGAAATAACATTTCCATATAGAAATGTTTTGGAGTATGCTGGAGCGGATGGATGCGTTGTCTGGGATCAAGACGCGATACGCAACTCTGGGACGAGTGCTGGATGAGCGAGCGCGTCGTTTGTTGGTGGCCGCCGAGAGCCAATCGATCGGGCGCGGTGGCATCTCGGCGGTGTCACAGGCTACCG
>JBBQRA010000103.1:0-20307 GCA_038215275.1 Bryobacterales bacterium | reverse complement strand
GCAACCCGCCTGCCAATGCCTGAAATCGGAAGCGTGCGCAACTAATGAGGATTTCTGGAGCCACCCGCCAGGATCGAACTGGCGACCTGCTGATTGCGGAGCCAAGGTTGTCAAGTCTATGGTGTGATTACTTTTCTCAGTTTTCGCTTGATTTGCTTGGGATTACGGAGGTGGTGAGCACGTCGACGTACTTGGGCCGAATCGTGAGATTCGGGGCAAGCTGCCGGCAAAACTGCTGAAAAACCCGGCGCTACTGTCGGCGGTAGTGAATGAATTCCATGATCGGATCGATCGTCAAGTTCTTCTGCCACTCGTCGCGGTCATGCGCGTAGTCGCCTGGACCGGATCGATTTAAACGCAGAAACAGGGCAAGGCCGTCCGCGCCCAAAGACGGTCATCGGTGGAAAGCCTTACATCCACGTTAGCGGCCTCGGCTGTCGCGATGTGGAGAGCGTCGAAAGACCAGAGCCTAGCCCGGCCAAGCCTCGCGGGCGGCGAACCACCCGGTCCTCCATTTCGACCGTCAGCGCAGCCAGGAAAAGAAACGTCTCATCCTCCAGGCGGCGCTCCCGCTACGGGTTGCGTCGTACTTCATCCTGAGGTGCTTAATGCGGTGGCGACGTTGAGGTCTCCCGAACCCTCTTAGCACCTCGACGCCGCGGGTGCGATGGGCCGAGTCGCGAAGTTGGAGGAGGCCACGCAGGAGATTGTTGAAGTCGAGAGTGGAAATCTCGGTTCGGTCGGTACGGGCGAAGTCGACGAGGCGTTCGGAAGAGGCTTCACCCTTTGGGCGAACGGACAAAACGGGGTTGATCGCGCTCATCCCGTTTAGTAACAATCATCTCGACGGAATATGGCGCAGCGGGCGGGGTTCAACTGCCGAATATAGGGTCAAACGCCCATAAGGAGGCCATCTGTGATCAAAGCGTAGCTGCCGGACTTTGTGGCGGTTCTTGCTGACTGTCTTGGGCCCCTACCAGAATTGTTTTTTCTTGCCTTCGTAGGGCGAACTCGCAATCAGCGTCTTCGCGCCCGGCGCCTAAGCCGGCGCAAGGCCGCCCCCATAGCCAAATAACGGTTTGCCGCTATTCAAGACGCAGTGAGTGGGCCGCTTGGGTTTGGAGATGGGCCGCCTGGAGATGTTCGTGAGAATGGCTCGACGCCTGCGATGCGACCAGTCGGCACATATGAGGGCGTTCCATCAGTAATTTATAGGCCGAGCAAAGTGAAACGACCGTATTGAAAGCCTTTTCGGTGCAGCGACAGGCGATGTTGTTGGACGGTGATGATATTTCGCACCGCTTCGTCCATTTGCATCCAACGCTGTTGTTGGCTGACCAACTCTTGATCGGCTACGCTATAGAACCAAGCCCGGGAGCTTAGTTAATGTTCAGCTAATTTCTCGTGGCCTCCGCTCAACCTCGGGCGTTAGCGGGAAGTTCGGCGGGCGAGGAACACGGCCGCGATGCCGAGCACAGCCAAGCCAAAAGTGGACGGCTCAGGGACATCAGTCACCGCTTGAACATTGATGATGATCTGGCGGCTCAAGTCGGTAGCGGTGGGAGCGTTGAGATCGAACAGGCCTTCGTTGGGGTCACTCAGATCCGAGATCACGCTGAACTCGGAAGAGCCTACGGAATTGGCGAGAAAGGAGAAAGTAACCAGCGTGAACTTTGATCCCGTGGCGCCGGGAAAGGCGAACGCCGAGACCTGCGTTCCGGGTTGCAATCCGAGGTCAGAGCCAAAGAACGGATCAATGGCGAGGCCTTGAAAGATGATAGCGGGAGTGCTCACTTGGGAATCGAAGCCGAATCCGAGAATCTCGCCGGTGTTGCCAGTTACTTCAAGGCTTACGGTGAATACGGAACCGACCTCCGGGCTCGCATTTGATGGAGTGAGCAGAATAGTCGCGGCGGACGCCGTCAGGCCCGAAACCATCCAAAGGACTGCGGTAAGAAGATACGTTTTCATTCTGTTTCCTTAGCGTTGATAGGCGGCGGCACACGAGGACCACCGGGAGAAGTCGGTCAGTGTGATGCGGCCGTCGCCGTCGGAATCAATACGGCGATCTACTTGCGCGACGGGCTTCCCGATTGCGGCGCGAACGATGGCCTGATCGGCGGCGTCGACAACGCCGTCATCGTTGATGTCGCCGCAAAGGGGATTAAAGCCGATGAGAAGCGGATCATGGTCCGAAGTGCGGAACGCGCCGGCGCTAAAGTAGGCGGCTAGTTGAGCTGCGCTCTTCAATTGGGAGTGGTTGCTGTTGCCGTCGTAGTCGGAATTGTAATCCAGCACCACCGGTTCGTCCGCGTTGATGTGCCATTCGGATACACCGGTAATCAGGCGGAATAGCGGCGGGTTGGCGAGAGCGTGATCAAGCGCGCCGGACTCCCCTCTGAAGAGGTAAGAGTAGCCAGCCGGATCGCCGAGCGTAGAGACAAGATCCTTGTAGACGGCTTTGGTGTTGGCCGGAAAGCCAGCGGGGAAAGCGCCAGTAGCCGGCTTCGAGAAGAGCGGATTTGTGAGCGCGGAGATCGGATCTTCCTTTAGATGCGCGTTGAGGTCGCCGACGATCAGGAAGCGACGGTCCGCGGCGGGCGTGGGATCGGAAGTGGGATTGGTATCGAGCCAATCGATGAGCGCCTGCGCCATGCTGACCCGAGATAGGTTGCAGTTGTCCTGGCCGTCGTTCTGGTTGGGATCGTTGGGCGCGGATGTGCAGGCACTGCCTTTGCTCTTGAAATGATTGGCGATGACAGTGAAGTGCTGCAGGTCCGGCTTGCCGCCGATGAGCAGCTTAAAAGTCTGCGCCAGCGCGGGACGATTCCGAAAGGTGAGCGCCCGAACATCGACGCCACTGTCGAGCACCTTATGTGTACCCACTGGCTGAACGAGCGCGGGTTGATAGATGAAGCCGACGCGGATGGCATCCGTCCCGACGACTCCGGTGCTGAGATAGGCCCATTTTCCGGTGTTTCCGGTGTTGAGACTATTGCCGAAGTTACTGATAGAGTCATTGACGAGATCTTCCATCGCAGATGAAGTGTTGTTCTCAAGTTCGCTGATAGCGATCACCGTGGGGTCGGCGGCTTTGAAGGCGGCGATGATCTTGTTGCGCTGACGCTGGAACTCAGTGGCATTGTCCGCGCCGCGGGCATTAGAGTCCGCCGAGGTGAAGGTAGTGAAGTAGTTGAGCACATTGGCGCTCATAACCTTAACCCGGCCACCGACTGTGGGCGGCGTTACCGGACGCGGATTGTCTGAAGGGCCGAAGGTGATCGGCTCTCCGTCGACAGGCTGAAGGCGATAGGCCGAGAAGCCAAAGCCCAAGACGCCGGTGAGCGGCGTGTAAGTACCAAAGCCATCGACATTGACACGATCACCCAAGCGTAGCGTGTTCGAAAAAGTCAGGCCGCCCCCGTCCCGCGGATAGTTCGCGGTGGGTACCAGAGTGCCGTATGTGTTGTTGCTGCCATCGTCGAGCAGGATGCGCGAGCGGTTGTTAAGACCGGTGGCGGCCACCGCGGCCGGTCCGGGCAGGGCAACTTGCGTGCCAGCCATCAGGCGCGTAAAGGCTATTGCGGTACCATAGGTTGGCGCAAACGCGAGCCCCACTTCGCCGAAGCGGCCGAGGTCGTAGTTGTCGGTGACACGAAGCTGCTGCGGGAAGCGCACCAGCATACCCTCGTACTGTTCGAGAAACGTGGTTGACGAGACGGGGAAGGTAACTTCGACGGGCGTCATGGTGCCGGTGCCGCAGGCCAGCATCGCCGTCACCGTATTCAGAACGGTTTGATTGAAAGTTTCCGCGACTGTCCCGCGGACACGCACGCGAGCTCCCGCCGCCACCGTACCCAGTGACCCGCCAACTGACTCGTCTATGAAAATGCCGTCCGAAGTCGTTGGATCGCCGTCGCCCTCGTCCTGTAAGTAGAAGCCGTTCAGCTTGCCAGCGCCCTGGTAGGAACCAACCACGATGCCTTCAATTTCCTGCACCTGACCCGTCATGGGACTCGCCGCTCCCGCGCCTTGAATCGCGCTGATCGGCGTCTTGGCCGCGCCGCAACTAACCGGCACCGACACGGCGAGATTGATGCTGAAACTTCCGCTGCGGGCTTGATCATCCGTAATTGTGCAAGGAAGCGCATAAACGCTACTGGCCGTCGCCACGGGCACTAGATAGTTTCCGCTGAGCACCGCGGCGGCCACTGTCATTCCGAATGTACCGCTCCCGGCCACTGCCGATAGATCGCAGCTTACCGCGTAGCTCAGGGATGTGGGTCCGGTGCCGGGAACAATCGTGCCGCTGAAGTTAGTAGAGTTACCAGCGGTGACGCTCGTGGCCGCGGCAGTCGCTGACGGATTGGTGGACCCGCCCCCGTCCGCGATGGCCGCGACGAGGCTAAAGTCGTCGACCGCGAGGCCGTCGTCCGCACCCGACGCATTGAAGTCGGTCCAGCGGATCCAGAAGGTGCCCCCCGGCGCGATCGAGAGGCTCGTGATGCTTCGCGGCCCGACGGTCGCGCTCGCGGCTGGCGCGACGATCCCAGCGGCCGCGGCTTGCGGGCCGGAGTAGTCCAGTGTGTCAACGTCAACAAACGTTCCGGTCACGATCCCAGTCGCGGTGGTGCTGTATTGGAAGTCGATGCGGTCGGGACGATTGGCGGCGCCGATGCGGAATTGCTTGCCCGTGTACTGAAGGGTCAACGAGGTGATCGCCGACCCAGTGAGGTTCGTAAAGCAAGCCCCGAAGACGGGAACCAGAGTGCCGCTCAGCAGTCCGCCCAGAGCCCGATCCGCCGGCGCTGCGACGGTGGCGTAACTGTAAGTATCGCCAGCGGAGCTGCCCCCTGTGTCGGCGGCGTATTGATCGTTGTCGCGGGCGCCGCCGCCTGTCTCGACCATCGTCCAGCCGGCGAGAGCAGTGCTCAAAACGTTGGTGGTGCCGGACGTCGCCAGCCCATTGAAGTTTTGCGTGTAGGTAAGGCCCGCGCCGCTGGTGACGCTGACGCATTGGGCGTTCGCCTGCTGCCCGATCAATGCGACGATGCCGAACATGAGAGTCCGTGAGAAGTAGGGGAGGTTCATATTACGGTGGGCCTTGCGAGGAGATAAAGAAGCTATACAACTGTATATCGGAGTATCGCCTAGTACGATCACAGTTTGATGAATAGATGGTCACACGGGGTAGGGGGAAGGTCGCGAGCGTAAACGCTTGATGGTCAGGTCGGCCGCGGCGGCTACCCGTCAACCGGCCGCTACCGCGAGACCTTGGGCCGAGGCGTGCAAAGCTCCGAACGTCGTCGACAGGCGCGACAACCATTCGTTGGTCGTCGGCACTGAGTCGGCCCTTCTCGACGAGGTATTGGATCTCCAGCAACTGTTGCACTGTCCAAAGCGGCAGTCGGAGAGCGCGAGATGCGAGGGTCCGCAGTCAAATACCAGAGGATGGCGTGGGTGTCGGCGAGAACCGCAGCCATCAGAGGTCTTCCCTAGGGAAGTTCTTCCACATCTCGCGTCTGGCTTCGTCAATGTCCTGCGCTGAAATGGAGATCCCTCGGTCAGCCAGGATACCCTTTATACTTTGGAAGGGCTTTTTCGGTGCTGCCTCGTCGCGCAGGCGAGTGGCATGGTTCAAGATCTCCTGCTGCTTGTCGAAGGGAAGTGTTCGCACCGCATTCCGGTAACTTCGACGTTTGTGGGGATCAGCGGTCCGGGATGACCACTGAAAGCCTCGATATTCGACGAGGCTGCCGTGGAGTCCGATCGTTGTGAGTGTAGGCGAAGTAGCCGCCCACCATGCGCAGAAAATCTTGATCGCCGCCTGGAATCACAGGTTCGGGTTCAGATGTTCTGAACAGATAATTAATGAACAGGCCAAGAGCGCTGATGCATCCTGCGAGACCATCTGTCGTTGCAATCAAAGGATTTACCCTTGTCTGCCCGATCTGAGCGGCTGATTCGGAGTCTTCAGGTCGCCATCGCTGATCAATTCCGTAACATGCCTGTTTTCAATAGTTTGGAGCCACCCGCCAGGATCGAACTGGCGACCTGCTGATTACGAATCAGCCGCTCTACCAACTGAGCTAGGGTGGCCCTCCAGGCGCACGTTTTCTAGTATACACCGGTCGGCATGCTAGAGTAAAAAACGGCTCATGCAGAAGCCCCGCCTCGTTATTCTCGGTTCCGGAGGCCACGCGAAAGTCATAGCGGAAATCTTCGAGGAGACCTCCTCCTTCGAAATCGCTGGCTACACCTCGCTCTTGCCCACCGAATCCCTCTTCGACTATCCCCACCTCGGCAGCGACGACCAACTCCCCGGTCTCCTCGCCATGGGCATCACCCACGCCTTTCCCGCCATCGGCAGCAATCGCATTCGACACCGGATGCTGGCCCAACTCGGAACCCTGGGCTTCTCCCTCCCCAACGCCATCAGCCGCCACGCCATCCTCTCGCCCCGCACCAAACTCGGCGCAGCCATCGCCATCATGCCCGGCGCCGTCGTCAACGTCGACTCCACCATTGAAGACGGCGCCATCCTAAACACCGCCTCCTCCGTCGACCACGACAATCACATCGGCTCCTGCGCCCATATCGCCCCAGGCTGCCACCTGGCCGGTAACGTCACCGTTGGCGAAGGCGCCTTCATCGCGGCTGGCTCCGTGGCAATCCCCGGGGTTACCATCGGGCCGTGGGCCACCGTCGGCGCGGGCGGCGTCGTCATCCGGGATATCACCGCCGGGGTCACCGTCGTGGGCGTCCCCGCTACCCGGCTGCTGCGATGAAGATCATTGTCGCCAGCACAGTGGTTCCCTTCCTCTATGGTGGCTATACCGTCATCGTCGATTCCCTCGCGGATGAGTTGACCAAAGCCGGCCATCAGGTGGAAGTTCTCAAGTTTCCCTTCTCGTCCCAATATGACGAGTTGCTCGAGCAAATGACGGCGCTGCGGCTGCTCGACCTCACCGAGCACGGCGACCGGCTGATCACCGTCCGCTTCCCGAGCTATCTACTCCGCCATCCCAAGAAAGTCGTCTGGTTCATCCATCACCACCGCGGCGCATACGACCTATGGGGAACCCGCTATCAGGACATCCCCCTGACGCCCGAGGGCACGCGTATCCGCGACTCCATCATAGCCGCCGACCGCCTGGGACTGGGCGAATGCCACCGGATCTTTAGCAACTCCCAGGTGGTCGCCAAGCGATTGCAGCACTTCAACGGGATCGACGCCGAGGTGCTCTATCCGCCATTGCCCAACGCGGAGAACTATCACTGCGCCGGGTACAACGACACTATCCTGTATCTGAATCGGCTGGTACACCATAAGCGGCAGTGGCTGGCGATTGAAGCGATGCGGCATGTGAAGACCGACGTCCGGCTGCTCATCGCCGGCAAGGCCGACCCGGATGCTGCGGGGTACGTTGATGAGCTGCATCAGCTCGTCCACGGTTATAAGTTGAAGGACCGCGTGGCCATCTTTGACGACTGGATCGATGAAGCTCGCAAGGTGAAGTTCTTCTCCGAATGCTTGGCCGCCGCCTATTTCCCCGTTGACGAAGACTCCTACGGATACCCCAGTCTCGAAGCCCATCAGTCCGGAAAGGCGGTGCTGACGACTTCGGATGCGGGGGGTACGCTCGAGCTGATCACCGATGGGCTGAACGGGTTGGTCTCGGCGCCCGAACCAACTGCCATAGCCGCCGCCATGGATCAACTTTTCTCGGAACGAAGCCGAACGAAAGCCATGGGCGAGGCGGGCCGCGTGCGGATGGCCGACCTCGGCATCGCTTGGCCACGCGTGCTCGAACGGATGCTCTCATGAAGATCCTGGTAGCCAATAACTGTGTCCCTTTCGTCCGCGGCGGCGCTGAGCATTTGGCTGACGCGCTGACGGAGAAGCTGAACGAGTTCGGGCACCAGGCGATGCTGGTCCGCATCCCGTTTCGATGGGAGCCGCCGGGTAAGATGTTGGAGAGCATGTTGGCCTGCCGGCTGATGCGAACTCCCAATGTGGACCGCATCATCGCGTTCAAGTTTCCGGCGTACTACCTGCCGCACGACAACAAGTTTCTTTGGCTGGTGCATCAGTTCCGTCAGGTTTATGACCTGTGGGGAACGCCGTATCAGGGGATGGAGGCGACGCCGGAGAACCTGGCTGTGCGCCGCAGCATCATTGAAGCGGACAACACCTTTCTGCCGGAGGCGCGCAAGATCTATACCAACTCCGCTACCACGTCGGCTCGCCTTAAACGCTTCAATCAGATTTCGTCTGAAGTGCTCTATCCGCCGCTGCTTGATACGAGCCACTTCCGCTTTGGCGAAACGGGCGAGTATATTTTCTGTGCCGGGCGGATCACCACGTCGAAGCGACAGCACTTGCTGGTCGAGGCCATGCAATATACGCGGACAAACGTGCGTCTGGTGATTGCCGGCAAGTCAGAGGACGCTGCGGACGCGCAGCAGATCGCGAAGCTGATCGCCCGGCATAACCTGGCGGGCCGGGTGACGGTGATCGACCGGTTCATCTCGGAAGAGGAGAAAGCGGCGTACTTCGCCGACGCTTTGGGAGCAGCTTATATCCCGTTCGACGAGGATTCCTACGGGTACGTGACGATGGAGGCTTTCTACAGCGGCAAGCCGGTGATCACGACGACCGATTCCGGTGGGATTCTGCAGGTGGTCCGCGAGGCCGAGACCGGCTATGTCGCGGAGCCCACCCCCGCCGCCCTGGCCGCGGCGATGGACCGGCTCTATGAAGATCCAGCCAGAGCGCGGACGCTGGGGCGCGCCGGGTACGACTTGATACAGAGTATGGGCTTAACGTGGGAACATGTAGTTTCTACGTTGACCGCCGTATAATCCACTTTCCATGGCACGCACGCCGTTTGCACACAGCATCGAACTCAAGGACGTCACCAAGTCCTTCCCGCTCCAAACGAGCGGGTGGATGCGTCGCCTGCGTCCGGATCGATTCACGGCTCTTTCGAACGTGTCGCTCACGATTGGCCATGGCGAGTCGGTAGCCATTCTGGGCCGGAACGGCGCGGGCAAGAGTACGTTGCTGAACCTGATCTCCGGCGTGGTTCCGCCCACTTCAGGGACGTTGCGGACCGAAGGCCATTTGACGGCGCTACTCGAACTCGGAACCGGATTTCATCCTGACCTCACCGGCCGCGAGAACGTCACGCTGAATGCTTCCCTGTTCGGCCTGTCCCGCGCCGAGGCGACCAATCGTTATGCCTCCATCGTTGAGTTCTCGGAACTCGAAGAGTTCATCGGCGATCCGCTGCGAACGTATTCGAGCGGCATGTGGCTGCGATTAGCCTTTGCAATTGCGGTCCATTCCGATCCCGATATTCTGCTGATCGATGAGATTCTCGCCGTCGGCGACGACCGCTTTCAAAAGAAGTGCTTTGACCGCATGGCGGAGTTCCGGCAGCAGGGAAAGACGATTCTCTGCGCGTCGCACGTGCACAGTATCGTTGCGAGTCTGTGCGACCGCGCCGTTTGGCTGGAGCACGGAAGGGTGGTGCGCGATGGCCCGCTTGACGCCGTTTGCAGCGAATACGAACAATCATTACAAAACGCGGAAGCTCCGCGTTAGACTAAACGATTGGATTTCAACGCTGCCCTCATCAAGCGCCGCTTGGTGGAAAAAATCGGACCTGCCGAATCCAAGGCGAATAGCCCGGCGGCATCGACTGTGACGACGGTCGACCTAGCGCCGTTGCTCCCCATTGCGGACGATGCGAGCTTCGTGCGGGAGAGCTATTTGCGGGTGTTGGGGCGGGAGTGTGACGTGGGTGGATTCGTGCACTACCGGGAGCTGCTCCGCAACCATTACCCGCGCCGTTCTCTGATCCTGCAATTGGTGGAGTCGTCGGAGGCGAAGGCCACAGGGCGGCGATACGTCGGCCTGTGGCCCGCGGGTCAGGAGGCGTCTGCTTCGCCGGGCTTGCGCTGGATTGCTGCGATCAAGGTGGCGCTATGGAATCGCGCCCGGCGGCTTTTTGAATATTTCCTGCGGGTGTCGCGTGTCGAGGCGATCGAATTGAAGTTGGACTACGTTCTGCAGGAGAACGCCCTCCAGGCCGAACGCAGTATGGGCAAGCTGGACCACACTCTGTTCACCATTTCGGACAAAGTGGACCGCTACGTCGCGGACCTCGTGGTGAAGCAGACGGAGTTGGCCGCGCTGACTCGCGAGAACCAGGCGGTGCAGGAGGGTTTGGCAGCGGACATTCGGGCGCAACAACGGCAGCTTCTGGCCTTACAACAGGCCGGGCTAAAGGCCTCCAACGAGGCGGCGGCAGAACTCGCTCATATGCAGGCTAGTCTCACTGAGGTTCGGACTCATCAGCGCGCGCCCGTTTTCCAGGCCGGCCCTGACGTGATCGTCACGGAGGTGGATGGCTTCCTGCTAGGCGTTCCCAGTCAGGAGTGGCGCCTGGCTGCCTACTACGGCCTGCGCGGACTTCCGGAGCCGGGCATGATGCGGCTGTTTTCGAGCTTGGTGCAGCCGGGCATGGTCGTTGTCGATATCGGCGCGCACATAGGCATCTATACGCTGTACGCTCTTCGTCGACTCAGCGGCCACGGGCGGGTCTATAGCTTTGAGCCCACGCCGCGCACTTACGCGCTGCTGCATGACAATGTCCAGGTAAATGGCTTTCTCGAATCGGGGATGATCCACTTTGACCGGCGCGCCGTTTCTGACCGGGCTGGGGAGGCGAACTTCACCGCCTATGCCAACAACTCCGGGCACAACACGCTGTTTGCGGGCGAAGCGGCTGGGGAGACGCTGACGGTAGAGACGGTCACTCTCGATGAGGCGCTGGTTCACGAAACCCGGATTGATGTCATCAAGATCGACGCCGAAGGCGGCGAGCCTTTCATCCTTCGGGGCATGGCGCGGATTCTTGCGAGCAACCCGGAGATCCGGATCTTTGTCGAGTTCGGACCGGAGCATCTGAGGCGCGCCGGGATAGAGCCGTTACAATGGCTGGAGGAACTTGTAACTCTGGGCCTTCGGGTTCAGCGGGTGGAAGATCTCTCTGGAGAGCCGCTGCCGCTGGATCTGGAAGCTGCCGCCAGCTGTATCAGTTGGAATCTACTTCTCTCCCGCGCTTGAATTGATGCCAGCTGCCGCACCCGCCCCACGTAACATCGCCGTTTCGGCGCCGCAATTTCAAGGCAATGAAGCCAAGTACGTGCAGGAGTGCCTGGACACTACCTGGGTTTCCTCGATCGGGCGGTTTATCCCTTTGTTCGAAGCGGGGTTTGCAGAATACTGCGAAGTGGAGCACGCAATAGCCGCAAATAATGGCACAAGCGCGCTGCATTTGGCTCTGCTGGGGATGAATCTGCAGCCGGGCGACGAGGTGATTGTTCCGACGCTGACGTTTGTGGCGACGGCGAACGCTGTGACCTATTGCGGGGCCAAACCGGTGTTTGTCGATTCGGAGCCGCGGACGATGAATCTGGATCCGGCTTTGCTCGAGGCCTGCATTACGCCGAAGACGCGGGGGATTCTGGCGGTGCATCTCTATGGCCATCCGGCCGATATGGATGCGATTGTGGCTGTCGCGCGGCGCCATAATCTATTCGTGATTGAGGACGCGGCGGAGGCGCATGGGGCGCTGTACCGGGGGCGGAAGGTCGGGGGGATCGGTGACGCGGGGACGTTTAGCTTCTTCGGCAACAAGATCATCACGACGGGCGAAGGCGGCATGGTGACCCTGCGGGACCGCGAGCGGGCGGACCGCATTCGCATCTTCCGCGGCCAAGGGATGCAGCCGGATAAGCGCTACTGGTTTCCGGTGATCGGCTACAACTACCGGATGACGAACATCCAGGCTGCGTTGGGTTTAGCGCAGTTGGAGCAGATTGACCGGTATACGGCGCATCACCGGACGGTGGCGAGTTGGTACGCGCACTACCTGTCGCCGCTGGCCGAGGCGGTGGCGTTGCCGGTGGAGGAGCACTGGGCGAGGCACGCCTATTGGCTGTACACTGTCGTTCTGGGTTCGGCGGTAACGGCGAGCCGGGACGAGGTGATGGCGGGTTTGGCGGAGGCCGGAGTTGAGACGCGGCCGGTGTTCTACCCGATGCACATCATGGAGCCGTTCTTTGAAGAGGGCGCGAGTTATCCGGTGGCCGAGCGGTTGAGCGCGCGGGGAGTGAGCTTGCCGACGCATATCCGGCTGAATGAGGAAGACGTGGCATACATCGCCGGGCACCTGCTCCGGCTCTGCAATTTATGAAGATCGCCTGGTTCACGCCGCTGTCGGAGCGCAGCGCCATTGGGCGCGCAAGTACCTACATTGTGCGGGAGCTAGCGAACATGGCCGATGTCGAGCTTTGGCATTTTGAGAAGGGGCCTGTCCATCCGGTCAATGTGAAGACGGTGTTTGCGCCGAGCGCTGATTTGGGCCGGCTGGCGAGCTTCGACCTGGTGGTCTACAACTTCGGGAACCATTTGCCGTTTCACGGGGAAATCTTCAACGTTTCGCGGCAGCATCCGGGGATCATCATTCTGCATGACTACGTGATGCACCACTTTTTCGCGGCGCTGTATCTGGAAACGCGGCAGGATCCGGCGGCGTACATTGGCGAGATGGAGCACTGGTACGGAGTGGCGGGCCGGGCGGCGGCCGAGAGAAGCTTAAAGGGCGAGCGGGTTTGGGAGAGCGATGCGGTTGTAAATTTCCCGTTGGTTGAACGTTGTACCGAAGGCGCTCTGGGCGTGGTGGCGCACTCGGAGTATCTGCTGGATGCGGTGCGGCTTGCGTTTGCGGGACCGACGCGGAAGATTAACCTGCCGTATGAGATGCCGCCGCACCATACGCCGGCGGGGCGCGCGAGTTTGAACGTGCCGCCGGATCAACTGCTGTTGGTGACGATCGGCCATGTTAATCCGAACAAGCGGGTGGACGCGGTGCTCGAAGCGATGGCGCCGGAGATGCATTATGTGGTGGCGGGGCCTGCGGATCCGGTGTATCAGCGCCGGCTCGACCGCCTTGTGGCGGAGCGGGGTCTGGGAGGCCGGGTGCAGTTTCTGGGGCGGGTGGCGGATGACCTGCTGCATACGTGCCTTTCGGCGGCGGATATTTGCGTGAATTTGCGGCAGCCGGCGATTGAAGGCGCCTCGGCTTCGGTGATCGAGGAAATGCTGTACGGCAAACCGGTGGTAGTGAACGATATCGGGTTCTATAGAGAGCTGCCGACGGATTGCGTGGTGAAAGTGGACCCGGGAAATGAGGCGGCCGGGCTGGCGGCGGCGTTCGCGACACTGGCGGATCCGGCGGAGCGGACGGCGATGGGGGCGCGAGCTTTGGCGTATGCATCGGCTACGTTCCGGGCGGATAGTTATGCGCGGGAGCTGGTGCGATTCGCCTGGGATGTTCGGAATGCGCAGCCTTTGTTCGCTTTGTCGGACAGAATTGCGGCCGAATTGCGACGGATGAAGGTGTCGAGTGACATGGCGATCGTGGACACGGCAGCGACGACCGTCGGAGATTTGTTTTGTAGCTAGCTGTGTTAGCATCCCCGCATGGTGAAAGTTTTTTCTTCTCTCTGCTTCACCGCTGCGTTGGCCCTTGCTGCCCCCGCCGTGGAACTCAAATCGGCTGGCCCGTTAACGTTTGGGCCCAATGGAACCTTATTCGCCGGTGACTCCGCCGCTGGCCGGATCATTGCGTTTGAGACGAACGACACGAAGCCGAGTAAGGGCGGGACGGTCGAGATCAAGGGCGTCAATACGAAAATCGCCGCGCTGCTCGGCACCACGGCGGACCAGATCCTGATCGCGGATATGGCGGTGAACCCGATTTCGAAGAACATCTACTTCTCTGTGGCCCGCGGTCGTGGGCCGGAGGCCGTGCCGATGATTCTGCGGGCGGATACGGCGGGGAATATTTCGGAGTTCGCGCTTGCGTCGGCGAAGCAGTCTTCCGTAAGCCTTACCGATGTGCCGGCCGAGGGCGGGCGGCAGAGGATGGAAGCGATTACGGATCTTGGCTTTGTGGAAGGAAAGGTGGTGGTGGCGGGGCTTTCAGACGAAGACTTCGCTTCGAGCCTGCGGTCGATTCCCTATCCGTTCGAGGCCGCGGCGAAGGGTGCGGGGATTGAGATCTTCCACGGAGCGCATGGCCGGTTTGAGACGAACGCTCCGGTGCGGACGTTTGTTCCTTACACGATCAAGGACAAAGCTTACATTCTGGCTGCGTATACCTGCACGCCGCTGGTGCGGATTCCGGTGAGCGATTTGAAGCCGGGTGCGAAGGTGAAGGGCACGACGATTGCTGAGCTCGGCAACCGGAATCGCCCTCTGGACATGATCGCCTACGAAAAAGACGGCCATGCTTACATCCTGATGGCGAACAGCAGCCGGGGCGTGATGAAGCTGAAGGGCGAGGGCCTGGACGGCTACGCGCCGATTACGGCGCAGACCGAGAAGCAGGGCGTGCCCTACGAAACGGTGGAAACCCTGAAGGGGGTGCAGCAACTTGATAAGTACGACGCGACGCACGGATTGACGCTCAGCGACGAAGCTGGCTCGCTGAACGTGCGCACGATCAGCCTGCCTTAGTGAGTGAGCATGCGAACCTTGCTGCTGTTGCTCGTGCTGACGCCGGTGCTGCATGCACAGGCCGTATTGCGCAGCGCGGATGGCAAAGTTTACTGGGTAGAGAAACCGGCGCCTGGAGAGATGTTCCAAGTGTACGCCGGCGAAGGCGACGTACCGCCCGTTCTTGGCGCTTTTAGCGCCGAGAACGGGCGGCTTGTTTTTAGGCCGCGGTTTTTACTGGCGGACGAAGTCCGCGCGATTTTTCGCGGGGTGGTGACGCGGTTTCCGGCACTGCGGGCGGCGGCGGTTTCGTCGACGGTGGTGGAGGCGGTCTATCCCACGGTGGACCGGCTACCGGAGAATCTGCTGAAGTTCTATGTGTCGTTTTCGGGGTCGATGCAGCGGGGTGAAGGGTGGACTCGGCTGCAACTGCTGCAGGCGGACGGGAAGCCGGTGGAGTTGCCGTTTTTGGAGATTGACCAGGAACTTTGGGACCCGGGGAATCGGCGGTTCACGATCCTGTTCGATCCGGGGCGGATCAAGCGCGGGGTGCTGCCGTTGAGCGAAGTGGGGCCGGCTCTGGTGGTGGGCCGGACCTACACGTTGGTCGTGGATGCTGGTTGGCGCGATGCGGCGGGGGCTCCGCTGCGGGCGGGATACCGGAAAACGTTCACGGTGTCCGAGGCGGAGCGGCGGCCGATTGAGCCGTCGGCCTGGCAGATGGTGACTCCACGGGCGGGGACGCGGGATCCTTTGACGGTCGAGTTTGGGCGTCCGCTGGATTCGGCTTTGGCACTGCGGCTGATTACGGCTGATGTGGCGGGCCAGGCGCGGTTGCGCGATGGGGAGAGGCGTTGGGAGTTTGTGCCGAAGGAGCCGTGGACGGCGGGAGAGCATCGGCTGAATATTGACGTGACGCTTGAGGATTTGGCGGGGAACCGCGTGGGGCGGCCGTTTGATGTTGACGTGTTCAACCCGGTGACGAGGAAGATTACCGGCGAGACGGTGGTTCTACCGTTCCGGATCGAGAGTCGTTAGGAAGGCGATGGTGGCCCAGGGGGAAGTCGAGATGTGCTGGGCGTAGCTGAAGCTGCCGGGCGGCTATGCAGCACGATGAGCGGTGCAGCGGTGGCGGGACGCTGGTGGATCTTGCCGGAGACCGGGTGGGACGGCTGCCGGTGACGAGGAAGATTACCGGCGAGACGGTGGTTCTACCGTTCCGGATCGAGCGTCGTTAGGAGGGCGATGGTGGCCCAGGCGGAAGTTGAGATGTGCTGGGCGTAGCTGAGGGAACCGGGCGGACGCGTAGTTTCCGGCCAGCCGCCGGCAGCTTGCTGCGTTTGGGTGAGATAGGCGCGGCCGCGAGCAACGGCCGTAGGGTTGTGGCCATGGAGGGCGAGGAGTGCCAGGGCGGTGTCGAAGGGTTCCGAAGGGCGGCCGGGATAAGGACCCCAGCCGCCGTCGGGATTTTGGGCCGCGAGGAGAATCGGCTGCGGAATACCGGTGGCCATCGACTTGGCGGCGGCATCCGGCACGTTGAGGGGTTTGAGGCTGCGGAGCCAGGCGTCCGCTTTCTCGGCGGCCTCGACTAACGCCTCCAAGGGGCCGCCGGCGCGAATCTTTTGGAGGCTCAAGTAGGTCGCGAGGGCGCGGCCGTAGGTGACGGGCGAGCCGATCGACTCTTCGCCATCGATTTTCCAGGAACCGTCGGGTTGCTGGTCGGCGGCGAGAGCGGCACCGGCGGCGAAATGGATGCGGGCGAGCTTTTTGTCGCTAAACGCGGGGTTGGATCGGTCGTTCTCCCAGCCTTTCACTGGTTCAGGGGCGTCGGCCCAGCCTCGCTGGGCGGCGAGGGTGAGGGCGCGGCCGCCGTCGCCATTGTTGTGGCAGGAGTAGCATCCGTTTTCTTTGCGCCAGCGTGGGACTTCGACCTGGAGGTAGGCGATGGCCTTGGCTTCGGCGTCGAGGCGGCGGATGCGGAGGTTTCGGAACCAGACGACGGAGTTGTGATTCTGGAGCGAGAGGAACGACTCTTTGGGCGGGGCGGCGAGCGGGTAGGAAAGGACGCGGGCTCCGTCGAGCCAATGTTCGACGCGGTCGGCGAGGACGACGATGCGGGATTCGTGGAAGACGTCGGGGGCGGGAAGGTTTTTGAGCTGGGGTGGGTGGACGGTGTAGAGAGACCCGGACTGCTGGTTGGCGGGGGCCTTGGGATCGTCGAGGAGTTGATACTCGGGCCCGCGGGCGCGGGCTTGATAGCCGGAGTCGCCGGGACGCTGCCAGCGGTCGGTTTTGTCGATGCCATATTTCACGCCGGAGTTGCCACCGGGAGCGAGCTTCCACTCGAACCGGAACTCGTAGTGACGAAACGAAGCCAATGTCCTTAAGTCCTGCATATTCTGCGGGTTAGGAACAGTTTTTAGGCATCCGTCCTCGATTTTCCAGGACGTGGGAAAGGGAGCGCCGGTGACCTCCTGCCAACCTTTGGAGGAGATTCCGTCGAACAATATTTCCCAGGACTGCGAGCTGGCGACTGAGGTGAAAACGAGTCCAAGGACGACTTTCATGGCGATCGGCCGTGAAAAGAATGGAGCGGGAGACGAGATTCGAACTCGCGACATCAACCTTGGCAAGGTTGCACTCTACCAGCTGAGTTACTCCCGCTCAGCGCGACAAAGATCAGTTTCTCATGAGGGGCTTGTGGTGTCAACACTGCTACTCTACTTCGCATATGCGCCTGCTGCTTGGATTGTTGCTTTTGATTGGGACTTTGGCTGGTCAACCGGCCTTCGATGCGGATTTTGCTCTCCGGGTGAAGGAGTGGACGACGAAGCCGGAATTCCTGAGTCCGCTGGTAGACCATCTTCCCACGGTGAGGGGGGTGCCTTCGCCGAAGGACGTTTTGGGCTATCACGTAGGGATGCCGAAGAAGTTGGCGACTTCCGCGCAGATGCTCGCTTACTTCCGGGCGCTCGAGAAGGCTTCCCCGCGGGTGAAGATTCTGTTTATGGGCAAGACAGACGAAGGGCGGGACTGCTGGACGGTGGCGATTGCCGATGAGGTGACGATCCGGCAATTGGACACCTATAAGGCGCACCTGGCGAAATTGGCTGACCCGCGGACGATTGGTCCGGGTGAGTTGCCGATTTTGTTGAACTCGGCGAAGCCGATTTACCACGTGACGGCGGGGCTTCATTCCTCAGAGACCGGCCCGCCGGACATGTTGATGGAGCTGGGTTATCGGATTGTGGCTGAGGACGGGCCGCTGTTTGAGTCGATTCGGAAGAACTTGATTGTATTTTTGACGCCGGTGCTGGAGCCGGATGGCCGGGACCGTTATGTCGCCTGGTACAACGAGTACAAGATCAGCGAGGAGACCGAGGACGACCGGCTACCAGGGCCGCCCTACTGGGGAAAGTACATCTATCACGACAACAACCGGGACATGCATTACTCGCAGGTGACGATGCAGAACTGGCTGAAGGCGTATCTGGAATGGCATCCGCCGATTATGCATGACCTGCACGAGTCGGTTCCTTTTCTCTACACGTTCAGCGGGCAGCCTCCGCATAACCCGAATCTGGACCCGATTCTGTATGCCGAGCTGCCGTGGTTCGCGAACTACGAAATGACGAAGATGATCGGTTACGGGATGCCGGGGGTTTGGACGCATGCGTTTGTGGACATGTGGTCAGCGGGCTATTTGGGGTTCATGTCTTCGAACCATAACGGGATGCTGCGGATGTATGAGGTCTATGGCAACGGCGGGGCCAATACGATAAAGCGGAAGGTGGATACGGGCGAGCCATCGGATCGGTTCGGCGCGGCGCGGCGTCAGTGGTACCGGCCGCTGCCCGCGTATAAGGACGTGGAATGGTCTTTCCGGAATAACATCAATTACGGGCAGACCGGGGTGCTGACCGCGCTGGAACTGGCGGCAGGGAATGGGCGGACGATCGTCGAGAACTTCTATAAAAAGAGTCTGCATTCGATCGAGGCCGGGCGGAATGAACCTCCTTACGCCTATATTATTCCGGATAAGCAGCGGGACATGACGCGGGTGGCTTGGGTCGTGAATACGCTGCGGATGCAGGGCATTGAGATTGGGCGGTCGACGGCGGATGGCTCGTTTGTGATCAAGCGGGACCAGCCTTATGGGCGTTTGGTGAAGTCGTTGCTGGAGAAGCAGGTTTATCCGGATCCGACGCTGCGGACTTACGATGATACGGGTTGGACGATGGGTTTGCTGGCGCATATAGAAGTGAAGGAGAGCAACGATAAGGCGATTTTGAATTTGCCGACTACGCGGGTGGACCGGTTCGATCCGCGGGGCGAGGTGACGGGGCAGGGCGGATGGATGGCAGTGCATCACAACGGGGCCCATGGGCTGGTGACGCTGCGGTATCGTTTGGGGCGCGAGGTGAAGGTAGAGGCGTTTGAGGTTTCGCAGGGGGCGATTCCGGCGGGATCGTTGTTAGTGGATGCGACGGCGCGGACGCGGGCGTTGGTGGAGGAGTTGGGGCTGCGCGCAACGGTGTTGGCGGAGCGGCCGGCAGTGAAAACGCATGCGGTGGATTTGCCTCGATTGGCGATGTATAGCACTTGGGGGAACACGCAGGAAGTGGGTTGGGTGCGGCATGCGTTCGACAAGATCGAGATGGCATACGACTTGATCTTCAAAGACCGGGTTCGCCTGGGTTCGTTGCGGCGGGATTATGACGTTATTCTGATTCCGAATCAGGGGCGGACGGCGAAGGGGTTGGTATTTGATCTGGAGTCGAAGGGGCGGCCGCTGGCTTACAGCAATGGGTATGGCGAGTCGAAGGACATTACCGGGGGAATGGGTTTGGAAGGGGCTCTCGAACTGCAACGGTTTGTGAGTGAAGGGGGGCTGTTGATCACGTTAGGGAACGCTTCGCATTTTCCGGTGGAGTTCGGATTAGCCGGGCAGGTTGAGGTGGGGCGGACGAGCGCGCAGTTCTACGGACCGGGTCCAATATTGGAGGCGGAGATTGCGCAGCCGTCCCATCCGATTTTCTACGGTTACGACAAGCAGAAGATCGCGGTGCGGTTTGCTAACGGTCCGGTGTTGGAAGTACGAGAGCAGGACAGGGCGAAACAGGTGTTGATGCGGTACGCGGGAACGGACGCTTCGGTGCTGAGCGGGTTTATGCGCGGGGGGGCGGACCTGAGACAGAAGGCGGCGCTGGTGAGTGTACCGTCCGGTCAGGGACGGGTGCTGCTGTTTGCGACGAACCCGTGCTACCGGTGGCAGAACCATGGGGAGTTCGCCCTGCTTTTTAACGCTATACAGCACTTCAACGACTGGAAGTAGGGTGCTGGGTGTAAACCCCTACGCAACCTGTGGATATCTTGTTGGGTGCTCGCTACCAGATGTTGTGGAGATACTCTGTTTGAGGGAGGGATGCGGGGGTGTAACGGGATGGAAACAAAAGGCTTTTGAATTGTCTTCTGTATGAAAACAAAGGACTTATTTCTTGAGAAATCGCTTGTCAGGGTTGCACGGGCTTGTGCTATTCTGAGGTTCCGTTCGGCAGTTAGATAGCAGAGTCCGGCTGGCTAGAACGGTTCCCCCCGAGACCCACCCACCCCCTTAAAGGCCCAACGTGTAACTTTTACACAGGTTGTGGAAAACATGTGGGGAGTGGGTGTTTGTGCGGTTGGGATACCAAATTTAAAGTAAGAAAAAATAAGGTTTGGGGTAAGATTTA
>JBBQRA010000102.1:0-20322 GCA_038215275.1 Bryobacterales bacterium | reverse complement strand
ATGGCGACGTCGAGACGGCCGTTGCGATTGTTTTTGGGGTCGATGACAGTGCCGCCTTTCAGCAGCAGGTCGTAGGGCCGCTCGGCACCCGTATCGAAGACGGCGAGGACAGGCAGATGGTCGCTCGGATAGCGGCCCGCGTTGTTCTTGGTGATTGCATCCACGCGCTTCACCTTCCATTGCGGGGCGCGGAAGAGGATCCAGTCGATGCGATTCGGGCCGGCGGTGCCTTTGAAGCCGTGGAAGGTGCCCTCCGGGCCGCTGGTGGCGGCGGCGACCGACTTGGCGTCGGTTAGCGCTGCGGTCAGGGTGCGGTAGGCTTCCGAGCCAGGGGTCGTATTAAAGTCGCCGGTAAGAATGAACGGCGCGGCGAGGCCGATGCGAGAGGCGATGAGCTTGGCGGAGGCGACCCGCGCCGGTTCATCCTGCTCCCCGCGATGCGCGAAGTGGGTGTTGTAGTAAGTGAACTTCTGCCGCGTCTGCAGATCGGTGAAGATCGCCCAGGTGACCATCCGGGGCAGTGACATATTCCAAGCGCTGGAGCCGGGTACCTCTGGGGTTTCCGACAACCAGAAGTTGCCGGAGTCCTCTACCCGCAGGCGCGACTTTTTGTAGAAGACTCCCATGTGTTCGTCCTCTTTGTTGCCGCGGCGGCTGAGGCCGAACCAAGCGTATTCCGGTAGCTTCTCGACGATGTACTGCCCCTGAACATAGAACAGCTCCTGAGTGCCCATGACATCGGGCGAGGCTTCGCGGATGGTTTCGACGAGCAGGTCGCGGCGGTTTTCCCAGATGTCGGGGCCGTCCCCGGAACTGGGGTAGCGGACGTTAAACGTCATGACGCGCAGCTCGGCGGCGAGCAGCGGGAGAGCGGCTAGCAGAAGGAGAAATCGCATGGGAGTGGAGGGCTATTCTCTTCCGGGCAAGGGGAGGACGGCGCCTGTAATTTCGGCCCCGGCATCGCTGGCCAGCCAGACGAGCAGGCTGGCGACGTTCGAGAGTTGTACCCAGCGGGTGAAATCGTAGTCAGGCTGGGCGGTGCGGTTCGCGTGGGTATCCATCGTGCCGGGGGCGACGATGTTGGCGCGGATGCGAGCGTCCCGATTTTCGACGGCGATGGTTTTAATGAGCGAGATGAGTCCGGCCTTGGCGGCGGCGTAGGCGCCGAGCGTGGGCACGGCGTCAATCGCCGCAGGGCTGCCGATGGCGAGGAATGCGCCGCGCTTGGCGGCCCGCATCGTGGGAAGCACGGCACGAGCGAGATGGATGGCCGGGCGAAGATTGACAGCAAACATCTTGTCCCAGGTTTCGTCAGTCGTGTCTTCCAGGCGAAGCCCGCCGGCGAACCCGCCGACGAGATGGACAGCGGCGTCGATGCGACCATACAGCTCGACAGTGTCATTGACGAACCGTTCCACTGCGGCAAAGTCCTCAAGCGCGACGGCGACGTGCGTCAGCGAAGGATGATCGGGGCTTTTCGACCGGGGAACACGATCGACGCCGATCACTCTGGCGCCGGCCTCAAGAAACGCCTTGGTGACGGCGACTCCCAGTCCTCCACTCGCGCCGGTGATGATTACTACCTTGCCGTCCTGGTTCAAAGAGAGCATATGATCCGAATCCCTAGCTTACCTGCTTTACCTCAACGTACTGGACTCCCAGTTCCTGTCCGTTGATTTTGAGCACCGGCTCCAGGCGGCCCGGACCAGCCGGAAGGCGGAGGCCGGGGAACCTGACTGTCTTGGCTCCCGCGGCGAAGGGCACCGATTGTTCGACGCTGCCGAGCTTGAAGACAGCGGCGCCTGCAGCCGCGGCGGGGGCGAACAGCAGGTCAACATCGTAGGCGGCGGCGCGCAGGACGTCCACCTCCCAGTAGCCCAGACCCTGGGCGTCCCAACTGGCGCGGGGGCCACGCCAGTCCTGGCGCGTCAGCAGAGTGGGATTCTCTTCCGGGTGGCCGATGGCGAGGCGAGGCGGAGCGTAGCCGCCGCGCGAAGCGGAGACGCTGCGGAACCAGGCTTCGGTGTCTTTGCGTAACCGGGCGACGACGTCCGGATGTTGGGCGGCGACGTTGCTGGCTTCGGCAGGGTCGGCGTCCATGTCATAGAGCTCAACGCCATTGACGAGCTTCCAGCGCTGTGTCCGGGCGGCATGAGCGCGGAAGAGTTCGGGCACGTCACCGCGATGCCATTGGATGTGGATGGTGCGGTCCTTCCATCCTGCAAATTTTCCATCAAGCAGGGGGAGCAGGTTGCGGCCATCCAGGGGGACTTTCGGCAGCGGCGCGCCGGCAGCGGCCAGGAGGGTCGGCAGCAGGTCGATGTGGGAGGCGATGCGATCGACCTTCAGGCCGGGCTTGACGCGCGCGGGCCATTGGACGAAGCAAGGTACGCGAATACCTCCCTGGTAAACCGTAGTCTTCAGGCCGCGCATGCCGCCATTGAAACGGACCTGCTGCGGGCCGTTGTCGCTGAGGAAGATCAAGATGGTGTTGTCGCGCAGCTTCAGTTTTGTCAGGTGCTCCTGCAGCTTGCCGAGATTCTCGTCAATATTCTGGAGCATGCCGTAGATCTTGGCGGTGACGTCATCGAGCCCCTTGTCCTTGTAGGGCTTGCTGTAGCGCTCGTCGATCTGCAGCGGAGTGTGCGGAGCGTTGGTGGGCAGGTAGACAAAGAGTGGTTTCGTCTGGTTTGCCTCGATGAAGTGCATCGCTTCCCGGAAGAAGATATCCGTGCAGTAGCCTTCGGCCTTTTCGTACTTGCCGTTGCGGCGGAGGACCGGGTTGAAGTAAGTCTGGCCGGGGGGCGGGTCTCCGGGTTGGGCGAGGCCGCCGCCGTTAATGACGAGCGCCTCTTCGAAGCCTTGGTCTCCGGGGCGGAGGGGATAGTTGTCGCCGAGATGCCATTTGCCGAAAATGGCGGTTCGGTAACCGGCTGCTTTGAGGGCCTCGGCGAGGGTGACCTCTTTGGTGTCCATGAGCGCGCGACCGAGATAGGTATCGACCACTCCGGTTCGATAGTTGTAGCGGCCGGTGAGCAGGCCGGCGCGGGTGGGGGCGCAGACGGGACACACATGGAACTGCGTGAACTGTGCGCCGTTGCTGGCGACGGAGTCCATATGGGGAGTCGCCAAGTCGCGGTTCCCATGGAGGGAGAGGTCCCCATAGCCTTGATCGTCCGTCATGACGAGGACGATGTTGGGTCTAGGGCGGGGCGCGGCCACGAGAGGGGCAGAGGCGGCGGCAAGAAACTGGCGGCGGTTCAGCATCGCCCAGTCAGCATATCAAGGGAGGCGGTAACGGAAGAGGCGGCTGGGGTCGTCTTCGGGAAGCAGGAATAGCGTGCCATTGTGGATCGCCATGCCTTCGTTCGAGAAGCGGATTCCCCGGTCGGTGAGGCCAGTGCCGATGGACTTTTGCACGGCGAGCGTCTCGGGGTCGAGCCACTCGATCGCTCCGCCGGCGCGGGTTTTAACACCGTTGCCAATCAGGCTGCCGGCGAGGGCTTTCAGATCCTGGAAGCCGGTTCCGGTAGAGTTGGGCCGCTGGTCAATGAGAGTGCCGTCGGGGCGCCAGCGGTAGAAGTGGCGGGAGTCCCAATTGCCGCCCCAGATAACGCCGTTCGAGACAGCCACACAACCGATGTGGTCCTTGACGGCAAACTGCGCTTCGAGCGCGAGGGTGACTTTATTGCGTTTTTGAATCCAGGCGCTCGATTCGCGGCGGTACTCGGCGACAGGAACCCAGATAGAGTCTCCGGAAAGCTGGAGGCCGCCGGGATGATAGCGATCGCCGTCCTGCAGTTCGACGACGGCGAGGCGTTCCCCACTTTTCCAGTTGAATCGGGAAACGTAGCCTTTGCGGGTAGCCCTCTCGACAGCTGAGACCCAGACGATGTCGCCTTCGACATCAATGCCCTGGACGTGATGGGTGGGGCCAGCCAGATTGGTAATGCCGAGCAAAGTGAGTGAGGCGAGTTCCAGCAGCACTATTCAATTCTAATCGGTGTTTCGTCAGGATCGTCGGGCATTTGCGACAGAGACCGGAAGGTGAGAGTGAGCAACACGGGGGCGATCACCGTGGTCATAACGGCCATGAGGACCACAACTCCGTAGGTAGCCTTGGTAATGATGCCCAGTCCGGCGCCAATCTGCGCCACAACCATGCCGACTTCGCCGCGGGGCACCATGCCGGCCCCTATGCGGCGCGCGTCCGGCCAGCCCAGCGACATGGCGCCGAGGCCGCATCCAACGAACTTCGAAACGATGGCGGCGACGGTGATGGCGGCGGCGAGGGTGAGGGTGCGGGGGTCCTTTAGAACGCTAACATCGAGCGCCAAACCGATACCCGCCAAGAAGAAGGGCACCAGGAGTTCCGTAACCCCCTGGGCGAGATCGTGTACCCGGTGAGAGACGGATTCGGCGAGGGCGACGCCCGCCAGAAACGCGCCGATGATGGCTGCGACACCGGCGTAGCTAGCAAACACGGCTAGGGCGAACAGCAGAATCATGGCGAGCGAAAACTGAGATTCGCCGCCGCGTAGCCGCCTATCAAGGCCGGGGAGCACACGTTCCAAGGTCTTGGTACCGATGCTCAACATGAAGATGGTGAACCCGATGGAGAGGCCGGCGGTGGTGGTGAGTTGGAGAATATCAACCTCGCCCTTCGCCATGCTGGAGACAACCGCCAGCACGATCAGGCCGAGGATATCGTCGATGACGGCGGCGGCCAGAATAATGCGGCTGGCACGGACATTGAGCAAACCTTTCGAGGCCAGAACCTGGGCGGTAATACCGACCGACGTGGCGACCATGGCGGCGCCTACGAAGAGGGCCTCGATCTGGTTAGAGCCCGAGTAAATATAGATGGCGTAGCCCATGCCAAACGGCACCAGAACGCCGAGCAAAGCCACAACCGAAGCCACGCGGCCGACCCTGATCAGGTCCGACGCCTTCACTTCCAGACCCACGCGGAAGAGCAGGAACATCACTCCGAGATCGGCGAACTCAGCGATTTGCTTGGGCTCAACCCAGTTCAGAACACTTGCGCCAAGGACGACGCCGGCGAGAATCTCGCCGACAATGTTCGGCAGGCGCAAGCGTTCAAAGATCTCGCCCATGATCTTTGCAGTACCAAAGACCAGGAGCATGGCCATCGGCAGCTGGCCGCCACCGTGCTCACTCATCGGCCCCGCATCCACTCGACGAACGTTCGTGCATAACGGTCTAAGTTGTCTTCCGATCCTCCGCCCAGCAGCGGGGAGCACATTTCATAAGCCACCCCCCCAGTGTAACCGGCATTGACGGCGGCGTCGAAAAACGACCGGTAGTCGATGAAGCCTTGCCCAAACGGCACGGCCTGCACGAAGGGAGTGGCGGGGACGTAGTTTACGAGCGAGGGCTCATAACGGTGCCGGGGACGGCGGACATAATCAGCCACAGTGGTGTGGACCATCAGCGGTGCGAGGGCCGTAGCGGCCGCAGCGAGGTCGTCCCCGTGCAGGGCGGGAGCCCAGGCGTCGAAGCCGGCCTTCAGGTTGGGTTCATTAACTTCGAGGAGCAGGTCGCGGAAGCTTTCCCAGCCTACGGCGACGTCGTGGTGATTCTGGAGCACGAGAGTGACTCCGAGGGCAGCCGCGCGGCGCGCGCATTCGCGGAGGGCATCGACGATTATGCGCCATTGGGCGGTGAATGGAGCGGCCGGATGCTCATAGCCAGTGAAGATGCGGACGTTGGGCGCACCGATGTCGGCGCCGAGTTGGGCAAGGGCTTCGACGTAGTGGATCTGCATCTCGCGCTGCGGAATTTCCGCATGTTCGAGGTCGGCCGTGAAGTTCGTATATCCCGCCAACACGTTGTGAGTGAGCCCGGCGGCGGTCAGTTGGTCGCGGAGCCTGCGGCGGCTGGCCGCGTCGAGATCGAGCGGGCTGAGATGGGGCCGCTTGGCCATGAGCATCACGCCACCGAAATCGAGGCTGGCTGCTTTGTCGACGAACTGCTCTATCGAGAGGGCCGTTTGGCCCCAGGAACCGGAATAGCTAACCGAGTGGAGGAGAAGGGGCAGGGTCGACATGAGGCGTAATTAGCTATACTCTATAGCACTTTCCTCATGGCGGCTGCATATGTCCGAATCCACCAAGCAATCCTCGAGCAAATCCGCTCCGGCAAACTCCAACCGGGCGATAAATTAGCGTCGGAACGCGATTTGGCGGCCAAATTCGAAGTGAGCCTGATGACGGCTCGGCACGCGGTGTCGATGCTGCAGCAGGAAGGGTGTGTCATCCGGCGGGTGGGCTCGGGAACGTTCGTGGCGCCGGCGACCACGGGCGGGCAGCGGCTGCAGGATCCGCACGAACTGTTCAGCGGAAAACTGTTGGGACGGCTGGCCGCGGCACAGATATTGGCCGAAGGGGCACTGGTGCCGGAGCCGATGGCAGGGCAGAATTGCGGATTGCTGAGCCGGGTGTGGACTTCGGGTTCAACGAGGCTGATTGAAGAGCAGATCTGGTTGCCGGCCGGCAACGAACGGGAGTTACGCAAAATGGGTGCTACGCCGCTATTGGCGTGGCTGGCGGTGGATGGGTTGTTTGCGAAAGAGACGATTGAGGCGATCGTTGTGCAAGGGGTGGCAGTCCTGCGGTTGACGCAGACGCTGTATGACGGCAGCCAACGGGCGGTGGCGCATCGGGTGGCGCTGTGTCAGGGCGACCGGATCCGAGTGCAGCGAATCATTCAGCGGTAGCACTGGAACCCGATACCGTGCACCGCGTGTATCGGATTCTGGCTCAGCGTTATCATCTGGACAATCAGGAGACTGGGAGTGAACAGCTTCCGGTGCAGCGGGCGGCCAACGATGAGGCGCGGATCCGCCAGCAAAAGAGGCAGTGGCGAGTGTTCAGCGCCGAATCCGCGCCGTGCTTTCGATGCTGTGCGTCAAGCGGATGCGCGAGGCCACGAACCCCGGAGCGCAGATCCCGGAGTTCGAAGACACGCTGGGGTTCCGAGAGCATCTCGGGCGATCACTATGAAAGGCGTCGACCGGGCCGAGGAGTAGGGCGCAACGCCATAATCGGCGTCGTCGCTGCTCCAATTAGAATCCGCCTTGCTAGCGGGCGCAGAAGGTGATCAGGTGCTGGCCGCGGGGCAGGAGCACCGCGAAACGGCCTGGACCGGCTTCGAGAATCACGGGTTTCGCAGCGGCGCCGTCGATCTCTACGCTGGCAGGACGACGGTCAAGAACGGCAATCGCGCGACCGGAACTGGCGTAAGCCACATCGACCGACCCGCCCTGCACGGCCGCCGATTTCAGGTCGCCGTTGAAGTCGAGCACGCGTAGCGGGAGCTGTGCCAAGGACGGCTCAATGGCAACGGGCCCAGGCGGCAGCCACAGTGTCCGATCATCCGCGATCGGCCAGAGACGGCCGTTTACAATCGCCGATCCCTTCCACGGAATTCCGACGCCGCGTGGCGATTCGATGACCAGACGGTTGGCGACATGTTCCACTCGTTGGACATCGGCTGCGGCCGAGGCCAGGAGCGGTAAATCCTGGGCAAGAATCGAGTTTTCAAAGTACAGGGCCACGCGGGCGAAGGCCTTGGCGGATAGGTTGACCAGTTGGAACAGTTCAGTACCGGTCTGCTGCTTGGTCGGGTAAACGTCCTGGTAACGTTCGACGATGTTGATATCGATGGCGAGCTTGTCACGGTGCGTCGTGAGCAGCTTGTACTTCTCGGCGATCTGCGGATAGCGCTGCGGACCCAGGTGCCAGATGGTGGCCGGGTCTTCAATGAGAAAGGTGAAATCGTGGCTGTCGAGGAGGGGGAGCAGGCGGCCGGCGTCGGCGCCGATAAGCTCGCGCATGCGGGTGTCGAAGCGGTCGTCGACATGAGTGAGCACGATATCGAGATGCGGCTTCTGCCGGCGTTCGGCCTCCAGGCGCGCGAGCCATTCTTCTTGCATCTGCTTGGCGAGATGCGCACGGAAATCCAGCCAGACGCTCCGCAGTTCGTGCTTTTTATCCTTAACGATGGCGAGAGGGTCAACACCGTGGGCTTTCAAAAAGGCGGCGCGGGCGTTGTCGTTGAACGGGGTGAAGCGGGCAGGGTTGTCGATGCCTTCGAGGGATTCGAAGTACAGTTCGGCGAGATTGATGCCGTCCCATTCAAACCGGTGAACGAGTGCGGAGAGGCCGGAAGCGACCGCCTGCACGCAATCGGGGTGCTGCAGGTTCATCAGCTTGCGCCAGTCCAGGTGGGCATCCTGAAGCAGTGCGGTCTTCTCGCGCCATTCAGGATGCTGTTGCCAGAACTGCTCGCTGACGTGCGGCAACTCAACCCAGGCATAGACCAAAATCGCTCGTTTGTGGCAGGCTTCGATGAGCTTGCGCAAATACTCGTCGCGGCCGGCGTCGGGCTCGTGATAGTGCCAGGCGGCCACGTGCAGAGCGCCGATGCCGGCGCGGCGCCAGCGTTCGGCGAAGTAGTCGGGGTCAACGCGAAGACGGTAGCTCGAATCGAAGAAGGCCCAGAGACGACCGCTGCGGTACGGCGGTTGCAGGCCGAGGTCGGCGAGCGCCTGCAGGGCGTAGGGAAAGCGCTCATGGCCCAACTTGCCGGGGTTCACGGCAAGCCAAAGAACGGCGCCGGCCCCGTGGCGGATGCCCGCCATCAGCGGTGCTTTGGACCAGCGTTCGTGCGCGTATACCTTGGCCGTCGACGGGAGCGTGAAACGAGGAAGATCGAGCGAATGCTCCCAAATCACAGGAAGCCTGGGGTCGGCAACATCGACGAGGCTGCGGGTAGCGACCCGCTGCGGAGTCGCCAGAACGCCGAGAGCTTCGGCGAGCGGGCTATCGCCTTCGAGGATCACCAACGCACCCGCCTCGATGCGCGGGAGCCAGGTGGCCGGGGCGGCGGAAGTCCCCGCAGGCAGCACAACCAAGCGCGAGGGCCCATCCGCTGCAGGCGTCATGCCAATGGACCCGAGCACGGCCGGCCAGGACGTGGGCTCATCGCCCACGACGTGGTAGGCGTATTGAAACTCCGGGCGGCCCGCAAAGGCGGCCACGGCGGCGAAACAAAGACTAACGAGTGATCGCATACCAAAACCCTGCTCGAATATCGAGATAGTTGGGACGGCGCGGATTGCCGGCGTTGACGAGATGAACGCCGCGCAGAGCCTGCACGGTGAAGAGCATTGAAGGCGGCATGGCCGCCCAGCGGAAGCGAACGCCAGGGCCGGTTTCAGCAGTGTTGGCCCAATATTGGCGCTTCACGTCCGCGTTCAGGTTCATCGACCAGAACAGTTGCGCGCGGAACGTATTCTGGTCTTCGCTGCCGCCAAGATTCCGGCCGAATTTGTTCTGCGATTGAAAAATAGTGTTGTGGTCGAAGCGGCTGACGTAGACGGCGTCGTTGCCGGTTTCGGCAAACCAACCGGGCTTGGTATTGAGGATGGTCGGGCCGAAGAAGCGGCTGAGGCTGACCCCGGCGCGGTAGTCCGACATCGCACGCGGGATATCGGAGCGTTGAATGTAGCTGAGCGCGGTACCGGCTTCGGCCCAGGCGAACAGGCCGCGATAGACCGGCGTTGCGACGCCGAGGCCGAGGATGATGGCGCTCTCCGAAAAATACATGGGGCTTGCAACGGCCATCTGCGCCCGGTCCATGCGGCCACTGCGGGTGTCGCCGACAAACCGCGCCGAGAAGTAGGGCTTAAAGGGGCCTTTGACCTTTACTTCCGTTTTGAGTTGGCCATAGGCGAAGACGTCCTGCCAACGGGAGCTGAAGAGGGGAAACAGCCAGAAGGTAGTCCGCAATCGTTCGCTGGCGGTACGCAGGTTTTGATAGGCCTTGTCGGCTTCAATGGCGACCTTCGGATCTGGGCTGCGGCGGGCGAGGTCGAACCAGCGGACGGCCACCTGATCCTGCCGGGTGATGTTGTGCACCCAGCCAAGTTTCAGCATAACGTCGAAATCGAGAGGATCGGTTTCGTGGGCGATCGCGAGATACTTCAGAGCGTCCTTCAAGTAGCCTTTTTCGAGAGACTTCTGCGCGAGCTCCTTGGCTTCGATTCGCCTTTCCGCCTGCGGGGTCTCCGGACGCTTGCGAAGATTCCGGGGGAGCGTTAAGGCGGCGCGGACACGGTCGGCAAGTTCGCCGTCGTCATTCTTTAGGACGAGGTCGAGCAGAGGCATCGCGCCGGTCAGGTCTTTGCGATTCAGGCGGAGGAATCCGAGTTGCGCGGTGGAGAGGAGGTCCTCGGGCGAGGCGGTGACGATGCGGCGGAACTCGTCTTCAGCTTCGGCTTTGTTGCCCATTTCGAGAAGGAGGTAGGCGAGTTCCCGGCGAAGGTCGAGATTCCCTTCGTCGAGCGCGAGAGCTTTGCGAAATTCATAGACGAAGGGATAGCGCGCCGGCATGAGCTCGCGGGCCGCTTCGGCGACACGCGGTTCGGCGCCGCGACTGGCGGCAAGCAGAGCGGCGGAGGCGTCCTCAGTGCGGCCAAGGGCTTTCCAAACACGGCCGAGGTCCAGCAAAAACGCGCGGATTGTGGGCTTCAATTGCCAGGCGCGTTCAAAGTGGGTCGCGGCAAGTTCAAGGTCATCCCGCTGTTCGGCCAGTTTAGCCAGTTCTTCGTGTCCGGAGTAGCTATCGGGGAGTTCGGCGACGGCCTGCTTCCAGCGGGCGATGCTGGTCCGCAGAGGCAGGTCGATGTTTTCGAACGCCTGTCGGGCGGTTTGGCGGCTGGCGGAATCGCCGGCCTTACGCACGCGATCAAACACGCGGCGGGCGGCAATGGTTTCCCGGGTCTCATGGGCGAGGAAAGCGAATTCCAGGGCGACGTGGTGGTCGGCGGGGTCGAGTTCCATGGCACGGCGAAACTGATCGCGAGCGGCGGCGGTTTCTCCCACTTTGAGCAAGGTGTAGGCAAGGTCTTTGCGGATGGCCGCCCGCTCCGGGGCGAGGCGCGTTGCCTGGTCGAACAGGCGGACGGCTTCGTCGAACTGGCGGTCCCGCAAGGCGGCATAGGCTTTATCGAGGACGGCGTAGGCCGGGTCCGCGGCCAGCGCGCCGGACAAAGCGGCCAGCCAAAGAATGATTACTCTTGTTTGCACGGCTTCCTGCTCGGTAGTGCCGCGGTTCCCGAAATTCTCTCAGGCAATATAGAGGGATGGGCTTTTCGGGTGTCGATTACTTCCTGGTGGATTCGTCGCTGAGCGAGGAGGAGTTGTTGGTTCGCCGCTCGACGCGGGAGTTCGTCGAAGCGCGCGTGATTCCCGTGATCAAAGACGCCTACAACCAGGGTTTCTTTCCCCTGAACCTGGTCCCGGAACTCGGACGCATGGGATTTTTCGGGGCAAATCTCGAAGGCTACGGGTGCGCCGGGATGAGCAACGTGGAATACGGGCTCATGATGCAGGAGCTCGAACGGGCAGACTCCGGCCTGCGATCGTTTGTCAGCGTACAGGGAGCCCTGGTGATGTACCCGATCCACGCCTTCGGATCCGAAGAGCAGAAGCAACGCTGGCTGCCCCAACTAGCGACCGGCCAGGCGATCGGCTGCTTTGGTCTGACCGAACCCGATTTCGGTTCGAACCCCAGCGGCATGAAGACCCGGGCGCGGCGCGACGGAGACGATTGGATCCTGGACGGCGAAAAAACGTGGATCACGAATGGTTCGCTGGCCGGCGTGGCGCTGGTTTGGGCGCGAACGGACGAGGGCATTCGGGGGTTTCTCATTGAGAAAGGGACGCCGGGGTTCAGCGCGGCGGACCTGCATGGCAAGCTATCGATGCGGGCATCGGTGACATCTTCCTTGACGATGGCGAACTGCCGGGTGCCAGGCTCCGCGCTGCTCGCGGGGGCGAAAGGCCTGAAAAGCGCGCTGTCCTGCCTGACGCAGGCGCGGTTCGGCATTGGCTGGGGGGTGTTGGGAGCCGCGATGGAATGCTACGAGGTGGCGCGGCAGTATGTCGTCCTGCGGAAGCAGTTTGACGACCGGCCGCTGGCCTCCCATCAACTCGTTCAGGAGAAGCTGGCCGACATGATTACCGAGATCACCAAAGGCCAGTTGCTGGCCCTGCACGCCGGGCGGCTGAAGGACCAGGGGAAGCTCGATCCGGCGCATGTCTCCATGTTGAAACGGAACAACGTCGCGATAGCGCTCGACTGCGCGCGGGCGTCCCGCGACCTGTTAGGAGCGAACGGAATCATGGACGATTATCCGATCATGCGCCACTTGTGCAATCTCGAAACGGTGAAGACCTATGAAGGGACGGATCACATTCACACGCTTGTGATAGGCGAACGGGTCACGGGTGTTGCGGCGTACCGGTAGGTGCCCTATACTGATTTGAGGTAGTTCGTTCCATGCCGATACTCTTTTACGTCTTGACGGTGATTCACGTTATCGTCTGCCTTTTCCTGATGATTGTCGTTCTCTTGCAGAGCGGCAAAGCGGCCGATTTGGCCGGGGCGTTTGGGGGTATGGGTTCGCAGACCGTCTTCGGTCCTCGGGGCGCGGCTACTGTGTTGACGAAGGCGACCACCATCGCGGCTGGCGCATTCCTTCTTACCTCGCTCTCTCTCTCGCTTATCTCAACGCGGAGCGGCGGCGGCGGCGGTTCGAAATCGGTTCTGGAAACGACGAAAGATCCGGCAGCAGCAACGCAGCCGGGCCAACCCGCTGCTCCAGTTCCTGGCGCCGAGCCGAAAGTGGAACTGTTCAACGAGAAGGGTGAGAAAGTTGGCGAGCAGAAGATTGACTTGACCAACCCGAACGCCCCCGTCGAGCAGAAGAAGAAGTAGTATTGGTTTTCCCCACTGCGGAGGTGGCGGAATTGGCAGACGCACTAGCTTGAGGTGCTAGCGGGAGCAATCTCGTAGGGGTTCAAGTCCCCTCCTCCGCACCATTTTCAGAAAAGGCCATCCCGCGGGATGGCCTTTTCGATTTCCGCCCGCCTGAAATGGATTTGGCGTTAAAAGTCGCGGTAGCCGGATGTACACTGGAAAGGAATCATGCTTTCTCGACTTTGGGCTGGCCTTCTCCTGTCAGCAGTCTCAATGCTGGCCGCGGGGGAACTCTCCGGGCGTCGCGCTCCGGGATTCGCTCTTCCGGACCTGAATTTGAACTATCACGACCTGGCCGACCTACGGGGCCGCGTAGTGCTGATTGAGATCATGCAGACCACGTGTCCGCACTGCAAGGCCCTTTCTGCGAATCTCGAAAAATCGAAACAGAAGTTCGGCGATAAAATCTCGGTGTTGTATATCGTCAACCCGCCCGACAATCAGGGAACCGTCAAGGGTTACATAGCCCAGAACGGGATCACCTCGCCGATGCTGTTTGACTGCGGCCAAGTAAGCGGATCCTATATGATGATCACCCCGCAACGGCCCTCGATCAGCGTCCCCCATCTGTTTCTGATTGACCAGAATGGCTTCATTCGTAATGATTTTGGCCACTCGGAAGCCAACCGCAGCATCCTCGAAGGCACCGGCCTCGATGCGGAGATTACGAAGGTCCTGGGCGCTCCCGCCGCCCCTAAGAAAGCGCCCGCGACTCCCCTGAAAAAGTAGCCCTCCTGAAATTCGATAAGCTGTCAGAGACTCTCACCGGCATGCCTGCAGACACACTCACCCTTACCGACAACCGAACCGCGAAAACCTATGAGGTCGCCATCAAGGATGGCACCATCAAGGCGACCGAATTGCGCCAGATCAAGGTGGACGCCGACGACTTCGGCCTGATGACCTACGACCCCGCGTTCATGAACACGGCGGCGTGCAAGAGCCGGATCACCTTTATTGATGGCGACAAAGGAATACTGAACTATCGCGGCTATCCCATCGACCAGTTGGATGACGGCTCCTACGTCGAGACCGCCTATCTACTGCTCCACGGGGAGCTCCCGAACCCTTCCCAGTTGGCCGAGTTCAACGGCGAACTGCTCAAGCGCGTGGAACTGCCCGGCTTCTTCGACAATTTCTTTTCCGGTTTTGAACAGACAGCTCATACGATGTCGATGTGGATGGCCGGGCTGGCCGCTCTCTCGGCGGCTTATCCCGAGGCTCGCCAGGTGCAGGATCCGGCAACGCGGAAAGAGTACACGCTTCGCGGCATCGCCCAAGTGTTGACCTTGGCCGCTTATGCCCATCGCCGCAACCAAGGCCTGCCGATCGTGAAGCCGAAGCCGGGACTCGGCCTGGTTGAAAACTTCCTGCACATGCTGTTTGAGAAGGAGCCGCATCCGGTTCTCGTGAAGGCGCTGGATGTGTTGTTCATCCTGCACGCCGACCACGAGCAGAACTGCTCCACCTCCACCATGCGTCTGGTCGGCAGCTCCCACGCCGATCCGTTCACCTCGCTTTCATCCGCGGCGGGCGCCCTTTTCGGCCCTCTGCATGGCGGCGCCAACGAAGCCGTGCTCAAGATGCTCCGTCACATTGAGACTGTCGACAACATTCCGGCCTACATTGAAGGCGTGAAGAACGGCGAAGGCCGCCTGATGGGCTTCGGCCATCGCGTTTACAAGAACTACGATCCGCGCGCCAGAATCGTGAAGCAGACCGCCGACGCGGTCTTCGCTGTCACCGGCCGTAACCCGCTGCTCGACGTCGCCCTGGAACTGGAGCGGATTGCGCTAAACGATGAATACTTCGTCAAACGGCGTTTGTACCCGAATGTTGATTTCTACTCCGGCCTGATTTACGAGGCGATGGGCTTCCCGGTGGAGATGTTCACCGTGCTGTTCGGGGTGGCCCGCACCTCCGGATGGCTCTCCCAGTGGGAGGAGTTGATCTGTGATGGAGATCAGAAGATTGGCCGCCCGCGGCAAATATACTTGGGCGAAGGAAAGCGCGATTACGTCACTCTGGAGAATCGCAAGTAGCTGCGCACTCTTCCTGCTTCCAGCCCTGGCGAGCGAGCTGCATACGGCGGCTCGCGCCGGGGACGCGCAGCGGGTGAGAGAGTTGCTGAAAGCGGGCGTCCCGGTTTCCGCGCCGGATATGTTGGGCGGTACCGCGCTCCACGATGCTTCCTGGAGCGGGCATCGCGAGGTAATCGAGACGTTGCTCGCCGCCGGCGCGGACGTCAACGCGCGCCACATCGAGGGGGGCTCCACGCCCCTGCACTACGCCATCATCACCAATCGCGGCCCCATCGTCACGCTGCTGCTCGATCGCGGGGCCGACCTCGCCGCCCGCGACCGCGCCGGATCCACCGTGCTGCATCTGGCCGCCAACCGGGGCTACGAAGAGCTAGTCGAGTTCCTGATCGGCCGTGGGGCCAAGGTCGATGTAGCCGATGAAAGCGGAGTGTCGCCGCTCGAAGAAGCCTCCTGGAAGGGGCAGGTCACCATCGTGGCGATCTTATTGAAGCACGGCGCCGACGGCAAACGGTTAAATCCAACCACCCGGTCTTCGCCACTCCATGTGGCCGCCCAGAAAGGGCATGCCGACGTCGTCAAGTTGCTCCTGGCCGCCGGCGCTCCCGCCACCAGTCCCAACGGAGAGGGTGCACTGCCCATCGACCTCGCCCTCCACTCTCGCAAGCTCGCCGCCGCCGACGCGCTGCTTGCGCACGGGGTAATGCTGGAGAAGGTCCAGAGTCGCCTCGAAGCGGCCGTCGTCTCCGGGCAGACCGATCTCATCGAGTGGCTCCTCATTCACGGCGGCAAGGCGGACCTGCCCACAAGCAACGGCTCGACGCCGCTGCATGACGCCGCGCTCAAAGGCCATCTGGACGTCCTGCAAGTTCTGCTCAGCGCCGGCGCCCGGGTCTCCACTCTCAACAGTGCCGGAGCCAGCCCCCTGCACGACGCGGCCCTGGCCGGCCGGCGGGAAGCGGCCGCCCTGCTGCTCGATCAAGGCGCCGCCATCAATCTGCAGGAAAAGGAAAACGGAGCCACCCCGTTATTTCTCGCGGCCTCCTGGGGGCGCCTGCCCGTGGTAGAACTACTGCTCGAGCGAGGCGCCAATCGCCTGATCCGGAACAAGGCCGGCAAAACACCTCGTGAAATTGCGAAAGAGAATGGATACGCTGATGTTGCGGCGCTTCTTTAAGGACATACCTCATGCTGCCTGATCTGGAATTAATGCCGATGCTGCGCGAGCGCGTCTTCAGCGCTCTCCTCGGCGATGTACTCGACAAGATGGGCTTTCTCCATCAGTTCCTGCCCCCCGGCGTGCGCCCCCTTCGCGACGACATGGTTATCGCCGGACGCGCCATGCCCGTTCTTGAAGTCACGCTGCCGGAAGATACGGCGCCAGGGCGAAAGCCGTTCGGTCTCATGCTCGAAGCCCTCGACGATCTCAAGCCGCTCGAAGTCTATGTGGCCGCCGCCGGCCATCCACCTTACGCGCTCTGGGGCGAACTCATGTCTACCCGCGCCCGCCACCTCGGAGCCGCCGGAGCCGTCATGGACGGCTACTCCCGCGACACCGCCGGCATCCTCGCCGTCGGCCTGCCCGTGTTCTCCGCCGGATGCTACGCCCAGGATCAAGGTCCTCGCGGCGAAGTCGCCGATTTCCGCGTCCCCGTCCCATTCGGCCAGGTCGTCGTCAACCCGGGCGACCTCATCTTCGGCGACCGCGACGGCGTGCTGGTAGTCCCCAAGGCGGTCGAGGAGGAGTGTATCCGCCGGGCGCTCGAAAAGCTCGAGGGCGAGAATCTGGTCCGCGTCGCCATCGAGAACGGCATGAGCACGGTGGACGCTTTCGCCAAATACGGAGTGATGTAGCGTTGCGCTTCCTCATTCTCGGGGCCGGGTTCACCGGCGAGCGGGTCGCCCACCGCCTCGAAGCCGCCGGCCATGAAGTGCTCCGCACCAACTCCCGGAGCCTGCCTCTGCCCGACGTCTCGTTCCTCGAAACCGTGCCGGGCGACGATTGGACCGTGCTCCACTCCATCCCGGTAATTCGATCAGCAGACGGCCCCTGGGAGGCCACCCCACTGCTCATTAACGCGCTCCGCGGCAAGGCCCAGCGAATCGTCTACCTCTCCACCACCGGCGTCTACGGCGACGCCCGCGAAGTCGATGAGACAACGCCCGTCAACGCCCGCACCCCGCGCGAGACGCTGCGCCTCGACGCCGAACGCGCCGTCAGCAGCGGCCCCTGGTCCAGTTGCATCCTCCGCCCGGCCGCCATCTACGGGCCCGGCCGTGGCGCCCACGTCTCCATCCGCGAAGGCAAATGGAAAATTGGCGGAGACGGCACGAACTTCGTCTCCCGCATCCACGTCGACGACCTCGCTACGCACGCCGTCGCGGCCCTCACCGGCCACCTCACCGGCGCTTGGCCCGTCGCCGACGAAGAGCCCTGCACCACCATGGCCATCACTGAATTCTGCTGCGAATTGCTCGGCCTCCCCCTCCCCCCCGCAGTCCCCCCAGGCACGCTCGATGAAACCCGCCGCGCCGACCGCCGCGTCAACGGCGCCGCCGTCCGCGCCCGCCTCGGCATCACCCTCGAATATCCTAGCTACCGGACCGGCATCCCGGCATCCTTCAAGGAAGAATATGGCAGATCAGAACCCAGCAGATCAAAACTTTGATGCGTTTGTGCTCGTCGGCTTCGGCGGGCCTGAAAAAAGGGAAGACGTCATTCCCTTCCTTGAAAACGTCCTGCGCGGCCGCAATGTCCCGCAGGAACGGATGCTCGAAGTGGCCGAGCACTACTACCACTTCGACGGCATCAGCCCCATCAATGGCCACTGCCGCGAACTGCTCGCCGCGGTGAAGGCGGATTTCGCCGCCCACGGCATCCACCTGCCGCTCTACTGGGGTAACCGCAACTGGGACCCTTATCTGACCAACACGGTCGCCGCCATGAAGGCCGACGGGGTGAAGAGCGCGCTAGCCTTCCCTACCTCCGCTTTCAGCTCCTATAGCGGCTGCCGGCAATATCGCGAAAACATCGCCGATGCCGTCGCCGCCGTAGGCGATATCGAGATCACCACCATCCGCCGCTTCTTTAATCATCCCGGCTTCATCGAGGTGATGATCGAAAGCGCCCGCGCCGCCGCCGCTTCCCTGCCCGGCGCCAAGTTCCTCTTCACCGCGCACAGCATCCCCAACGCCATGGCCGATACCTGCGCCTACGCCGGCCAGTTGCGCGAAGCCTGCCGCCTTGTCGCCGAGGGCGCTGGCCTTGGCGCCTGGGAACTCGTCTATCAGAGCCGCAGCGGCCCGCCCACGCAGCCCTGGCTCGAGCCAGACATCCTGGACGCCCTGCGCGCCGAGAAGGCCGCCGGAACGGCGGCTGTCGTCGTCCAGCCCATCGGCTTCATCAGCGACCACATGGAGGTCATGTTCGACCTCGACTACGAAGCCAAGCACCTGGCCGAGGAGTTGGAACTGCCGTTTCTCCGCGCCGCCACCGCGGGCACCCATCCGCGGTTTGTCTCCATGGTGCGCGAACTCGTCAACGAATATCAGTACGGCGCCCCGCCGATTTCCATCGGCCTGCTCCCGCCCCGCCCCAGCGTTTGCCCCATTGACTGCTGTCCCCGCCCCGCCGGCCGTCCCAGTCCGCGATAAGGGGGTACGATAGGGAGCGATGAAAGACGTCATTTCGGAGTACCACCGCTGGAAGCAGCAGGGAGAAGGGTTGCGCGCGGAAGCCATGCGAGCGATGGAGACGCGTTATCGCGACCTGTTAACGGAAGCGATCCAGATTGCCGAGGAGTACCGCGCCGATTTCGGCGTCGGGCTCAAACTACCCGCCGGGGTCACGCAGTTCGAGTACAAGGCCGCGGGCAGCAAGAAGCCCAAAGCCGCCCTTGTGCCAACCGCCCCAGCGCCGGCCGTTATCCCGGCCGCCCCGCCGGATCCCAAGCTGGGCCAATTGGAAAAACGGCTGGCGGCAGCGCAAAAGAAGCTTGAAGCAGCCAATGCCGCCGGAGCGCCCACCAAGAATCTCGAAGATAAGATTTACGAAATCGATGACGAGATCCGTTTAGCCAAGCTCCGCTAACCCACTAGCCGCGGGGGGCCCAGTTAGCACAAGATAGTAGGAGATGCGGTTACCTCTCTTTCTGGTGTTCTTCTTGTCCCTCGCCGCACAGGCCGAATCGCCGGCCGTGACCAAGGTGCTGAACCTGTTCAACAGCCTGAATCAGGCGCAGGCCGCCAAGTCCGCCGGTCAGCCCGCGCAGAAGGTCAGCTTCACGCTCACCGATGCCGAAGTCAACGAGTATCTGCGCCACGCCAGCCGTGTGAACCCGCGGCCAGGCCTGGACAGCATGCGCGTGCAGTTTTATCCGAGTAACTATGTGGCGACGCTCGTCACCATCGACTTTGACGCCGTCGAGAAGTTTCGGCCCGGCACAGTGCCTACGCTGCTGCGGCCCATCCTGAGTGGGAAGCGCGCAGTGCAGGTGGACATCCGTCTGCAGCCCACCGCCGGCGCGACCACGTTCTCGGTCGAAAAAGCGTCCTTTGAGAGCATCCGCATTCCCGCCTTCGTCGTCGAACAGATGATCGCGGCCGTCGGCTCCCGGCAGAAGGAAAAGTACGACACGACCAAACCGGTACCGCTGCCGTTCGGCCTGCGTACCATCAGCACCGACCTCGGAAAAGTAAGTGGAGCAAATTGATAGGATATGGGAATGAAGCTGGTTTCTCTGTTTGCCGCCGGGACCATGGCGGCGTTTGCGGCCGACCCGTCGGCTCTGATTGTGGATCGCGGTCTCCCGCAGGCGAATTGGAACAATGCGGCTGGCGTGGCTGAGCGCAGCAACGTCCGCTGGACGCTTTACGAGCAGGGCTTTGTCGCCGATGAGTTCCGTCTGGGCAAACCCGGCGAGAAGTGGGTAGTGGACAAGGTGCGCGTCTGGGCGGTGCCCGGAGCAAGGGGAGTCGATCCCGCCGCGCTGGGAGATTTCTATTCGAAGGTGCAATTGTTTGTCGGTCCGGCAGACGGTGACCTGAGCGCGGCCGTCTCCGCCGATCTTTCGCCCGGCAGCAACGAGGGTTCGGCGAACGTCCGCATCCTGGATGGGGTGATGGAGGGTGCGCCGCTGTACGACGATTTTGGCGTCCACTATCGGATTTGGCAGTTGGATTTCGAGAACCTCAAGCTGGCAGTCGATGGCGGAGAGACTTATCGGTTCGGCAGTTTCGGAACGGGCCGGGACGGCCAGGCGTGGTTTACGCACGGAGCGAACGCGGCCAAGAGTTCGAGCCGCCAGGACGGCGCGGACGGCAAGCTGTTCCTCTATGACACCTCCGGCAAGTTCGGCAGCGAGTACGTCGCCTCTGGAAAGACCTGGAACAAGACTGCCGATTTGAACGTGCAGGTATTCGCGCATTTGGAAGC
>JBBQRA010000101.1:0-20460 GCA_038215275.1 Bryobacterales bacterium | reverse complement strand
GCGCGTGAATGGGAAATCGAGCATCGGCGCTTCGAGGATCCGCTTAGCTTCCGGCGCGATGTCGAACTGCATCTGCCGAGGCAGTTCGGCGGCGAGACCAGCGCAGACCTGACGCGAGTAGAGCGTCTTGCGCCCATCGGCCGGCTCCACCACGACCTCTTTCAACCGGAGTAGCGTTTGGTCGGCATAGGGCGTTGCCAGAATTATCACGTCGAACGACTCCCCCATCCCCACGCAGCGGCCAAGAAAGTCCATCGCGGAACGGCCAGTAAACTTGGCCCGCACGATCAACCGTCCCGCTGCTTCGCCGATTTGCGGCGCTTCGAGATAGGCGAATGAGCACTTCGCGGTCTTCGAGCCGCGCACGTACTTTCGCCCTTCCGCGGTAAACACCTGCTCGCTGATCACTTTCTCAAGCATCCGGAAGGTGAGATGCAATTCCACCTCTGCCCACGCGGGAATTACCAACAGCAGGAAGGCGAAGGCACGGAGCAACAAGTTCCCAGTTTACTGCGACAATGACGGGATGGTCGTTGAACTAGATGGGGTACGCCTGCACCTGGCGCATCCGGACGAACTGAATATCGAATGGGTTGGGCAGGACGATGTCCTTCGCCAACTGCTGGCCGCCTGGCTGGTGATTGACGAGCGGGATCTGCCGATGAGCCCGCGTTTGGTAGGCAAGCCCGGCGTGGGCAAGACGACGCTGGCCTACGCAGCGGCCAAGCGACTGGGACGCGAGGTGTACATCATGCAGGCCACCTCCGATACGCGGCCGGAAGATTTGCTGGTGACGCCGGTGATCGAAGGCGAAGGGCAACTGCGGTATGTGGCCTCCGGACTCGTCACGGCCATGATCCGCGGCGGCATCTGCATCCTCGACGAAGGCAACCGGATGAGCGAGAAATCGTGGGCCTCCCTCGCTCCGCTGCTCGACAATCGCCGCTACGTCGAGTCGATTATTGCGGGCATCAAGATCAAGGCCCACCCGCTGTTCCGAATCGTGTCGACGATGAACGATGACAGTTCCACCTTCGACCTGCCCGAGTACATCCATTCGCGCCTGCAGCCCCAGATTCTGATCGACTTCCCGAACTACGACGAAGAGTTGGCGATTCTCCGCGAGAACCTGCCCTTTGCCGAGGAGAGCATTCTCGAATACGTCACCGAATTTCTGCAGCACGCCCATGCGGCCGACGAGCGCTACTCCGCACGCGACGGCATCAATATCGCCCGGTACACGTGCAAGTTGCGGCACATGGCCAAAGACGGCAATATGGCCGGCGACGCCATGCGCATCGCTATTCTCGAAACGCTAGGCGAAGAGGCCCTGCGCTATGTTCCCCGGGACTGACGACGCCGGCAGCCTCCGCCGCGGAGCCTGGCGCTACTTCCCGGTAGTGCCGGGGCGCATGGAGTTCGCCATCGAAGTACGGCAGGCGATTTTGGAGGCCCGGCCAAAGGTGGTGGCGGTGGAGCTGCCGCACACTTGCGAAGAGTTTTATCTCCGCGCCATTGACCGATTGCCCCAGTACTCCGCGCTGATGTACCCCACGCCGGACGCCTCCGATCTGGACGAAGATTCGTTCGTCTACGTTCCGGTCGAGCCGTGCGATCCCTTCGTCGAAGCGGTGCGAACGGCTCGGGAGATCGATGCCGAGGTGCTCTTCATCGAGCCCGCTTTGCAGGACCGGCCGCACGTCGCGGCGCAGTATCCGGACCCTTACGCGGTGCGGCGGATCGGGCTCGACAAATACACCGAAGCCTACCGGCTGCAGCCGCCGCCGCGGGACCAGGAACTCGAAGCCCATGGGGCCGGCATGGCGTGGCGGTTGCAAGGAGCAGACCCCTTTGCCGAAACGCTGATCGTCGTGTCCTTCAACCTGCTGGACCCGCTGCTCGACGCCATGCAGATTCCGCAGGAGGAACCGGCCAAACGCGTGAAGGCGTCCCGCGTGCGTCTCGTGAACCCCGACCCCGAATGCCTGGCGGAGATCACCACCGAGATGCCCTATCTGCAGCAGCGTTATGAGCTGTGGCGGATTACACGGCAGGAAGACGCGCTGATCGACCGGCAGCGGGCGAATTTCGATCTGCTCCGCGAAGCTGAAGCGCACTATCACAAGAACACCGGCGACACGGTCTCCCATTGGCAGCGGCGGCTGCTGGCGAAGTACACGCGGAACTTAGCGCGCACGAATCACGACCTGGTCGCCGGCCTGTTTGATGTCACCGTGGCCGCGCGGTCCATCGTCGATGACAACTATGGCTGGGAGGTGTGGGAGCTCGCCAACAAGTATCCGGCCCAGCAGATCGCCCCCGACATGGAGACGATGCGGATCCAGGCCGACGACGTCTGGCTAAACACGAAGAAGATCCGTCTGCGCCGCCGCCTGCCGCGTCCGAAGCAGCGCCTGATGCCGCGTGGGCTGAAGCAGCGCAAGCGGGAAAAGGAACCCGGCGACTGGAAGCACAAGCTCGACGGCGAATCGATCTGCAGCTATCCGCCGGAGGACCTGGAGATTGAAACGTATGGGCGGTTTCTGAAGGACAAGGCCCGGCGCCTGCTGAGCGAAGACCGGATGAAGGTGCAGGAGTTCACCACCTCCCTACTCGATGGCATCGACCTGCGCGAGACGCTGCGGAACTGGCACAAGAGCAAGATCTTCGTCCGCGAAGCCAACCGGATCGCGGGTGATGTCGGAGCGCTCTGCGTGATCTTCGACGAGGATCCAACCGACCGCTACACCTATCTGGCCACCTGGCAGGGCGAACATCAGAACGAATCCGACATGGCGTTTTACGCCACCAATCCGGCCGAACACGTAGTGGGCCCGGGCATTGGGCGCGCCGAGTACGGCGGCTTCCTGATGACTCTGCCCGCGCGCCGCATGTCCTACGTTTGGAGCGACCCGGACTACGCCTTCGCCGAATCCAAGCCGGAGACGCTGTTGCTGGCCGCGCTTGACTACTCCGTGGAGCGTCACGTCGTCTACGTCGCCGCGAAACCGCCGCGCAGCGTCTTCCGCTCCATCGCCAGCCGGCTGAGCCGGTCAATTATCTACATTCCCATCGGCGCGCTTTCGAGCGACAAGGTGAAGCGCTTGCGCGTCGTGCACATTCTTGATAGCTATGCTCGCCGTCAAGAGGCGAAAGACTATATATGGTAGTCGGACGCCGTTCGTTGCTCTGGGCACTGGCCGCCGGGACACTCCCCGCGCAGACGGATAGGACCAGCTTGGGCTTGAAGGAGGTGCTGACGGTGGGGCTGAATAACGCCGTCGACCTTACCGGTCGCCTGGACGGCTACTTTCGAAACGAAGCCATTAAAATCCTGATGCCGCCGAAGCTGAAGCCACTCGTAAGCGGGCTGACGATGATCGGCATGGGCAAGAAGATAGACGAGTTCGTCCTGTTGATGAACCGAGCCGCGGAAAAGGCGGCGCCGTTGGCCAAGCCCATTTTCGCGAACGCGATCAGGACCATCAACTTGACGATGCCCGCGGACTTCTGACCGGCGGCGACACCGCCGTCACTGACTTTTTTAAGCGCAAGACCTACGATCCGCTGGCCGTCGCCTTCCGGCCGCCAGTGACGGAGGCGATGGGACAAGTGGGCGCGACGAAGCAATATAACGATCTGATTGGCCGCTTCCTGAAGATTCCGTTTGCCAGCAAGATCGAGACCGTGAACATTGAAGACTACGTGGTGGGCAAGGGTCTCGACGGCCTGTTCTACATGGTGGCGCAGGAAGAGAAGCAGATGCGAAAGAACCCGGCGGCCCGAGTGACCTCCGTGCTTAAGGACATATTCGGCAAACGGTGAGGCCGTCGCCGATGGGGAGCAGCGAGACGTCCACGCGCTGGTCGGCCTGCAGCTTCTTGTTCAGCGCCCGAATGGCCACCGTGTCCGCGTCCTGCTTCTGGGGATTGATCACATCACCGTGCCAGAGCGTATTGTCGATGAGGATGAGACCGCCGGGGCGAACGAGTTCCAGGCAGTGCTCATAGTAGGCGTCGTAGTTGGTTTTGTCCGCGTCGATGAAGGCGAAATCGAACGGGCCCTTGAGGCTGTTGAGCGTCTCGAGCGCGGGTGCGAGGCGAAGGTCGATCTTGTGCGCAACGCCAGCTTCCTGCCAGTAGGGACGTCCGACGGAGGTCCATTCTTCGCTGATATCGCAGGCGATTACCTGGCCGTCGGCGGGCAGAGCGAGGGCGGTCACCAGAGCGCTGTAGCCGGTGAAGACGCCGATCTCAATCGTGCGCCGGGCGCCGATCAACCGGAGCAGCAGTTGCATGAACTGGCCCTGTTCCGGGGTGATTTGCATGATGGCGCGGGGGTGAGTGGCGGTCTCGGCGCGGAGGCGGGCGAGCAGGGGCTGATCGCGGAGCGAAACCTCGCGGAGGTAGTCACTGAGCGCGGCCGTCATTTCGATATGTGCGGAAGACATCGTTACAAACCTACCGCAACGCGGCGGCGGCTGGCGGGTTCACGAGGGTATGAACCATCTCATTTTGTTTGTTCTCCTCTCGGTGACCCTGGCCCTGGCGCCGGCTTATGCACAGAAGCGCGGTGGCGGCGGCCAAATGAAGATGCGCGGTGAGTTGGAGACCGCGGTGAAGAACGGCAACCTGAATGAGCAGGAACGTCAGAAGTATGAGAGCGCCTCGAAAGTGGTCGACGAGGCGCGTACGAAACGGCAGTCCGGCGAAGCGGTGGACCGGGCCGCGATGCGGCAGGCGATGCAGCACCTGCAGGAGATTGCGCGCAGCGAGAATTTGCGCTCGGAGGACCGTGAGAAACTGGCCAGATCGATGAAGCCTAAAGGCCGGCGCGGACGGTAGCATCAAACGGCGCGTAACCGCTAAGTTCGCCGCCCGCGGCGATGGCGGCGAGCATCTCCCTGGCTTTTTCGCGCTCGCCAGCCTGGGCGCGCGCGACAGCCCAGTTCAGCCGGACAATGGCGGTGGGCTTCACGGAGTATAGATTGCTATATAGCATTATGATGTGCTCCCAGTCGATGGGACGCCACAGATGGGCGGCCGCGATGCCGGCCTCCAGATGCCAAGGGCTTAGCTCGGCCGCCTTCATAGCTGCTTGCAGCGCCTGGTAGCCGAGCACCGCGCGATGCGGCGCGACTGGCGCAGGGAAGCGGGCGGCATGGAGATAGAAGAGTGCCCGCAGCGCCTGCGTATCGGCGGTGCCGAGACCGGCGTCGAGCAGGCACTCGGTCAAACGGATGGCCTCTTCACAGTGTTCTCCACCGGCCGGGTAGCCAGCGTTGAACAGCAGGTAGAGCGCAGCGTGGACGGCTTCGAGACAATCTGGATTCGGCTGCAGCCCCTGCTCCCGAATGGTGCGTTTGGCGCGGACGAGCCGTTGCGCGATCGTCTCCGGAGGGAGGAGAAAGGCCCGGGCGATCTCAGCGACGCTGAAGCCGCTGACCGTCTTGAGAATGAGCGCCACGTGGCTTTCGGGCGGAATCGCCGGGTGGCAGCAGAGCAGGATCAGCTGCAGCGAATCATCCATCGAAGTGGGGACGGCAATCGGCAATGGTTCGAGACCCGGCTTTTTAGCCGATCGGCGAAGTTGATCGAGAGCGTAGTGGCGGGCGGCGGTGTGGAGCCAGGCGCCGGGATTGGCGGGTACGCCGCGGAATGGCCATAGGCGGAGCGCGCGGATCAGCGCTTCCTGCACGGCGTCTTCGGCGAGTGACAGATTGGCCGGACCGAATGACCGCGTGAGTGACGCGACGATCCGGCCCGCTTCCCGCCGAAACAGATTTTCGACGAGTTCCTGCACGGCGTTAAATTACTTCGACCTCACGAACTTCAATGCGGCCGAATTCGATATGCGGACAGGAGAGAGCGATCTCCACCGCCTCGTCATAATTGGCTGCTTCGACCAGGAAGTAGCCGCCGATGATCTCTTTGGTTTCAGGAAACGGTCCGTCGATCACGCCCAGCTTAGTGAGGTGCCGGGCGCTGCCGTCCTTCAGCTTGTTGCTACCTTTCATGCGGCCTTCAGCGGCGAGCTTGCCCGCCCAGTTCGTATAGCGTTCAATGACGGCCTGCATTTCGGCGGGGCTCATTGAAAGGAACGGCGAATCCGCCGGATCGTGGAGGAGTAGAAGAAATTGCCTAATGCCCTATAACGATTGAGTGTGGCGAAATTCGACGAGGGCCGCAATTAATCCTGGAATGGTGAACTCACGGGCTTCAACCGTGACGGGGTGCCCATGCTGACGGACGGTTGCGCTGGTGATGGGGCCAATGGAAGCGATGCGGGCTCCCCCTTCGAGGAGCCGCCCTCCGCCGAGCGCGAGGAAATTCTTGACGGTGCTGGAGCTCGTGAACGTCACCCAATCGGCGGCGTCGACGGCGGAGAGGTCGGTGGGTGGCACGACGGTTTGATAGGCCTCCACGGCGTCAACCGTGGCGCCCCGCTCGCGCAGTGCGTTCGGCGCCACATCGCGCGCGACGGCGGCGCGCGGCAGAAGAATGCGTTTGCCAGCCAGTTCGTAACTTTCGAGTGAGGCGACCAGGCTTTCGGCGACGTACTCTCCGGGGATGACGTCGACTTTCAAGTGCAGCGACGTCAGCGCGGCCGCCGTGGCCGGACCAATGGCACACAGCCGGGCACGGAGTTGCCGCAGATCGACGAGGCTCGCGTCAAGCGCGGCGAGGAAGCCGCGGACGCCGTTGGCGCTCGTGAAGATCAGCCAATCGTAGCTGGCCAACTGCGCGATAGCGGCGGCGAGCGGCGCCGGATCCTGAGGCGGCCGAATCTCAATGGTGGGGAGTTCGAACACCTCTGCGCCGAGCGCGCGCAACGGTTCCGCCATGCCGGCGCGGGTGGTGAGAATGCGTTGCCCGAACAGCGGCAGCTTTTCAAACCAGTTCAACCTCTCCCGCAGCGCCACCACTTCCCCGATCACCACCGAAGCCGGTGGGCGCATCTGCGCGGCGGCGACCTGTGCAGGCAGGTCGGCGAGCGTCGCAACGATGGTCTGCTGGTTGGGCCGGGTGCCCCAACGCACGGCCATCGCGGGCGTCGCCGGATCCCGTCCGGCAGCGATCAAGCGGGCGGAGATCTCGCCGATCGCGGTGAGCCCCATATAGATCACCAGCGTTTCGGCATGGCCGACACGGGACCAATCGATCCGCTCCGGCTGGTGGCCCGTCACGAACGTCACCGCGCTCGTATGGTCCCGATGCGTCAGCGGCACGCCCGAATAGGCTGCAATGCCGAGCGCGGCCGTGACACCGGGAACAATCTCATAGGGGACGCCCGCTTCGACGAGTGCCTCCATCTCTTCCCCGCCCCGGCCGAAAATCAGCGGGTCGCCGCCCTTCAACCGCACCACGAGGTTGCCGGCGCGGGCGTGACCAATCATCAGACGGGCGATCTCCTCTTGCGGCATCGCGTGGTCCGCCTTCTTCTTGCCGACGTAGATCCGTTCCGCAGAGGGCGAGGCGAATTCGAGCACCGCGTCGCTGGCCAAATGGTCATGTAGAATCACGTCGGCGCGGGCGAGGACATCCCGGCCCTTGATCGTCAGCAGGCCGGGATCGCCCGGCCCGGCGCCGACGAGGTAGACCTTCATGGGTGGTAGACCTGATCGAGGATGAAGCGGGCTCCGCCGTCGAGCAACCGCTGACCGAGCGCCGCGCCGGTGGCTTCGGCATCGATGCCCTCGGCCGAGGCGCGAACGACGACGCGGCCATCGGGCGAAACACAAACTCCATGGATTGTGACCGCATCACCGTTGCGCGTGGCATGGGCTCCGAAAGGAACCTGGCAGCCGCCGCCCAAAGCGCGCAGGGCCGCGCGTTCGGCGGTGACGCAGAGCCGTGTGGCCGCGTCGTCGAGCAGCGAGGCGGCGGCAAAGCCGGGTCCGGACATCAGAGTTTCAATCGCCAAAGCGCCTTGCGCGACGGCTGGCATCATTTGCTCCGGCTCGAGATACTCGGCCACATGCGCGGCCAACCCCAGGCGGTGCAACCCTGCGGCCGCGAGGATGATGGCGTCGTACTGCCCCTCCCGCTGCTTGCGCAGACGGGTATCGACGTTGCCTCGGATGTTTTCGATGACAAGGTCCGGGCGCATTGCCTGCAACTGCGCGGCGCGGCGGAGCGAACTGGTGCCGACCTTGGCGCCAGCGGGCAGATCGCCAATCTTCGGGCCGACGACGACATCGCGCGGATCCTCGCGAACGGGGATGGCCGAAAGCACCAGGCCCTCCGGCAATTCGGTCGGCATGTCTTTGCAGGAATGGACGGCCAGGTGGACCCGGCCATCGAGCAGCGCCTCTTCAATCTCTTTCGTGAAGAGGCCCTTCGACCCAATCTTCGAAAGCGACACGTCGGTAATTCTGTCGCCCGTGGTCTGGATGATTTCAATGGAGACGGTGTAGCCGCGTTGTTCGAGTTGGGCCTTCACCCAGTTCGACTGCCACAGCGCCAACTGGGAGCCACGGCTCCCGATAATGAGCGAGTTATTCATCGTTTTCGAGGCGGAACAGGCGGCGAACTAGGCTGACGGTTTGCCAGCCATCTTCCTGCGCCGCCGACTTGCGAATTTCGGAGATCGCGCCGTGAGCCACCTTGTTCATCAGCCCTCTCGTGAGGGCTTCGATCGCCTCTTCCTGCTGCGGGGTCAGCGGGCCAAGTCTCGAGCGGAGGCGCTGCATTTCGGTTCGGCGAATTTGATCGAGGTGCTCCTGCAGTTCGACGATGACCGGCGTGGCGGCGCGGGTCTTCAAACGGGAAACGAGTTTTTCCACCTCTTCGGCGATGATCGCTTCGCCGGTGGCGGCTTCCGATTCGCGTTCCTGGCGATTCTGGTCGACCACTTTGCCGAGGTCGTCAATGTCGTAGAGAAAAACGTTTTCGAGCTGGTTAATCGCCGGTTCGATATTGCGGGGAACGGCGATGTCGATCAGAAACATGGGTCGGCCGCGGCGGGGGCCCATGGCGCTCTGCACTTGGTCCCGGGTGAGGATGTAGTGGGGTGCGGCGCTGGAAGCGATGACGATATCGACTTCGGGCAGCGTCTGGAGGAAACCGTCGAAGTCGATGATGGTGCCGTCGAAGATGGCCGCCATCTCTTCGGCGCGGGAGCGGGTCCGGTTGGTGACAAAGATCTTGCTGACGCCGCTGCGGTGGAGATGCCGGGCGGCGAGTTCGCTCATCTTCCCGGCGCCAACGAGCAGAACGCGGCAATCTTTCAGATTGCCAAAGATCTCTCGTGCGAGTTCGACGGCCGCAAAGCTGACCGAGACAGCGTTCTGGCCGATCATCGTCTCCGTGCGGACACGCTTGGCGACCGAGAAGGCGCGGGTGACCACGGTATCGAGATAGCTGCCAACGGAACCCGAGCTCTTGGCGACCGCGTAAGCCTGCTTCAACTGGCCCAGAATTTGGGGCTCGCCCAGAACCATGGAATCGAGCGAGGAGGCGACGCGGAACAGATGGCGGATAGCGTCGCGGTCGTCGTAGCCGTACATATGCCCGCTGAGCTTCTTGCGTTCGACGTGGCGCGCTTCGCCGAGGAACTCTTCGAGCGACCGTTGCGCGTCCACCTGGTCATCGGTGGTGACGGCGATTTCGACGCGGTTGCAGGTGGACAGAATCAGACCTTCATGAAACCCGGTTCGTTCCCGGAGTTCGCGGAGGGCTTCCGGCAACGACGCCTCGGAAAATGCCACGCGCTCCCGCACCTCGACGGGAGCCGTCCGATGGTTCAGACCTGTGACGTGCAGTTTCATCGCGCGAGGAGGTCCCGCAGGTCGGTGTGGGAGACCCAGGTGAGCACGCTGAACATCAGCATGTAAATGGAAAGGAATGCGGCCCGGCGGCCCCGCCAACCGGCGCTCGAACGCAGGTAGACCACGACGAGATAGAAGATCCAGGTGAACAGAGCGATATGCACCTTGCCCTCACTGATCCAGCGGGTGCCCGATTCGATATAGGCCCAGAGGCAGCCGGTGATGACGCCCCCCGTCGTGCAGACGAAGCCGATCGCCATGGAGCGGGAGCTGAGCGAATCGAGCGTGCCGAGCGGGGGGAGCCGGTCAAACAGGCTGCCGGTGGTTTTGGTTTTCAGGTGGCGTTCCTGCAGCAGGTAGAACAGGGAGCTGACGGCCATGATAAGCATCGCGACATACCCGGCCAGGATCAACAGGACGTGGGCCAGCAGCCAGGCGCCCCGAAGCGTGGACTCCGACCACGGCGTCACGGGAACGGCCGTGGCGCCGATCATCGCCATCAGGAAGGTGATGGGGAAGATGAAGACGGCGAGACTCGAAAAATCGTACAGTTTGTACACGAGGAGGAAGGCTACGGCGATGAGCAACGCGCAAGCGCTGATGGTTTGATGAAATGTCTGTAGCGCAAGATGCCCGCTTTGCATCGACTGTTCGACGATGGAAACTGCATGCAGCAAAGTGCCGGCCGCGAACGTCTGCAAAGCGACTGGAAACAGCAGGTTCGAGCGACGCCAGACGAAAAACAGGACATGGACCATTCCGACCGCATAGAGCACCGTCGCCACCCGCAGCCAAAATATGCTGACGTCCTGCATTTCTCCGTATCTACAGTATATCGAGTAACCCTATGACAACTTCATTGAAAGGAAAGAGAGCCCTCGTGACCGGGGGAACGCGCGGCATCGGCCGAGCGATCGTCGAGCAATTGCTGGAGGCGGGCGCCCACGTAGCGTTCTGCGGCAGAACCGATTCGGACTGGGCCGAAGAGGAGTTGCGCGCCAAAGGCTTCGTCCACGCCTACGCCACGGCGTGCGACGTTTCCATTCCGGAACAGGTGGCGGAATTATTCCGGTTCGCCGATGCCAAATTGGGAGGCCTGGACATCCTGGTCAACAACGCCGGCATCGGAATCTTCAAACCGACGGGAGAGCTGACCGTAGAGGACTGGCGGCGGACGATCGACGTCAACCTGAGCGGAAGCTTCTATTGCTCCCGGGAGGCGCTCGAGCGGATGCGGACGAGCGGCGGCGGCTATATCGTGAATTTGTCGAGTCTGGCCGGGAAGAATCCGTTTGCCGGCGGAGCGGCCTATAACGCCTCGAAGTTCGGATTGAATGGCTTTAGCGAGGCCATGATGCTCGATCACCGGCAGGAAGACATCCGGGTGACCTATATTATGCCGGGCAGCGTGGACACAAACTTTTCGCCCCGAACCGCGGGAAAAGGTTCAGATTGGAAGATTGCTCCGGAAGATGTTGCCGATATGGTTCTTGCGGTGATTAGAATGCCGGCGCGGACGTTGGTGAGCCGGGTGGAAATTCGGCCATCAAAACCGGGGAAATAGATTCAAAATTCGCTCTCGGTTCAATCGGCACCTGAATTGCTGGTACCTCTCGTGAGGTAATCGGTGATTCGAGGACTACGCAGACCAATCCGAGAGCTCCCTGGAACGGGCACGCCGGAAGAACTCGCCGCTTCGCAACCAACAACTTGGCACCCCCAAATGAAATGGCAAAGGAGTAGTGGTATGACGCGACTGGCAAGCCTAGGATTATCCGGATCCGGTTCGTCCGCAAGGAATCTTTCGACCAATGTGCGACTCGATCCCTCCCGCACAGGGAGGGACGCAGAAGCGCTTGATTCCAACCTGCGGCGTCTGGTGATTGGCCAGGATGAGGCGATCGACCAGATCGTGAACATCTATCAGATGCAGCAGACGGGTCTGAACCCGCCAGGACGGCCGGTGGGGAACTTTCTGTTCCTCGGGCCCACTGGGACGGGTAAGACGCGGATCGTGGAGGCGATGGCGGAGAGTCTCGTGGGAAGTCCACGGGCGGTGGTGAAAATCGACTGCGCGGAATTCCAGCACAGCCATGAAATTGCAAAGCTGATCGGTTCGCCGCCGGGCTACCTGGGCCACCGGGAAACGCATCCGCTGCTTAGCCAGGAGACCATCAACCAGCACCATTCGGACCGGGTGAGGCTGAGCTTCATTCTGTTTGACGAGATCGAGAAGGCGTCGGACTCTCTCTGGAATCTGCTTCTGGGAATTCTCGATAAGGCGACACTTACGCTGGGTGACAACCGCAAGGTCGACTTCAGCCGGGCGATGATCTTCATGACGTCGAACCTGGGCACCACCGAGATGTCGAGCCTGCTGCAGCCGAAACTTGGTTTCGGCCTGAAGCGGACCGACGCCGTGAACCCGGACACTCTGGACGAAAAGACGACCGAGAAGATCTCGCGCTCCGGGGTTGAGGCGGCGCGAAAGAAGTTCACGCCGGAGTTCATGAACCGCTTGGACAAGGTAGTCGTATTTCAGCCGCTCGGCGAGAAACAGATGAGGCAGATCCTCGATATCGAGCTCAAGCAGGTGCAACAACGGATTTTCCAATCCTCGTCCGATCGCGCCTTCATCTTCCAATGCTCGGGCGAGGCAAAAGAATTCCTGCTATCGCAAGGCATCGACGCCAAGTACGGCGCCCGGCACCTGAAGCGGGCTATCGAGCGTTCGTTGGTCCAGCCCCTTTCGAATCTAATCGCCACCGACCAGATCCGTATGGGCGATTGCCTCCGTATCGGGTTCGATGCCGGTACCGGTCTGCTCACCTTCCTCCGCGAAGCCGAAGGGATGAGCCCAGTCACGATGGCTCAGATCACGGAGATCAGCTTTACGGAGCAACTGGTGGCCGCGCAGATCGCAATTGAGGCCGATGGCGGGCGAACTCAGTCCGCACGCTTCACCCGGCGCTAGTGCGAGACCTTGGGATCCAGGGTCTTCGCTTCTTCAATCCAACCCTCCACCTGCTTCTCATTCGGGGTGGTACCGGCGATACTCTTCGCTTCGTTGATTTCAATCAATTTGGCCGCTAAATTGGCGGGGTTCCGATTACGGAGTTCCTTCACCGTATCAACACCAGCCTCTTCGAGTAGTTCGGCAAACTGCGGACCGACGCCCTTGATCCGGATCAGGTCCGCATGGTTCACCCAATTTAGAATCAGCTTCTCGCTGATGCCCGTCTTCTCGGCAATCGCGGCACGCCCTTTCGCCGCCCCGCCCTGCTCTAAGAGCGACTCCACACTGGTTAAACCCGCCTCCGTCAGTTTCGCGGCGTAGGCGGGCCCAACTCCTTCAATCTCTTCAATTTTCATGGGGCAAAGATTCCTCGCCCCATAATGTATCGCAATCGTCGGCTAGGACGCACACTCGCCGCGGCCCAACTGCAGCGAAAACGCCACATCGTCGCCCCAGTCCATATACATCTCTTCGGTGAACTCGGCCGGCTTGGCCAGATCGGCGGTCATTTCCTTAAAGAAAGCCACCTTGTGGCGGAGCACGTATTCACGGAAAGACTCGCTGGCCTGACGGTCCTGCATGAAGTGGTCGATTACCCGCCGCACTGCCACCGTCGCCAACTTCGCCGGCAGGCTCTGAATCGCCAAGCCGAACTTCAGCATGCCTTCCCGGTCATGGCCACCGCCGAGCAGCATCAGGTAGAACGGCACTTCCTTGCCGTTGATCTTCCGCGAGTTGCCGTAGAATCCGAGATCGGCAATCCAGTGCTGGCCGCAAGAATTCGGGCAGCCGCTGATCTTTACGCTCATCTTGCGAACCTGCGGGTCGCGGTAGTCAGAGACGGCCTGGGAAATTGCCGCCGCCAGGTTCATCGACTTCGTCAATGCCAAATTGCAGGAGTAACCGCCCGGGCAGGAAACCGTATCGGTGATCTCGTAAGCGCCCGCCTCCGCCAACCCCGCCACCTGCAACGCCGCATGCACCCGGCGCAGATTGTGCACCGGAATCCAAGCGATCATCAGATTCTGGTCGATCCCAACCCGCACGTAGCCGTCTCCAGCATCGCGGGCAATACTCGCCGCCGCGCGCATCTGCGAACTGACCAAGTTACCTTGCTCGCACCGAATAGTAACGATGGCGTAGCCAGGATTCTTCTGCTCCTGCACGTTGGTTTCAAGCCACCGGTCGAACGCCGGATCTGCCGGGGTGGAACCCAAAATCGGCAACTGGCCGCCTTCGCCGAGGGGGAACGGCTGCAACCGGAAGCCGCCGAAATTTTCGGGGACAAAGGTTGGCTCGGGAGTGCCCCCGTTGGCCAAAATGTCAGCGAAATTGGCTTCGATCGTTTCCTTCACCCAATCAATACCGCGCTCGCGCAGAACGAACTTCAAACGGGCTTTGTTCTTGTTGCCGCGGTTGCCATGCTGATTGAAAAGGCGCAACACCGCTTCCGTCCGCGGAATAAGCTTATCTTCCGGCAGGAACTCATCGAGCAGAACAGCTTCGTTCGGCAGCGGACCAAGTCCGCCACCCAACACCGTCCGGAAGCCCCGCTGCCCATCGCGAATCACCGCCGTCAGGCCCAGATCGTGAATCGCGAGCGCCATATCGTCGCGTTCGCCGCCGCCAAAAAACGCAATCTTGAACTTCCGCGGCATCGCGTCCGTCAGCGGGTTATGCAGGAACGCCAAGGCGACCTTGCGCACATACGGCTGGACGTCGAACACTTCATTTGCCAGCAAACCGGCTAGCGGCGAAGCGGTAATGTTGCGAACGGTGTTGTAGCAGGCTTCGCGCGTCGTCAAGCGGACATCTGCCAGCTTATTCAGCAGATCGGCCACCTGCGGCAACGGCACGAAGTGATACTGCATGTTCTGCCGGGTGGTGAGATGCCCTTTACCCGCCGCAAACTGGTCGGCCACATCCGCCAGGCAATCCATCTGCTCGGCGGTCATAATTCCACCCGGAACCTTCGTCCGGATCATGTGCACACCTTCCTGCCGCTGGGAGTATACGCCCCGCCGCAGCCGTTCAGCGCGGAATTGGTCGGCCGTCAAATTCCCGGCCATGAAGTCGGACGCGACAGCGCGAAACCGCTCAATATCTTCGCGGACCGTCCGGTCGTATGCCGCTTCCACGGCTTCTTGGGTGGGGGTGTTTAAATCAACCAAAACCAATCTCCCTTATCTCTATCGAGATTAACACATTCGGCCCACCTACGCTGACTCCCGGGCCGCCGTAAAATGGTTTCATGCGCATCGCAGCCATGCTCCTGGCCGCCGTTTTGTTTGCACAAACGGCGAAAGAGCAGGCATCCCAATTTTACCAGCAACAACGGTTCGCCGAAGCAGCCTCGCTTTACGAGAAGCATCTGGCCGCCAATCCGACAGACCGTCCCGCCGCCCTGCTGCTCGGCCTCGCCTGGCAGCAAAGTGGGGAATTGGCTAAGGCCGAAGCGCTTTTCGGCCAATTCAAAGCGCCCTATTTTCTCGCCCGCGTCCAATTCCTCCGCGGCCGTTTTGACGAAGCGCTCGCCAACACTGCCGTCGCCCTCTCCGGTGGCGAACCCGCCGCGCGCGTTTGGCAACTCCGCGGCCGTATCGAAGAGGAACGCGGAAACCTCGAACTCGCCGCAACCCACTACCGCCGTGCCGACTCGCCCGAAGGCCGCTCCGGCCTCGCCAGCGCCCTCTATAAACTCGGCCGCTACGCCGAAGCCCGCCAAGCCGCCCTCGCCGCCAAGAACACCGAAGGCGGGCAGATCCTCGAAAAGATTGCCCGCGCCCCCGTGGCCGTCTCAACCGGCGCGGTCGTCCTGCCCCGCTTCACCACCCACGACCTCCCCTTCACCCTCAACCATTCCCCCTCTGCCGCCAAGCACCTCGTCTCCACCATGGCCGGCGGTCTCGCCGCCGCCGATTTCGATGGCGACGGACTCGTCGACCTCTTCTTTCCCAACGGCGCCGACCCGCGCACGCTTCGCAAAACCGGCCCCAAACACGCCAACACCCTCCTCCGCAATCGCGGCGCTGCGGGATGGGAGGCCATCCCCGTCCCCGGCGACGGCTTCTCCATCGGCGCCGCCGTCGGCGATTTCGATAACGACGGAGACGCCGACCTCTTCGTCGCCGGCGCCGGACGAAACATCCTCTATCGCAACGACAAAGGCACCCTCACTCCGGTCCCCTCCGCTATCGCCGACGAACCTTTCTCCGTCGCCGCCGCCTGGTTCGATTACGATCGCGACGGCCACCTCGACCTCTTCGTCGTCAACTACCTCGGCTGGACTCCGGCCAACAATAAATTCTGCGGCGACGACGCCAAGGGCGTCCGCGTCTACTGCAACCCCAAGGAGTTCGCGCCGCTCGCGAACCGCCTCTATCGCAACCGCGGCGACGGAACCTTTGAAGACGTCTCCGAACGCAGCGGCATCGCCCGCCACCGGGGCACGGGCATGTCCGTCGCCGTCGCCGACTTCGATGCCGACGGCTGGCTCGACCTTTTTGTCACCAACGACAATCTCCCGAACTTCCTCTTCCACAACAACGGCGACGGTACCTTCTCCGAGACCGGCATCGAATCCGGCGTCGCGCTGAGCGAGAGCGGCCAACCGGTGTCCGCTATGGGCACAAGCGTGGCCGACGTCGACCGCGACGGCCTCCCCGACCTCCTCTTCACCGCCCTCGTCCGCGAAACCTTCCCCCTGCTCCGCAACCTGGGCGGCGGCCGTTTCCAGGACGTCACCTTCCCGGCCAAACTCGGTGCGCTGACTATGACCCGTTCCGGTTGGGGCGCGGTATTCGGCGACTTCAACAACGATGGATGGCTCGACCTGCTCACGGCCAATGGTCACGTCACGGACAACATCGCGTCGGTGTCGAACGAGGTCTACGAAGAGACTTCCACAGTATTCGTCCAATCGAATGGCGTCTTCCGCCAGGCGCTCCCGGTGACCCCGAAAGGCGCTTGGCGCGGAGCGGTGATCGCGGACTTCGACAACGATGGCCGCCTCGACGCAGTGTTGACCCGCCTCGGTGCGCCGGCCGTTCTTTTACGCAATGTAACGGAACCGGCCGGCCGTTCGAAGCAGGAGAAACGCCCACCGCTCCTCCCTACGGCCTGCGGCTACGCGAGCAGTTGCGCCGCCCCGCTCCACATCGGGCTAGGCCAAGGGCCGCAGTAACTCCCCCCGAAATCGGCTATCTAAACCAGAACTCGCTGGTCTTGTCTCAACTGGTATCCGATGGATTTCGTCCAAGAGTCGTTGACTGTAGCGGGTTGGTGGGGAATACACTGTGGCCACTTTACGAACTTATTTCAACTATTGATTGATTTTTGAGTAATTAAGCTGTATTCTTCCTGGGATGTATTGCCTATGTCAAATACCATTCGAACATTTCTTCTCTTTGGAGTGACCATACTCAGCGGTGCCGTGAGCGCGAGCGCCAGTACCGGCCCACCCATCCTACAACCACTTAGTGTTGACCCGCCGGGCTGGGCCGCAAGCGGCGGCTCTAGTTCTCAGACCTTCACTTTTTCAGTTTTCCTCCGGAACGTCAGGCTATCAAACATTGTCCGTTCTCAACGTCTTGATCAATCAGGCGCTGGACGGCACGTACGCTTGCTATATCGCTTTTGTACCCAACGGCTCGGGGGGGGGCTCTACCTCGTCGGGGATACTGGAGGCTTAACGGCCGCGCCGGCATCCAATTCTCAGTGTGGCGTGTCATTGGTCTCTTCTAGCGGAAGCGGAACTACTTTCACGCTTACGATCGCATATCAGTTTTATTCCGCCTTCGCCTCACCCCTCGCAGCTCGTGCCCGGGGCGACAAAGTGGTTTTCATGGCAGCTCAAGACCAATTTGGGGACAACTCAGGCTGGAAGACCATGGGGATATGGAGAGTGTGGAACGCTGGTAGCGAGCCAGGGCTACCGGACAGTACGAGCGAGTTATCGCTTGTCCGGCTGGGGGACAATATCCCTGTGGAGGCAAAAATTATGTGGTCGGATACAACGATCTCTATTGGATCGCCGAGCAAGATCCATGGATTCATATCGGGGGCAACACGACTGGCCACGGCGGCAATGAATACAATCACTGGATGCAAATAGGGCCAGCATTGGGACTGTGGGCTACGGCAAACCATTTCATCGCCGATCACCCCGCGCAAGGAAAGATCGCCGTCAACGACATGTCGCTCCCATTCGGAGGCCGCTTCGATATCAGAGCGAACAACAGATGGGCCGGTTCGCACCATAACCACGGCCGAGGAAAGGCGGTTGACGTCAGGGGAAAACCTGGGGACTACACGATTCCGCCCGAACACCTTGCGGAGTTTCGAGACCTGTGCACCTTCTACGGTGCTTCGTTTGCGCAGATTGAAGACCCATCCAACACGGATGGCAATCGGCATATTCATTGTGAGTTCTAGAGGAAATCTAATAGCATGAAACGATTATTCATTTTTTTACTTTCTGGCTCAGCAGTATATGCACAACCGCAGGGGGGATTCTCTGATGGGCCTAAGAGCGTGTCACAAATGCAGGGAACGTTCTCAACCCTGCCTCCTTGGCCAGCCACTGGGGTTCCCTTGCTCGAAAGATACCCTAAAGACACGTATCTTTTCGTTGACGCCGCGACCGGTGACTACATTGCTTATTTCCCGGAGTCGCGAAGTCCATCGATGGCTCAGTCCAAAGCGTATCACACCGTCCGAATTCCACTGGCGAACAAGGCACACGCGCAGGCTACGGTCCGTATCACCCGCTCTTCCATTGGAGAATTCGTCTACGACTACGCAGTCACCAACAAACGAGAGTCGACGTATCCGCTTGTGCGCTGGGTATTGGCGGCCGAGGTGGACGACGAGTCCCTGACGATGGGGCATCCAACGTGGCGTAAGTATGGCGAGTCGGCCAGCGTCATCGCGGCGAGAACTGGATATTCGGCGCCGCCCCCACCATTCCCGAAGGGGCCGAGCGCAAGCCGGCTCTTAATGTGGTCGACCAACGACCAGGAGTATCCGCTACGTCCAGGCGCCACCGGGGAGGGGTTTCAAGTACGATCCCGATATAGTCCGGGATTGACGATAGGATATTTTGTCGGAGGTCCCTCTCTGGTGTTTGGGCACGCTCTTCCAGAACCAGTGATGCTTCAATTGGCAAACCACATGGGTCGAGATAACGAATGGTACAAGGACTTCGTGATTGGTCCGCGCTTCGCTCCAGAACGCTCCGTTCTTTGGAGAGCAGCAGAGTGGCACGTAGGGCTGCAGCGACTTGTCTACGCGAGGGTGGTCAGCGACAAGTCTCCATTCGTCATTGAGGTTCTTAAGACACTGGACGAGCTTGTGCAGCACGAAAATCAGGCCGTGCCGATCGGCGAGACGCGCACCAGGTTTGCCTTCAAGGTCGCAGCAAATCCTTTGAACGATTTTGAACGGCAGCTCCTATCCGCACTGCTAGCTTGTTTTGAATAAGGACCGATTCCATTTGCTCAACTGGCAAGTTTAGGCAGCATCGCGTACTGGCAGCCTCAGAGTTTCAGTCTCGGCGGCTGCCGGTATGCGACTTAACCCCGCTCCACATCGGCCTAGTGCTATGACCGCCAGGAACCGTTAGTTTAAAACATTGTTGCCATGGAATGTTTGGATGCATACTTGGGTATGCCCCCGGCTCCACTCCAGATCCAGCTCTCCTCCGAGGATCACGAGCAATTGCAGACACTACTCAGCGGCGGCGTTCAGCCGGTCCGCTCCATCTTGCGTGCTCTGTCCCTGATCCAGATGGTGCAGGGCGTCAGCGCCCCTCAGATCGCTCGCTTCGTCCCACTCTCATCCCAAGCGATCCGGAAGATTGGCCATCGGTTTGAGGAGGGCGGATTGTCTCGCGCCCTCTACGACAAGCAGCGTCCCGGCGCAGTTGCACTGCTCGACGATGGCCAGAAGCAGCGCATCATCGCGATGGTCTGCTCCAACCCGCCGGCGGGACGAAGTCGCTGGACCGTGCGGTTGATTGCCGAGGAGGCGGTCAAAAGGCGATTGGTCCCCCGCGTGGGTAGAGAGGCAATCCGAATTCTGTTGCTCCACCACGACCTCAAGCCGTGGCGGGAAAAAAATGTGGTGCGTTCCTGAACTGAATGAACGCTACATCGCCAACATGGAAGATGTCCTGGGCGTTTACGAGAAGCCGTACGATCCCAAAGAGCCGGTGGTCTGCCTGGACGAAAAGCCCATCACTCTTCATGCGGATGTGCGACCCGCCACGGCGGCCAAGCCGGAACGCGAGGCCCGGCTCGACAGCGAATACGAGCGCCGGGGAACGGCTAATGCGTTCCTTGCCGTGGAACCCAAAGCAGGCAAGCACTTCTGCTTTCCCACGCCAGACCGAACCGGGTTTCAGTTCGCCCTGGTTGCACTGAAACTAGCCATGTCGTATCCGGAGGCCACCAGAATCCATTTGGTATTGGACAACCTCAACATTCATTGCCAGAAGTCTCTGACCGACGCCTTCGGTTCCCAGATGGGATCGGAGGTTTGGGAAAGATTCGTCATTCACCACACTCCCAAGCATGGAAGTTGGCTTAATCAAGCAGAAATCGAAATCGGTATTTTTTCCAAGCAGTGTCTGGGTAAGAGAAGGATTCCAAACCTCCGGACATTACGCCGGGAAAGC
>JBBQRA010000100.1:0-20702 GCA_038215275.1 Bryobacterales bacterium | reverse complement strand
TTCGGAATCTCCGTATCCTCCCCTGCGGTCCAAGTCTGCCCGTCATCCTTCGACACCGACCGGATCACCCGTTTCGGTGGAGGCCCATTGTCCCGCATATAGGCAACTAACTCCCCGCTCTTCTTCCGCACCACCGACGGCTGAATCCCCCCATAACTCACAATCGGCTCGCTTGACTTCCACGTTACTCCGTTGTCATCCGAAATCGCCATAATCCCGAACGAGTATCCGTCCGAATACATCGGCACCAGAATCCGCCCGCTCGGCAGTTGCAATGGGTGCGTCCGCGTAAACCAGCCAATTCGCGAGCTTAACTTATCCGCGCTCAGCTCAATCATCTGCGAAGCCCATCGCGCTCTCGGCGCCGGACCCTTCAGGTCCTTCTCCATCACTTCCTTCGTCCGCTCGTGCATCCGCGGAGGAATGAGCAGAATGTTATCCGCAAAGCCCCACTTCGGAGGCCCATCTGTCTGGTTGTAATCCGTCGAAATCCGGTACTTCATCAGTGCCGACTCCCACGTATTGGCCATAATCACCGGCCAAAGCAGCCACAGCCGCTGATCTTTATCCAGCCACGTCACGCAGTTCGTATCCGGAAACCCCGGCGTATCGGCCACCACGAACGGCTTCGTCCACTTCCCACGTACCCGCCGCGCCCCCTGAATCAAGACATCGTCATTCTGCCGCTCGCCCGACCCATGAAACCAAACCACCCACAAGTTCCCGTCCGGCAGCTCCACAATTGACGACGAATGGTTATGCCACTTCTCCGGAGCAAAAATCAGCTCCGACTTATGAAATGGCTCCGCCCCGAAGGCACTCAGCGCAATCAAAAAACTAAGCCACTTCATTAAGCCTCCCAAATCGTCGCGCCGATAAACCGCTCTGCGCCTGCATTCGTGTTGTAGTAGTAAACCGTAACTAACTTCCCGTCCTTCCGCTGCACGGTCCGCGTATATCCCAGGTCCCACGCCCCGCCATCATCGCGCAGCATGATATCGGGTCCCCACGTCCGCCCTTCGTCTTTGCTTACCCGCGCCCGGATGCTATATGGCTTATTCCGGAACCCGTAAGTCAACACCAACCGTCCATCGCGCAGCTTCACCAACGCCGGCGGGTTCCCGCCCCCCGTGTCATCCACCGGTTGCGAAAGCTGCGTCCACGTGGCCCCATCGTCCTCGCTCCGCCACGCCGCAATGAACTTCCGGTGCCGAATCGTCGAAAGCAGCGTCTTCGGTCCCAGCCGCAACGAACTCGGCATAATCGCAAAATCTTCTGGCCCCGGCTCCGGGCCCACGTTCCCGGCCAACTGGAAACTCTTCCCGCCGTCCTTGGTCCGCACGCAGATCACTCGGCCCTCTTTCTGATTCGTTTTCCCCGCCGTCAGGAACATCGTCAACGTCTGTGGCCCATCCACGATATAGTCCGTCCGCGCCGCAATCCCCGGCGTCCCGAAGTCGGGAATCACATACGGCCCCTGCCAATTCTTGCCCCTGTCTCCCGTGACCAGAAACCGCGATGGCCCCACATGAATGCTTGTCATCCGCGCCGTCAACGCAAATCCCGGCACCGTAAAATCAATGCCCCCCGGACAGGGCAACGGCGTCTTCCCGCCCGCCTCACCCGGCACACCCGCCACCTTCAAACCCGGAGGCGGAATCAACGCCGCCGGCTTCTCAATCGTCCACGTCTCCCCCCCGTCCAGGCTCCGCGCCAGCACGTGTTCAGCCGGCTTCGAATAGTCAATCGAATGCTCCCGTCCTTCGAGAGAGTTGGCCTTGAACCACCCCGCCTCAAACCCCACCAATAACTCATCGCCCCACGCCCACATCCCGTGGTTCGCAGGCCAGCCTCCAAATCGGCCCGGCTTGGCAAATACCTCCCGGTGCCGCGGCGCCGCCGCCCCCAATAACAATCCCGCCGCAGGCAACTGCAGCAACGTTCTACGAAGGATTCTCATAACTGACCTAGTATACTGAGGCCCATGATCGACCGCGCTAAAGCCTTCATGACCATGGAGGCCGATGCCATCCTCGGCACCGCCGCCCGCCTCGACCACAACTTTGAAGACGCCGCCGCCTGCCTCGCCGCCGCCCGCCACAAAGTGGTCCTCACCGGCATCGGCAAGTCCGGTCGCATCGCTGAAAAGCTGGCGGCAACGTTCTCCTCCACTGGCCTCCCCGCCGTTTTCCTCCACGCCGCCGAAGCCGTCCACGGCGACGTCGGCGTCCTCTCCCCAGGCGACCCCGTTCTGCTCCTCTCCCGCTCCGGCGCCACCGCCGAACTCCTCCAACTCCTCCCCACCCTCCGCGCCTTCGGCTGCCCCCTCATCGCTCTCCTCGGCAACCGCAGTTCCCCGCTCGCCCAGGAAGCCGACATGGTCCTCGACGCGACCGTCCCTCCCGCCTGCGACCCCTTCGGCGTCCCCGCCGGTTCCATCACCGCGGCCCTCGCGCTTGGCCACGCCCTCGCCCTCGCCGTCGCCGAGATCCGCCAATTCTCCCACGCCGATTTCGCCCGCCTCCACCCCGCCGGCCAGATCGGCCGCAACCTCCATCTCCGCGTCCATCAGACGATGCACCGCGACTTCCCCGCCGTCTCCCTCGGCGCGCCCCTCCGCGAACTCATCGTCGAGATGACCCGTCGCCCGCTCGGCGCCGCTTGCGTCGTCGATGCCGATGCCCATCTCCTCGGCATCATCACCGACGGCGACCTCCGTCGAGCCCTCGCCCGTCACGACGATCTCCGCGTCCTCTGCGCCGCCGACATCATGACCCCCAACCCCATCGCCGCCAGCCCCGACTTACTCCTTCATCAAGCCCTCACGCTGATGGAAGACCGTCCCTCGCAGATCTCCGTCTTACCCGTCCTCAATCCCGAGACACAAACCTGCTTGGGACTCCTCCGCATCCACGATGTCTATTCCGCCCGCTGACACTTGGCCGCAAACAACTGAGTCAACTCGGCCTTCCCCATCGTCCCCGAAGCCACGGTCAATACGAGTGTATAGAACTCCTCCCGCCTCAATGCCAATCGCGATCCGTTGATTCCCAGGAAGACCAATGCCGATTCCGCCGCCACTCGCTTGTTCCCATCAATGAAGGCATGATTCTGGCATAGATGAAACAGGTACGCGGCCGCCATCGCTAGAATAGATCGGTGCAGAAACTCCCCGCCAAATGTCGCTTGCGGCGTCAGAACGGCTGACTCGAAAGCTCCCTGATCGCGCACCCCTGCGCTCCCGCCATAGGTCGCGATCTGGTCGTCATGAATTTCCAGGGCATCCGCAAGGGTCAGAAATACCGGGTTCACTCGCGCAATTCCCGACTATGCCAATCGACGGAACACGTCGTGTAGATCGCCATGAACGTTGCGCCGTGTCTCCAGGTACTTCCGCCGCCCGGCAGGCAGGTTCGGGTCAGCCAACTCCCGCTCAAACTTCGCCAGCAGCACTTGCACATTGTGCTGCGCCTCTGCAGTTCGCGTCTCCACCACAATCGGATCGATTTCGGCAGTCTTCTTGGCCATGCTCCAACTCCTGTCTATATTCTACTCCAAGGCAATTCCCCCGCAAACAGCTCCGGCCCCTCCCACTCCAACAACGTCCCTACCTCCGGACAACTTACTCCGTACCCATGCTGCCGCCGATAAGGATTCCGCGCCTCCCGCTTCGCCCGGTACTCCGCCCCCGCCGAATACGGATCCATCCGGTAACCCGCCGCAGTCCGTGCCTCCGCCGCCAAAGCCTGCCCTAACTCCGGTGGATTATTCGGGCCCACAAACTCCCACTTACTCCCCGGCCAGCCAATCGCCACCCGGTGTAACTCGAACCGCTCCCGCTTAAACGCCCAACTCACAAACGAAACTTTCTCCGGCCACTCCCCCGCATACTCCCGCGTCCGGCAAATCCCGAACAGCAGATTCTCAAACGAGTCCCGCGAAAACTCCTCCGTCACCGAACGCTCCGCCACCTCCGGATGCCCCCACCAACCGTAGTGATGCGCAATCCAGTAATACCCCGCACCCTCGCTCCGCGGACCCGCACCCGCCCGCGAATACCCCCCCGCAAACACCAGCAGCGCCTCCCCGTCCGCCGCCGCCAACTCCACCCCCGTCCGCACATGCTCAATGTACTTCCCCACCTCACCTCGCTGAAAATCCAGCAGGATCCAGCTATCTTCCCGCTCCGCCGCCTCCGGCCGCTTGCAGATCGCGTGCCCAGCTACAATAATCGTATTCATCCCTTCACAGCATAAATCCTCATGCTCAAACTAGGCGCCATCAGTTTCGCTGGCAAATGTCCGAAGCACCCCCGCTTCGATCCCGAAGAAGAAGGCGCCGGCGCCATCCGCGGCGGCTGCCAGCGCTGCCAGACACTCTTCGAAATCTACAAAGCCCATGCCCACCTCACCTCACTCATCCGCCAAGCCAAGAACGAAGCACGCATCCAAACCCGCCCCGCCCAGCCCGCGGTAGACCAGCGCCAAACCGCGTTATTCTAAGCCCCTATGGGCCTGCTCCTCCTCGCCGCTGTCTTCCAACTCACCGTCCCCGCCGGCCACCCCGTCGCCCTCGAAGCGCCCCTCGATTCCCCCGCCGCTCAAGTGCTATATAGCGGTCGCTCTCTCTCCGCCAAGGTCGATTTCCGCGGCCCGGCCTCCCGCATCTTCTTCCTCTCGCAAGGCCCCGGCGCCTACACCGTCCAACCCGGCCCACCCGCGCCTGAGCTAGCAATGATTGGGGCCGGCGATCGTGTCACCTACGGCAGGCCCGACGTTCAGTCCCGCCTCGGCGTCGGCCTCTACGCCCATCCCGGCGCCCTCGACATGGACGCCGACGGCGACCTCGACCTCATCCTCACCTGCCCCGACCGCCCCTTCAACGGCATCTTCCTCGCCACCAACATCGGCTCCAATGACAAGCCCCTCTTCGCCCGCCCCCTCTGGCTCGGCTTCGCCGTCAAGGATCCCGTCGTCGCCGACTTCAACGGCGATGGCCGCCTCGACCTCGTCTACTCCGGCGGCTACTACTCCGATCTCGCCAAGAACCGCCTCTCCCAACCCATCAAAATCGTACTCCCCCGCACCTATCACGTCGGCCGCGACGACCTTTGGTACCCCGTCGATTGGGACCGCGACGGCAAAATAGATCTCCTCAACGGAGTCTCCGATTGGCGCGACTACGGTTGGGACGACGCCTTCAACGAGAAGGGTGAATGGACCCGCGGCCCCCTCCACGGCTACGTCTATTTCTGGCGCAACGAAGGAACGAACCAATCCCCAAAGTTCGTCAAGTCGGTCCAACTCCCCATCGACCAGTACGGCACCCCCGCCCCCAACCCCATCGACTGGGACGGCGACGGCAAGCTCGATCTAGTGCTTGCTAACTTCCTCGACCAAGTCTTCCTCCTCAAACACGGCGAATCGAAACCCGTTCCCTTCCCCTTCAAAATGGATCTCCAAATGATCCAGCCCCGCGCCCTCCGCTGGCTCCCCTCCGGCCCTCCGTCGCTCCTCATCGGCGAAGAAGGCGGCTTCGTCGCCCTCGCCCACAATGGCCAAAACCCCCAATATCTCCAGCAGATCGACCCCTTCGTCAAGTCCGGCTCCCTCGCCCGCCCCGTCGCAGCCGACTGGACCCAGGACGGCAAACTCGACCTCATCGTCGGCAACTCCGCCGGCGAAGTCCAGTACTTCGAAAACACCGGAACCAAGAACGAACCCAGCTTCACTGCCCGCGGCAACCTGATCCCCAAGCGCATGGCCGGACCCAACGGGTCCATCCAGGGCCCCGCCGAAGCCAAGTGGGGCTACGCCAACCCCTCCGTCGCCGACTGGGACCTCGATGGTCTACCCGATCTCCTCGTCAACGACATCTGGGGCGACGTCGTCTGGTATCGGAATCTTGGCCAAGGCAAACTCGCTCCCGCCCAGTCCGTCGAAGTCGAATGGACCGCCGCCCCGCCGAAGCCCGCCTGGGTCTGGTGGCAGCCTAGGCCGAAGCAACTCGTCACCCAATGGCGAACCACTCCCAAAGTCATCGACTGGAACCGCGACGGTCTCCCCGACCTCGTGATGCTCGACCACCGAGGCTACCTTTGCCTCTACCCCCGTCAAAAGATCGACGGCAAACTAAGCCTCCAGCCGCCTCAACGCATCTTCGTCGAATCGAACGGCCGCTTCCTCCAACTCGCAAAGAACAACTACGGCGCCAGCGGCCGCCGCAAGGTCGAACTCGTCGACTGGGACAGTGACGGCGACCTCGACCTCATCACGGATTCCGACGACGGACCCATCTGGTACGAGAACGAAGGAAGCCAAACGAAGCCAGTCATGCGTCTCCGCGGCCTCCTGATCAAGGCCAAGCTCAACGGCCACAACCCCACGCCCAATGCCGCCGACTGGAACGGCGACGGCCTCCTCGATATCCTGGTCGGGGCCGAAGACGGGCATCTCTACTATTTTGATCGCCGGTTCATCAACTCACGCTAATCTGGATCCAATCATGGCCAAGTACGAAATCACCAAGTCCATAGACGTTGACGAACTCAACAAGCGAAGTGGTCTCCCCACGGGCAAGAAGCGAACGCTACCCTTCGGAGCCATCATCATGGACCGCATCGAAGACCGCGATATGGACCGTTTCACCTATCTCGGAGAGTTGTTTCGAACCAAGACGGCCGACTTGAGCACCGCCTGTCGCCTCATCGGCGACGACGCCGCCCCCACCGCGTCCCCGGCTCAAGGCGCCGCCAAGGCGCCCACCCCCGCCGCCAAATTCGCCTATAAGCTTCAGTGGGAGCCGCTCGCTTCCTCCATCCCCGCCTCCCGCGCCAAGGTCCCGGGCGGCTGGCTCATCTCCGTCACCAACGGAGGTCTCACCTTCTTCCCCGACCCCGAACACGCCTGGGATGGATCCTCCCTCTAACTTTGCGGGTCATTTTATACAGATAGGTGCCTGCCAAGGGGAACGAACGACATAGTTCGTGTGAATTACCTGCTGGTTCCCAATAACATTCGGCATAACCAGAGCCGGTGTAATCGTCCGCTGCGCCAATGCCGCCGCTGGCCAAGCTTAATCGAAGGTCGACTTACTCTGGGTGCATAAAATGAAAAACAAAAAGCTCATTGCCGCAGCAGCTTGGCTATATCCTGACTCCCGTTCGCCTTCGCTTCCTCTAAACTAGTCCGGCCCCGCCCGTTCTTCGCGTTGACATCCGCCCCCAGTGCCACCAACGCCCGCGCCGCCTCCAGCTTTCCCCACGTCGCCGCGTAGTGTAGCGGCGTGTCCCGTGTTTTCGGATCCACCGCCCCTACCTTGGCTCCGTGCTTCACGAGCGCCCGCACTGCCGCCGCGCTCCCCCCCACCGCCGCATCGTGCAGCGGCAGCCCCACGTCCACCTTCGCCCCTTTCTGAAGCAACAACTCGACGACGTCCCCGTGCCCCTTCAACGCCGCCGCCTGCAAAGCCGTCGCGCCGTCCGCCCCCTTGCCATTCGGATCCGCCCCCAGTTGCAATAGCATCGAAACGAAATCCACGTCCCCTCGCCGCGCCGCCTCCTGCAGCGGCTCTTTCTGGAACGGACCCTTCTGTGTCCCCGCTGGAATCGCCAACAACGCCGACTGCATTCGGATAACCATCCGCCCATCCGCCAACCCCGCCGCCACCTGCCGCGCCGTTTTGCCGTCCTTGTTCGCTACGTCCGGATTCGCCCCCCGCGCCCGCAACACCGCCACACATTCCAATTGCCCCGCGATCACTGCTACATGGAGCGGCGTATTCCCCGAGGCGTCCCGCGCATCCACCGGCGCGCCCGCTGCCAGCGCCTTCTCTAACGCCGCCCTCCCGCACGTCCGCGCCGCCTCGTGAATCTCCGCCCCGTAAACTACGATCGGCAGCAACCAAATCAACTTCATCCGTGGTACTCCACTACTAGGACTGTCAAATCGTCCCCCTGCTCCTCCCCCGCCGCAAACGCTTCCACTTCCCGCCGCAGCCCATTCGCCACGGCCTGCGCCCCTTGGGGCGCATACGCCATCAGGGTCTCCCCCACCCGTCGAACCCCGAACATCTCTCCCGCCGCGTTCCGCGCCTCGCTGCAGCCGTCCGAGTAAAGCACCATCAAGTCCCCCGGAACCGCCTGTTGCCGATAGGTCTCCCACGTTGCCTCTTCGAGCATCCCCACCGGCAGCCCCGCCGATCGCAACTCGAACACTTCGCCCGTCCGCCGCCACAGCAGCGGCCTGCAGTGCCCCGCGTTCACCCAGACCAACCGCCCTGCCTTGTCCATCGTCACCAGCACCAACGTCGCGTATTTCTCTCCGTTCGTCCGATGCAGCAGGAACCGGTTCACCCGTTCGAGCACCGTCGCCGCGGACGTCGTTTCGCCCGTCGCGGCGAGAAACACTCCCTGCAAGAACGAAGCAAGCAGAGCCGAACTCACGCCCTTGCCGGAGACGTCCGCCAACACCGCCGCCCAGCGATCCTCGCCCACCGGCATCAGGTCAAAGTAATCGCCTCCCACCTGCGCCGACGACACGCTGACACCGCACGCCCGGAACCATCCCGTCGCCGGAAACTGGTCCGGCAGCAGGTCCCGCTGAATCGTGCGCGCCAGATCCAATTCCCGCTCCATCCGCTCCTTCAAACGCTCCTGCACAATCAGCCGGGCGTTTTCCAGAATCATCGACGCTTCTACCGCCAAGGATTGCAGCAACTCGCCGCTCGTCCCCGACAGGTCCGCCCGGCCCTGCCGCGCCTCCAGGTACAGAACGCCCACCGAGTCTTTTACGGACCCCAGTACCGCCGTCTCCTCGCCTCCGGCCATCGAAACCCGCAGCAGCGGAACGCAGACGATGTGCCCGTAGTCTTCGACGGTCATCGATAACAGTTCCCGCCGCCGGTCGAGCGAGGCGCACAACACCTCCGGCGGCACCTTCAAATCCTGCTCGCCCAGCACCGCGCCCGCGGCGTCGCGGCCAATCCGCATCGCCAGGCCCTTGCCTTCGCGCAGCAGCACAAAGCCGCGTTCGCAGCCGGTCACACTCATCGCCGCTTCGAGCAAACTCGTCAGCACATGGTCGGTCGAAAGCGATCCGCTCAATGTCCGCGCCACTTCCAGAATGCTGCGCAACCGCTTCAGCCCGGTCGTGGGCGCCGACGTTCGCGGTCCCACCGGCCGCATGGTCCGGAAGATCAGCTCATAGCTCTCTTCCACCCCGAAACCGACCACCGACCCCTCCGCCAAAACCGCTCGAGGCAGTTTCTCGCCGTTCACGGTGATCCCGTTGCGGCTATTCAAATCCTCCACCCAATACTGGCCGTCTTCGAAGACAATCCGTGCGTGATTCCGGGAAGCTCGGTTGTCCCGCAGCACCAGATGATTGTTGTCCTGCCGCCCGATCAGGAACGGCAGCGGATCCAGCGGAATCGTCGATCTTCCCCCGGTTGGCGCCAGAATCTCCAGTTCCGGTCCATCGGGAACCATCATTGCGCTATGCATCCACCTCGGCCGCGTCCAACTCCTGCGCCCGTTGCATCTGGCAATTGGCGCAGTAACCGCCGATCTCGGTGCGCGTCAGCAGAATTTGAAAGCCTAACGATTCCTGCACCTGGTTGCGAATCTGCACGAGCGGATCACCAAAATATTCTTCCACTTTCCCGCAGCGCAGGCAGATGACGTGCGCGTGCTCCCGCTTCATGCGGGTTTCGTAGTAGTGCTGATCGCCCGAGTGATGCATCAGGTCCAGTTCATCCACCAGCCCTGCTGCTTTCAGCATGTTCAGCGTGCGGTATACAGTTACCCGGTTTAGCTTCGGGTCCTGCAAACGCGCCATCTGGTACAAACTCTCGGCATCGAGATGTTTTCCAGACTTATCAATTAGGTCCAGCAGGATCTTCCGTTGCCGCGTAAGGCGAACACCCTGATTCTTGAGCGAACTCCTGGTAGTTTCGACCGCCATTACGTAAGGGTAGCAAACGATTGCTACAATTGCCCTTCATGTTTCGAAAGGTTCTCGTGGCCAACCGGGGTGAGATCGCCGTCCGCGTTCTCCGCGCACTCCGCGAAAGGCGAATCGCCAGCGTCGCAGTCTACTCGGACGCGGACCGCAAATCGCTCGCCGTCCAACTTGCCGACGAAGCCGCCTATCTCGGCCCTTCGCCGTCCTCTGAAAGCTACCTCCGCATCGATAAGCTGCTCGCCGCCGCACGTGCCCACGGCGCTGACGCCATCCATCCGGGTTACGGTTTCCTGAGCGAAAACGCCGATTTTGCCGCCGCATGCGCCGGGGCTGGAGTCACGTTCATCGGCCCGTCGGAGGCCTCCATCCGGGCCCTCGGCTCGAAAACGTCCGCGCGCCAACTCGCCCTCTCCGTCGGCGCCCCCGTCGTCCCCGGCACCGACGCCGCCATCACCGACCTCAGCGAAGCCAAGCGCATCGCCAGCCAGATCGGCTACCCCGTCATGATCAAGGCCGCGGCTGGCGGCGGCGGGAAAGGCATGCGGATGGTTGAAAGCGAGTCCAGCCTCGAAGCCGCTCTCCGCGATGCCGCGAGCGAAGCCGAACGCAGCTTCAAGTCGGCCGAGGTCTATCTCGAGAAAGCGCTCATCCATCCCCGCCACATCGAAATCCAACTCCTCGGGGACAACCATGGCAACCTCATCCACCTCGGTGAACGCGAATGTTCGCTGCAGCGCCGGCATCAGAAGGTGATCGAAGAGTCGCCCTCTCCGCTCTCGGCCCTCGACCCAACGCTCCGCCATCGCATGGGCGAAGCAGCTCTCAAAATCGCCCGCGCCGCCGGCTACTCGAACGCCGGCACGGCCGAATTCCTCGTCGACGCGGACCGCAACTTCTACTTCCTCGAGATGAACACCCGGCTGCAGGTGGAACATCCGGTCACCGAACTCGTCACCAGCCTCGATCTCGTCCATCTGCAACTCGACCTGGCCGCCGGGGCAGTACTCCCCCTCAAGCAGGACGACATCCGCTGGACCGGCCACGCCATCGAGTGCCGGCTCTACGCCGAAGACCCGGCCAACAACTTCTTCCCTTCCCCGGGCGTCATCGAAAGGCTCGAACTCCCCTCCGGACCGGGCGTGCGCCTCGATAGCGGTGTTTATGAAGGCTGGAATGTGCCCCTCGACTACGACCCGCTCCTCGCCAAACTCGCCGTTTGGGCGCCGGACCGATTGACGGCCATCGCCCGCCTCGAACGGGCGCTCTCCGAGACCGTCATCCTCGGCATCCGCAACAACATCCACTTCTTCCGCCAGCTTCTCGCTGACCCTGCCGTGATAGCGGGCGACCTTCACACCACTTTCTTGAACACGTTCCGCTACCAGGATCCGAAGCCGCCTTCGGGCGATGCCCTCGCCGCGGCGCTCGCGGCCTACCGGCCGAATACCGCCTCCCTGCCCCGGTCCCGCCGCTCCGCCTGGAGAAACTCATGAACCCTGACATTGTCGAGATCCGCCCCGGAGTCTTTTCGGTCCTGCTCAACGGCCGGAGCTACGTGATCCATGAAGCCTCTTCGAATTGGATCGCCCTGAACTCGATCGAATGGGAGCGGGTGGTCGCCGATCCCCGGCTCCGCGCCACGGCGGGCCCCGCGGCAGCCTCGGCCATCCGCGATGTTAAAGCCGCGATGCCCGGCAAGGTTGTCCGCCTTCTGGCGAATTCCGGCGATACGGTGGAAGCCGGTCAAGGCTTGTTGATTCTCGAGGCGATGAAGATGCAGAACGAACTCCGTAGCCCCCGCGCCGGGGTCGTCGCCGCGGTCCGCGTTGCCGAAGGGACCACCGTCGCCAGCGGCCAAGTCCTCGTTACACTGGAGTAAAGCGATGCCCAACCCCGTCTGCCCGAACTGCCATGGATCTGGCTGGATCATCGCCGAACGCAACGGCATTTCCGGGGCCAAGCGTTGCGAATGCGTCCTGGCCGAACAGCAGCAGGAGAACTGGGACAACGCCGGCATACCTCCGCTGTATGAGAACGCTTCGCTCGACAACTTTGTTCTCCCGACCGACAATCAGTTGGCGGCCCGGAACCTGCAAAACGTGATGCTTATCGTTCGCGGCTACGCCAAGGAGTTCCCGAATGTTGACAAGCCCGGTCTGCTCCTGATCGGCGAGCCCGGCACCGGCAAGACTCACTTGGCCGTCGCCGCGCTGCGGACCCTGATCGGCCGCGGCTTCTCCGGACTTTTCTACGACTACCAGCATTTGCTGCAAAGCATCCGATCGAGCTACGACCCGACGAGCGGCAGCACCGACCGCGAAGCCTACTCGACGGCTCTCGACGCCGAGCTCCTCCTGCTTGATGACTTAGGGGCGCACCGGATTACGGATTGGGTGGAAGATACTGTAACCAGCCTCATCACTTACCGCTGTAACAACCGCAAACCGATTATCGCGACGACGAACTTGTCCGATCCGGACATCGGCGGCGCCGCGCGGCCCGCCGCGAGCGGCAGCGGCCGCGAATACGGCCGAACGCTCGCCGATCAGATCGGCATGCGGGCCCGTAGCCGTCTCTTCGAGATGTGCCGCGTGATCCGCATGCCGCAGGTGGAAGACTACCGGTTTCGCAAGGCCCGCATTAGCTAGCCGAGTCGCCGCTCGGCCCGTAGATCGACGGCACTTTCGCGCCCATCGGCCGCAGGTAAGAGGACAGTTGCCCCCGATGATGTACCGAATGCGCCGTGGCGAACCCGACAAAATTTACCGCCGGCATCGTGAACGCCCCGCCCCACACCGTGATGACCTTGGCCAAGTCATCCCCGCTCAAGGCCTCCACTTTTGCAATCGTCGCCGCAGCCTCTTTGTCGTACCATTCCACGACCTCGGCCGGGGTGGTCAGGGCACTGGCTCCGGCCGGCGGCGGCGCATCGCCTCCTAGCAGAGCGATGTCCATTAGCATCACTTCGCCCTCCGCGAGATGTTTGGCCAACTCCAAGGCCTTCATCGACTTTTCGTCGGGGCTATAGTCTGTTTTGTCTGCAGGGATCGCACCAATCACCCGCTTGGTCGCGGCCATTTCCATCTTGAGAACGCCTGCGAGGTACGTTCCGATCACCTTTGCTTCTTGAGGGGTCATAGACTCACTTTACTCCGAGACTTTAATTAAGATTTATACAGCCTTCCAAGATGGGAAGTGTTTGCCCGTAGGAAGGGCGTTCATGATGAATAGCTCCAAGATTTTTCATTGCACTTTTTACAAACGTCGCTGCTGCGGCTTCCGATCCGGAATGCCAGCCAAGACGACGGGATCCGCATCGGGATTCATCTATTCAGCCATTGGGTGGCTCAGTTTCGATCTTGGTTCGGCCCCGCGTTCGACGGAGATGTTCTGCGGCTTGACTACGCCGAATTGATCGCCGAAGTACAGGCGGCCTTCCGGCCAATCTTCGCTTATATGGGCTGGGAGATCCCGGAGGAGGTTGCCACCTCGGTGATCAAGACCCATTCGTTTCTTGCGACCAGCGGCGGACGGCGCCGGGATGTCGAAACGCTGCATCGGCTCTACGACGAGTTACGCTACACTACGGAGAATTTGCGGATCACCTCGCTCGATCAGTTCCGCGGCTACACGGTCGCCGGAATGTTTCTGGTTAATTTTCTGAGTTCCTATAAGGAGCCGCATCCCCTTCTTCGGCACCATAACACCTACAACAGCTACGCCGATACGATCATGCCGCATTTCTTCTTCGCGGTTGGCTTTGCGCTGCAGTTGGGGGCGCATAAGCCGATCCCGCGATTGGTGAAACGTTCGCTGTTGCTGATGTTGGTCGCCGCACTCGTCTACTGGCCCACCGGAGGCTGGCGCATCTGGTTTCAGACGCTGACGCATATTGCGTTCACCACCCTCTGGATTCTACCGGTGCTGCGGTCGTCCGTCCGGACTCAAGTGCTTTTCATGGCCGGCTCCTCGTTGCTTCATGTGGGTCTTTCGGCGTGGTTCTGGCATGACTGGTCGCGGCTGCAAAAGGTGATTGACGGGGGCCCGCTTGGATTCCTGATGTGGACCGTACCGACGCTGATGGGCGCGATGGCCTGCCGCTGGGTCCGCGATCAGAACTACCGGCCCATGGCGACCTGGGGCGTCGTCCTGATGCTGGTTGGCTATGCGCTTTCGTGTTTGACCAACGGAGGTGCCGTGGCGTCTCCGCCGTTTGTTCCGCCGTGGCACCCGCGCGACATGTGGACGATGTCGCAGCAGGCGGCCAGCGCCAGCTACCTGTATTTTTCCGCCGGGTTCAGCTTGCTGGTCTACCGGCTTTTTGTCTGGTGGGATCCGCAGCTTCCGCTGTTCCGGACTTTGGGCACGAACGCCTTGGCCGGTTACATTCTGGCGGGCTACACCGAAGATTTGATAAAGTACGCCGTGCCCGGTCCGTGGTGGTTGAGTTTTTCGCTCTTTTTTACCCTAACTTGGGCCGTTCTGCTCCTGCTCGAAAGGAAGGGTTGGTATTTGCGCCTATAATGGTTGGAATTGCATGACTAGAACGAGTGACCTTAGCGAGTTGCAATCGATGGCCCGGACAGTTCGCCGGGACATCATTGAAATGATCGGAGCCGCCAAGAGCGGTCATCCCGGCGGATCGCTTTCCGCTGTAGAAATTCTGGTGACGTTGTACTTCGACGTCATGAAACACGACCCCGCCAACCCGGCTTGGCCGCAGCGCGACCGGTTCATCCTGTCGAAGGGCCACGCCGCGCCGGTGCTATATAGCGTTATGGCCGAGAGCGGCTATACCCCTAAGGATCAATTAAATTCGTTGCGCCGGATCGGCTCGATCTATCAAGGCCATCCGGACCGCCGGTTCATCCCCGCGCTTGAGGCGTCGACCGGTTCGCTCGGCGTCGGGTTGTCGCTTGGCCTTGGTATGGCCGAGGCGGCCAGGCTCGATAAGAGCCCGTCGCGGACTTACGTGGTGCTCGGCGACGGCGAAATTCAGGAAGGCCAGATTTGGGAGGCCGCGATGTACGGCGGTTACCACAAGGTGGACAATATTGTGGCCATTCTGGACAACAACCGCCTTCAGCTGGACGGCTGGGTGAAAGACATTATGGGCATCGAGCCGCTGGCCGACAAATGGGCAGCCTTCGGCTGGCACGTAATAGAAGTGGACGGCCATGACATTGTGGCGCTGCAGGCGGCGTTCGCCGAAGCCGAAGCGACCAAGGGCAAACCCTCCATTCTGATCGCGCACACCGTAAAGGGAAAAGGCGTCAGCTTCATGGAGAACAACCCGAAGTATCACGGCGTGGCCCCGACCAAGGAAGAGGTGGAATTGGCGCTGAAGGAGATTGGCTAAATGGCTGCCAAGTACGAATTGAAATTGGGCGCGGCGACGCGCGAAGCCTTCGGCAAGGCGCTGCTCGAACTCGGCAAGGCCGACGAAAACGTCGTGGTTTGCGACGCCGACCTTTCGAAGTCTACCTTTACTCACCTGTTCGGAAAAGAGTTCCCGGACCGGTTTTTCTCCTGCGGCATTGCCGAGGCCAACATGGTCTCGATCGGCGCTGGACTGGCCTCGTCGGGTAAAATTGCATTTGTTGCCTCCTTCTCGGTATTTGTTCTGAACAAGGGTTTTGAGCAGTTGCGGGTGAACGTGGCTTATAGCGGCGTTCCGCTGAAAGTCGTTGGGACTCATTCGGGCATTTCGATCGGCGAGGACGGCCCCTCCCAGATGTCGGTGGAGGACATTTCGTTGGCCTGTTCGCTGGCCGGGTTTACGGTAATCAGCCCGGCGGATGAAGTAGCGATGGTCTCGCTGGTCAAGCAGGCGGCCTATCATCCGGGTGCGGTGTTTATCCGGGCGGGCCGGGTGAAAGTGCCGGTGATCTACGGAGCGGATCAGAAGTTTGAGATTGGCAAGGGCATCCAGTTGACCGAAGGGACGGATCTGACGTTGATCAGCACCGGGCTGATGGTGGCTGAGTGTTTGAAGGCGGCCGAAGCGCTCGAAGCCGAAGGTGTTTCGACGCGGGTGATCGACTTGCATACGATTAAGCCAATCGACCGGGACATCATCGCCAAGGCGGCGGCGGAAACGGGTTGTATCGTGGTTGCCGAGGAGCACCTGGTGGACTCCGGTCTGGGTGTCCGCGTGGCCCAAGTGGTGACGGAGACCAATCCCTGCGTGATGGAGTTCCACGGCGTGAACGACACCTATGCTGAGAGCGGTTTGCCGGAAGAGGTGCTTGAGAAATTTAAGATGACAGCGGCCGACGTGGCCGTTACGGCACGCAAGGCGCTGGCCCGAAAGAAGGGTTAGAGCACTAGTCATCAATGGAGCCTCCAGTCGTTGAAAAGTTACTTGCTCTGCTGTCGGAACGCGAAGCAGAGCAAGCGAAAGTGGCGCGGATGCTCCACGATGATGCCGGTCAGGTGCTGAGCGCGATTGGGCTCCACCTTGATGTCTTGCGCGGCGACCTGACGCCCGGACAGAGCGATCAGGTCGCCGACATTCAGAAGTTATTGGAGATGGTGATGGGCCGGATTCGGGCCGCGAGTCAGGCGCTGCATGTCAACGTCGTCGAGCGAGCCGGCCTGGGTTTTGCGCTCGAACAGTTGGCGAACAAGGCCCGCGAGAAAGGGCCCGGGATTGCGGTGCAACTGCAGGTCGCGCCGGGCGAACGATGGCCGAACGAGCCGGCGCACGCGGCTTACCGGATTGTCGCAGAAATGATAGAAAATATTATCCGGCATTCGGGCGCGCAGCGGATTGGGATCCGGATGCAAAGCGGAGTGGTGGAAGTCCGCGACGATGGTCGCGGGTTCGACCTCGAGAAAAAGACAGCCGGTCTGGGATTGCTGTTGTGCCGGCATCTGGCGAAGCGGTCCCGATTGGGGCTTGCCATTCAGAGTGGAACCGGTCAAGGTACGATTGTAAAATTAACTCTCCATGCCCTCTAGCGTTCTGTTGGTCGATGACCATAAAATCATGCGCGACGGCATTAAAGCCATTCTGCGGCAAGGCAGCGATTTTACTGTGGTGGGCGAGACTGACAATGGGAATGATGCCGTGCAGATGGCGCGGAAACTACGGCCCGATATCGTTCTGATGGACATCGGCCTGCAGGGTTTGAACGGTATTGAAGCGACGACAGAGATCCTGCGGTATCATGCGGAAATCCGAGTGATTATTCTGTCGATGTATGACGATGAACATTCGGTGGTGAGCGCAATTCGCAGCGGCGCTCGGGCTTTTGTGATAAAGAAAGCTTCGGATAGCGACCTAGTCGACGCTCTGCGGACGGTGGCGAAAGGCGGATCGTATTTAAGCCCGCAGGTATCGGATAGGCTCTTGAGCCGGATCCAACGGGGCGATTTGGAATCGAAACCATTGCCGACCGTGCTTGAAGGATTGTCGCCGCGTGAGCTGCAGGTATTGCGGATGGTCGCTGAGGGCAAGACGAGTAAAGAGATTGCGGTGATGCTGGATTTGGGGTTGCAGACGGTCCGCAGCTATCGGAAAACGATGATGAAGAAGTTGAACGTCAATAATGTAGCGAATCTGACGCAACTGGCCCTGTCGGCAGGCATTACGCGATTTAGTCCGACGGATGGGAAACCGAGCGATGATTGAGACCTCCTGGGGCAACCTGACGGTTCGGGATGCGCACGTCCATTTCTTTTCGCATCGCTTCTTCTCTCTACTGACGGGGGCTGAACCGGCGGCCGCCACGTCGAAACTGGGTTGGGTGGCCCCGCCCGAAGAGCCGGAGGTATTGGCGGAACAGTGGGCTGGCGAAATGGATCGCCACGGGGTGGACTGCGCCGCGCTGATTGCGAGCATGCCGGGCGATGAAGATTCCGTAGCCCGGGCGATGCAACAGGTGCCAGGCCGGTTTTACGGATATTTCCTGGTCAATCCGCTGGCGGCCGACTCGATTGAGCGAACGGCTCGGGCTTTGGACATGGGGCTGCGGACGGTTTGCCTGTTTCCGGCGATGCACCGGTATTCGGTGGCGGACGAACGGCTGACACCGTTTTGGGAGATGTTGGCGGGCCGGCCGGGGACAAACGTTTTCATCCATTGCGGTGTTTTGAGCGTTGGGGTGCGGAAAAAGCTGGGGTTGCCCTCGTTGTTCGATATGCGATTTTCGAATCCAATCGACGTACACGGGATTGCGACGCGGTATTTGGGCCTTCGTTTTGTGATTCCGCACTTTGGCGCCGGATTTTTCCGAGAGGCGTTGATGGTGGTGGACCACTGTCCGAACGTGTATTTAGACACTTCGAGTTCGAACAACTGGGTGAAGTACGAGGAGGGCGACCTGAACCTGGAGCAGGTGTTCCGGCGCGCCCTCGGAGTGGCTGGTGCTAAGCGATTGTTGTTTGGAACGGACTCGTCATTCTTCCCACGTGGCTGGGTGCATAGCGTTTTTGCTGAGCAGAGCGCCATTTTGGAGCGAATCGGAGTGAACCGTGCAGATGCGGCTGCGATTTTCGGGGACAACCTGGCTGACCTTAACCGGCTTAGCGGGAGCTGACGAAACGAAGCCATTGCGGCGACGTTCGGCCTGTAGTTTCAACAGTTGGGCTTGCAGACGGAGATAGTATCTTTCGGCGGCTCCGATGTAGCGGAACAGTTTTCGGAACGGTTCGGCGTACTCTTGTCCGATGACGACGCCGAGGCCGATGTCGTTCTTCAGGGCACGCGCTGCTCGGCATCATCGGGGTAGGCCTCGTGTTTGAGAGTATCCAGATAGTGGTCAAAGGCGGCGGCTTCGATCCGCTGGGCCCGTTTGAGACGCCAAAGGGAGTCGGCCAGTTCTTCGGCGAGTAGCTGTTCGACCCCCGGCGTTGGCGCGAACGAATCGACGATGCGGGCGCGGAAGGCATGATACTCGGCGGGATCCTCGACGGCGAGGACGACTGTTTTTGCGGTGAGTCCGTGGCGCAGGGAGTTGTTCCTGGAGGCGGCTTTGCCTTCTTCCGTGCGAGGTCCGGTGCTTTTTTGCGCATTGGCGCGATTGGCGGCCAAACGGCTTGCTGAAGCAGTTGCAGTCATAGAGATTCTCCTGCATTAAAGTTAGGCGCGGGGGGTGGGGCAACCGGGACGGGTTTTCGCGGAGAGGCCGTGGTTATTGGCTGAAAAAATTTCAATAGTGTGGGAACGGCGATTGGGGGCGAGTGTGAGGCGGGTTGGAGCTGGCGGCCAACGACGGCACGAATCACGCCGCCGAGATAGCCGTTCTTTTTTATCATCGCCGGGGGCGTCTCTTAAGGAGGAATAGGGATCTTCTTTGGAAGCACAGCTAGCGCGGAGCTTGTAATCCGTTCGTCCTGGCACCCGCGCCTGGACTTATTCTCTTGCGGGCGACGGTAAAGGGCAGGGGCCATCCTGCACGCCGGGAGCGCGCGCGTATCATCCCTTGACAATCCCGCCGTCGCCGCAACGCTGCTGGAGATCCGCCTGGAAGAATTTGCTGCCTTGAAGATTTTGCTTGCTTTCCGGAAGTAGTTGGGCTAAGTTTTCAGCTGTATTCTGATTTTCGGTTCAAAGGTGGACCATGTCTCGGATCATAAATTCTCTCCTTGTTCTAGCCAGCGTGGCTCTGATTGCCACTCCGGCTACAGGTGCAACCATCATCACATTCGATGAAGTTCCGAGCGGGACTGACCTCACCGGGAAAACAATCAAAGGTGTGCAGTTTACGCAAACGGGTGGCCTCGGCTACGTAGCGGGTACAAGCTCCTTCGGACTTGGATTTTCAAATGGCATTAGCAACCCTGCGGCTTTTTTTGACGGAAACTTTGGGGGATCGCTTCGCCTTGATTTTCTAAGCCCAACTCACACGCTAGCGTTTGATTATGCGGTTGCCGCGCCAGACGTGCCCATTTCAAATGGTGGTAGAGTTGCATTGTTCGATCCTTCGTTGGCCTCGATAGGCGATTTCTCTATCCCGGGGAATTGGAATGCAAACATCCGCTTATTCGAGGCCAAGTTTAGCTACGTCGGCCCTACGCCGATTGGTCGCGCGGTTCTCACTGCAACCAGCTTGGGCGACAATCATCAGGGAATAATTGACAATATCGCGATTTCGCCGGTCCCTGAAGCTAATTCTCTGATACTGGTCGTGTCGGGTTTGATCCTAGTTATTCGCAAGTGGAAGCGCGGGCCGCGTCTCCTTGACGAAGACAAGCGGTTGTCACGCCTTCAAGGTTGAATTTAGACTTGCTGTATTCGATCAGCAGGCTAAGGGCGCATACTAATCGTTGCCTTTTGAGGAACCGCTTCTACGGGCTTTAGGAATCAATAGTATAGGCGACGGCCTCCAGAGGGACTGCATGAGGTCGCGTTGGGCCCAGCTTGGCTGGCGGCGGCTGTTGGGGAACAGGGGGCGGGAGGCCGAGGGGCCGATGGGTTTCCGGGGTGGGTCGGATTCTGGCGGTTCGGCGGGCCTCGATGGCCCGGCGGGGCGCCGCCGTTGGGGATCAGGGGGCCGGGTTTCCTGCGGCCAGGCAGGCCCCGATCGCCTGGCGGACGCGGCTGTTGGGGAAAGAGGGCGATGCTGGTTGGCTTGGGCGGATGGGAATTGAAGAGTGGGTCGGAATCTGGCGGTCCCGCAGGAGGCCGACGGAGGATTGGGGGCGGACGATCGCTCTCTCTACTAAAAGCCGAAGGCGGTGCGGAGCTCGCGGGCTCGTTCGCGACTGACGTCAAGTTCGACGCCGTTGTGCAAG
>JBBQRA010000099.1:0-20724 GCA_038215275.1 Bryobacterales bacterium | reverse complement strand
GCGGAGGCATCTCGAACGCCCTCGCCGTCCGTATGGGCGCCGACCTCAACGCGGCAGTACCACACTACGGTGGCCAGGCCCCAGCGGCCGATGTGCCGAAGATCCAGGCCCCGCTCCTTCTCCACTACGCCGGACTTGATACCCGCGTAAACGGCGGCTGGCCCGCGTATGAAGAGGCGTTGAAGGCTAACGGCAAAAAATACGAAGCGCATATGTACGACGGCGCCAACCACGGCTTCCACAACGGCACCACGCCCCGCTACGACAAGGCCGCGGCCGAACTCTCCTGGAAGCGCACGCTCGACCATTTTGCCCAGCACCTACGCTGATTCTGATCCGCATTCTGGACGCCCCGGGCGAGATCCGGGGCGTTGTGGATAATATGGTTGGCGATGATCGAGCTAGCCAAGCAGTTAGAACTCGCCGAGATGGCTGAGCGGGAACTCTACACGGCCGTAGTTTCCGATGCCTTAGACCAACTAGGAGTACGCCAACAGGCGATGAGGGAATACCTCCGGCCGGTGCATCCCGGCTGCGTCATGGCAGGGTGGGCGCGCACCGTCACCTGCTCCGACATTTATCACATCCCTGACGATCCCTACGGACTCGAAATCGAGGCGATCGACAGCCTGCAGCCCGGCGAGATCTGTGTCGTCGGCACGCAGAAATCGGTTCGGAACGCGCCCTGGGGCGAACTGCTTTCCACCGCCGCGAAGGCGCGTGGCTCCCGCGGCGCCGTTGTCGACGGTCTCGTCCGGGACATTCGGAAAATCGAAGACATCTCCTTCCCCGTCTTTGCCGCCGGCATCAAACCTGTCGACTCGATGGGCCGGGGAGTCGTCACCGGTTATAACGTTCCGGTCGAATGCGGTGAAGTTATCGTCAACCCCGGCGACTTCGTCTTCGGCGACCACGACGGCATCATCGTCGTTCCGTCGGCCATTGTCGAGGAGGTGCTGAGCATCGCCAGCGACAAGGTCCACCGCGAGAACAACTCCCGCGCCGAGTTGCAGAAAGGGGCCTACCTCCGCGACGTCTTCGCCAAATACGGCGTGTTATGAAAATTACGAGCGTCGAGACCTTCCCGGTCCGGGTCCCAATCCGGCCCGAAATGGTCATTCGTGGCAGTCTCGGCATCCACGATCATTCTCCGTTTGTGCTCTTGAAAGTCCGGACAGACGAAGGGCTCACCGGGATCGGCGAAGTTTCGAGCACCGCCGTTTGGAGCGGCGAAGACGCCGTCACCGCGGTTTACATTCTTGAAAAGTTTCTTGTCCCCGCCCTGCTCGGAGAAGACCCGCGCGACATTGAACGGCTCACCGCCAAAATGCGCCGTGCCGTTTTTGGCCACTTCTTTACGAAAGCCGGCCTCGAAATGGCCCTGTGGGATATCCTCGGCAAAGCTGCTGGCCTGCCGGTGTATCGCCTCCTCGGCGGCGCCATTCGCGAGTGGGTGCCCATCAAGATGTCCGTCTCCGGCCTCGAACCCGGCCCCGCCGCCAAGCGCGCCGAATGGGCGATGAGCATCGGCATCCGAGCCTTGAAAGTGAAAACCGGCATTGAACCCAAGGCAGATATCGCTCGCGTCCAGGCCGTCCGCGCCGCCGTAGGGCCGGACTTTCCCATTGGCGTCGACGCCAACGGCGGATGGAGCCCCCGCGTCGCCATTCAGTGCATCCGGGAGATCCACGAAACCTGCCACATCCTCTTCGCCGAGCAACCGGTGGCCGCACTCGACATGCAGTGGATGGTGGATGTCCGCCAAGCGGTATCCGTACCCGTGATGGCCGACGAAAGCTGCAATACGCCGCAGGACGCCATCGCCCTCGTCCGCGCCGGGGCAGCGGATATCCTGTCCGTCTACGTTGGCAAGGGTGGTGGCCTCGGCTCCGCGCGTAAGATCACGGCGATCGCGGAAGCCTCCGGCCTCACCTGCACCGTCGGCAGCAACCTCGAACTCGGCGTCGCCAGCGCCGCGATGGCCCATCTCGCGATGGCCAGCCCCGGCATCGGCGCTGAAGAGTTCCCCTGCGACATCCTTGGTCCGGTTTCCTATCTTGATGATGTGGTGGTCGAACCCATCGAATATGCCGATGGCCGCGTCCGCGCCTCCGCCCGCCCGGGACTTGGCGTGGAACTCGACGACGCCAAGCTCAAGCAATACGCTTACTAACGCAGGATTCCGGCCTTGGTGATCACCTCGGCCTGTAAGTAGGGCTGTAGCACGGCTGGAACGGCGATCGAGCCGTCGGCCTGCTGATAGTTCTCGACAATCGCGACCCACGTCCGGCCTACGGCCAAGCCGCTGCCGTTGATCGTGTGGGCAAACTCAGACTTGCCTTTGGAAGTACGCACACGGATCCCAGCCCGCCGCGCCTGGAAGGCTTCGAAGTTACTACACGAACTGATCTCTTTGTAAGTGGCCTGACCCGGCAGCCAGACCTCCAGGTCAAACGTCTTCGCCGAAGAGAAGCCCATATCGCCCGTGCAGAGCAACATCCGGCGGTAGGGCAACCCTAGCCGCTCCAGAATGTCCTCGGCATCCTGCGTCAGCTTCTCGTGCTCGTCGTAGCTCGTCTCAGCAGTCGTGAACTTTACGAGTTCCACCTTCTGAAACTGGTGCTGACGGATGATGCCGCGGACGTCGCGCCCGTGGCTCCCGGCTTCGCTCCGAAAGCAGGAGGTATAGGAGCAAAAGTGGATCGGCAACTGCTCCGGCTCCAGCGTCTCGTCCCGCAACAGGTTCGTCACCGGCACTTCCGCCGTCGGCGCCAGCCAGTAGTCGGAATTCTCAATTTTGAACAGGTCCGCCCCGAACTTCGGCAGGTTGCCCGTTCCGAACAAGCTCGCCGAATTCACGAGGAAGGGCGGAAACACTTCCGTGTACCCATGATCCCGCGTGTGGACATCGAGCATGAAGTTCATCAGCGCACGTTCCAGGCGCGCCCCCTGCCCGAAGTAAACCGCAAACCGGGCGCCGGTAATCTTCGCCGCCCGCTCGAAGTCCAGAATCCCCAGGTCCACGCCCAGGTCCCAATGCGCCTTCGGTTCGAAGTCGAAGGTGCGCGGCGTGCCGACGCGCTTGATCTCGGCGTTGTCATCCGCCGACGCCCCCTGCGGCACCGACTCGTGCGGCAGGTTCGGAATTGCGGTCAACAGATCGCGGAACCGTTCGTCCACAGTCACAACCTTGGCGTCCAGTTCCGTAATCCGGTCGCCCATCGCGCGGACCTCGGCCTGCAGCGCGGTGGTATCCGCCCCGGCCTTCTTCAGCTTGCCGATCTCCATGCTCTGCGCGTTCCGCTGCGCCTTCAACTGCTCGGCTTCGGTGACGGCGGCGCGGCGTTCTGAGTCCAATACCTTCCACTGCGCAACGTCAAAAGCGAACCCGCGGGTGGCCAGGCGCCCGGCAATTGCCTCTACATTCGCCCGAAAATGGGATAGTTCGTGCACCCTCATATGCTAGCGTGGCTGGCGGAGTTGGTAAACTGGTAGATTCACGAATGCAACTCGAAAAAGTCTATGAGCCCCAACGGTTTGAGCCACACTGGGCCAAATGGTGGGAAGAGTCCGGGATCTATGAAGCCGACCCCAGCAAGCCGGGGAAAGTGTTTTCCATTGCCATCCCGCCGCCCAACGTAACCGGTTCCTTGCATATCGGCCACATGATCGGCCACACCGAGATGGACGTCATCACCCGCTACCACCGGATGATCGGCGACAACGCGCTCTGGATCCCCGGCACCGACCACGCCGGCATCGCCACCCAGATGGTCGTCGAACGCGACCTTGCCAAGCAGAACATCACCCGCTACGACCTGGGACGCGAAGCCTTCGAAGCCAAAGTTTGGGAATGGAAGGCGCAGTACGGCGGCAACATCGAACGGCAGATGCGCAAGATCGGCGATTCCGTCGACTGGACCCGCAACCGCTTTACGCTCGACGAAGGCCTCTCCCGCGCGGTGAAAGAAGTGTTCGTCCGCATGCACGAGGACGGCCTCATCTATCGCGGTGAATACATGGTCACCTGGTGCCCTCGCTGCAATACGGCCATCTCCGATCTCGAAGTCAATCACGAAGACACTGCCGGCAGCCTCTGGGAGATCGACTACCCCGTCACGGGCGAATCCGGCCGCGTCCTTACCGTCGCGACCACCCGCCCCGAGACCATGCTCGGCGATACCGCGGTCGCCATCAACGCCCGCGACGAACGCTACCTCGACCTTCACGGCAAGACCGTCCAGCTGCCGCTGATGAACCGCGAGATCCCCATCGTCCTGGACGACATGGCCGATCCCGAGTTCGGCACCGGCGTCGTCAAAATCACGCCGGCTCACGACCCGAACGACTTTGAAGCCGGCAAGCGCCACAGCCTGCCCATCATCCAGGTCATTAGCCCCCAAGCCAAGATGACGGCCGAAGCCGGCGCCTACGAAGGTCTCGACCGCGGCGAAGCGCGCAAGCAGGTGCTGGCCGATCTCGAAGCCGCCGGCCTGCTCCGCGCGGTGAAGCCGCACCAGCTGCCCATCTCGAAATGCCAGCGCTGCTCCACCATCGTCGAGCCGCTCATTTCGAAACAGTGGTTCGTGAAGATGAAGGAACTTGCCGTCCCGGCCATCAAGGCCGTCGAAACGGGAGAGACCGTCTTCATCCCCGAGAACTGGAGCAAAACCTATTTCGAGTGGATGTACAACATCCGCGACTGGTGCATCTCCCGTCAACTGTGGTGGGGCCATCGCATCCCCGCTTGGCACTGCGCGGACTGCGCCGGCATCACCGTCTGTCGCGAAACGCCTACTGCCTGCCAGCAATGCGCCAGCAGCCAAGTGACGCAGGATACCGACGTGCTCGATACCTGGTTCAGCTCCGGCCTCTGGCCCTTCTCCACGCTCGGCTGGCCCGACGAAACCGAAGACCTCAAGCGCTACTACCCGACGTCTCTGCTCATCACCGGCTTCGACATTATCTTCTTCTGGGTCGCTCGCATGATGGTGATGGGAATCTACTGTACGAAGCAAGTGCCCTTCCGCCAGGTCTACATCCACGGCCTCGTCCGCGATGCCGAGCGCCAGAAGATGTCGAAGACCAAAGGCAACGTCATCGACCCGCTCAGCGTCACCGAAAAGTACGGCACGGACGCCGTCCGTATGTCGCTGCTGCTCGCCGCGCCTCCGGGAACGGACATCATCGCCAGCGAAGACCGCATGGAGGCCGCCCGTTCCTTCGCCAACAAAATATGGAACGCGGCCCGGTTCCTTTTTCTGAATCTCGAACGCGCCGGCGTCGAACCCTGGTCGCCCACCGAACAAACCAGCTACCAGCCCGAGGCCGTCGACGGCGCCGTGCCGCTTGAAGACCGCTGGATCTTCAGCCGTTTGAATAACGCCGCCGCCGAAATCAACAAGGCCATCGACACCTACCGGTTCCACGAAGCCGCCCAGCTCCAATGGCACTTCTTCTGGGACGATTTCTGCGACTGGTACATCGAGCTGAAGAAGCTCCGCTTTGCCGATAACAGCGGCCTGAATGGGCACTGGCGCAACATCCTCACGGTGTTCGACGCCTCGCTCCGCCTGCTTCACCCCTCGATGCCCTTCCTCACCGAAGAGCTCTGGCAGCGCCTCGGCACGCACGATAAGAAGTCCATTTCGCTCGCCGCTTTCCCGCAGTTCGATGCCTCCGCTGCCGACCCCGAAGCCGAGCGCGACATGGCCTCGCTGCAGGAACTCATCACCGCCGCACGAACGCTCCGCGCCGAAAACAAGCTCGACCCCAAGGCCCCTTTCGACGCCGTCATCTACGCTGACGGGTTCGTTTCGTCATTGGCCACCGCGCAAAAGGAAGCCATCGAGAAACTGGCCAATCTCAACCTCACGCTCGCCCCGGCCAGCGCCGAAAGGGTGAAAGGCAGCAAGCGGTCCACACCCGAGTTCGACCTCGTGCTCGCCGTCTCCGCCTCTCAGATGGACGCCCAACGCGATCGGCTGATCAAAGAGATCGAACAATTGAGCAAGGTCATCACCAGCTCCGAAACGCAGCTCTCGAATGAATCGTTCCTCGCCAAAGCGCCCGAAAAAGTGCTCAACACGATGCGCGAAAAGCTCGCCGACTATAAGGCCCAATTAGCGAAAAGCCAGGAGGCCCTGAATGAGCTTTGATTATCAACATCCGGAGGTTCTCGATGCCGTCAAGCGCGCCCTCGCGGAAGACATCGGCTCCGGCGACATCACCACCAATTCCACCGTCGCGGCTGACCGCTACGCCACCGGCCGCTTTATCGCACGCCAGCCAATGATTGTCGCCGGTGTCGAACTGCTGCCGCTCATCTACGCTGAACTCGGCGGGGTCGACTTCCTGGGGCTCCACATGGACAGCGGCGACCGCGCAGCCGAGGGCGACGTGCTCGCCACGGTCCGCGGCAAAGCCCGCACGCTGCTCACGGCCGAACGTGTCGGCCTCAACTTCATGCAGCGGCTTTCCGGCATCGCTACGCTCACACGCAGGCACGTCGACGCGGTCGCCGGAACGGGCTGCAAGATCCTCGATACTCGCAAGACTACGCCCGGCCTCCGGCGCCTCGAAAAGATCGCTACGGCCGCCGGTGGGGCGGTGAACCACCGGCTCGGTCTGTTCGATGCGGTGCTTATCAAGAACAACCACATCACCGCCGCCGGCGGCATTCAACAGGCGATCGAAGCGGTTCGCGCGGCCGGAGTTCCGGCCGGCGTCCGCATTGAAATTGAGGTTCGCACGCGGCTCGAACTCGAAGAAGCCCTCACCTTCGGCGCTGAGCATCTGCTCCTCGACAATCTCACCCCCGTGGAGGCCGCCGAGTGGATCCGCATCATCAACAAGCGCGCCACGGTGGAACTCTCCGGCGGTATGCGCCTCGAAATGTTGCGCGACTATGCGGTCACGGGTCCGGACTACATCTCTGTCGGCGCGCTGACGCACTCGGCCGTCGCCGTCGATATCAACTTCCGGTTGCAGCTCGAAGCCTGATGCCGTTCAACGCAGACCTCGTTCGCGCCGCCTTTCCTGGCCGACGCGTCGACTTCTTTGAAGAGACCAGCTCTACCATGGCCGTGGCCGCCAAGATTCATGTCGATGGCGCCGTCATCGTCGCCGATGCTCAGACCAGCGGCATCGGTCGATACAACCGTCCGTGGCACTCCGCGCCCGGCGACGGGCTCTACTTCACCGTCGTCCTTTGCACGACTCCTCTGCCCGTCCTGACCATGGCCATCGGCCTCGCTGTGCAGGAGGCCATTGCCCGGTATACTAGTCTGCTCTGCGACATCCGTTGGCCAAACGACCTGCTCGCCAACGGCAAAAAGTGTTGCGGCATTCTTACCCAGCTGCATGAGGAGCGCGTCTTGGCGGGCATCGGCATCAACGTCAATCATGAGTCGTTTCCGCCCGAACTGGCGGACCTTGCCACGAGCCTGCGACGAGAAACCGGACGCACCTGGGGGCGGGAGGGCCTGCTGATCGAAGTGCTCTATAGCATTGAGGCATTCATCCACCTCCCACAGGAGGCCGTCCTCGCCGCCTTCACGCAGCAATCCAGCTACGTCCGCGGCCGCCGCGTCACTGTCGAACTCAACGGCACGGAGGTTCGCGGCACCACCGCAGGCCTCGACGCCAACGGCTATCTCCTTCTCGAAGACGACTGCGGCCGTCGCCACACCATTCTCGCCGGAGGCGTCCGCCCATGCTCTTAGCTCTTGACGTTGGCAACACCAACATCACCATTGGCGCCTTCCGCGGCGATGTGCTTATCGGACGCTGGCGGCTCCGCACCATCCGCGAACAGACCGCCGACGAATGGGGCATCCTGCTCCGCAATGTCTTCGCCCTTTCAAACCTCAATTTGGCCGACGTCAGCGGCATTATCATCTCCTCTGTCGTGCCTGTCATCAATGGCACTCTGGCCGAAATGGTCGGGAAGTACTTCGACCGTCAAGCCGTTTTCGTCTCCGTCGAGATGAACCTGGGCCTCACCATCCGTTACGACAATCCCAGGGAAGTGGGAGCGGACCGCATCGTCAACGGCGTCGCGGCTTACTACCTCTACGGCGGCCCGGCCATCGTCATAGACCTCGGCACCGCCATCACGTTCGACGTCATTTCCGCCGATGCCGAGTATCTCGGCGGCCTCATCTACCCGGGCCTCGGCATCTCGCTCACCGGCCTGTTTGCCAAGACAGCGCTGCTGCCGCAGGTAAACTTTGAACAGCCGTCAAAGCTCATCGGAACCAACACAGTCGGCTCCATTCAAAGCGGGCTTTACTACGGCACGATGGGCATGGTGGATGGCTTGCTCGAACGCCTCACGGCGGAACTCGGCGCCCAGCCCAACGTGATCGCCACCGGCGGACAAGCGCCGCTGATTCGCGCCGGCTCCCGCCGCGTGCAGCACCTCGACGAAGACCTGACGCTAAAGGGGTTGCGCTTGCTATGGGAGAGGAACTGAACTACTTCAACTACTTCACGGAAGTAGAAGACCACTTTCAGAAAGCCCGTGGCACCAGCCTTTTCCTGATGTCTCCCATTGATTGGGCGCTCGTCGAGACCTGGAAATCCACTGGGATTCCGCTTGAAGCGGTGCTGCGTGGCATCGACGACGCCTTCTCCCGCAAACGGCCGAAATTTCAACAGGTAAACTCCCTCAGTTACTGCAGCCAGGCCATCAAGAAAGCGGCCGAAGATATGGCGAGGAACCGGCCCGCCAAAGTGGCGCCGACAAATGAAGATTCCCTGCCCCAGGACCGCCTGCATGCGTTCCTTACCTCCAACAGCCAGGCGCTGCGGACGCAAGGGTTCTCCGAAGAAGCCGATTCCCTGGCAGAACTGGCCGCCCAGGTGGACGCCGCCCACGCCGATCTTGAAGCTCTGGAACAGAGGCTCACGGCACTCGAAGAGCGCGTCCTTGCCCGCGCCCGCCTGCAGATGAAAGAGGCCAGCCTTGTGGCCCTGCGGCGCGACCTCGAAGCCCAACTGAAACCTCATCGCAGCCGCATGGGCGCCGCCGAACTCGCCCTGCTCGAAAAAAGTTTCCTCGATCGCCAACTATTTGAGAAACTCGGAATCCCCAGATTGAGTCTATTCTTTCTATACTAGTGAGTCAGGTAATTCATGTCTAAACCGGGACCCAGCAAGAACGCGCCCGCCAAAGCGCCTGCCAAGGTGGTGGATCCACAGTTGGCGGCCTTCGAAGAGGCGATGCAGTTATTCCATCGCCGGGAGTTTGCCGCGGCGATGCCGTTGTTCGCGCAAGCGGGTCAAGGACCGAATCTGGATGTCGGTCAGACCGCCCAGATGCACGCCCGGATGTGCCAGCACCGCCTGGGCGCCTCGCAGCAGCCGACGCTTGTCTCGGCAGAGGATTACTACACCTATGGACTCGCTCTGACCACTCAGAGAAAGCTTTCAGAAGCCGAGAAATCGCTCGCGAAAGCTGCCACGCTCGCACCCCGCGCCGACCATGTCCACTATGCCCTAGCCCTCGCCCGTGGCCTGCAGGGAGACTATCGGGGCGCCGCTGAAAGCTTGTCGCGGGCCATCGAGATTCAGCCCGGAAACCGCGCTGCCGCTCGTACCGATGCCGACTTCCATGAAGTGCTCCAGCACTCTCCGGTTAGGGAACTTGTCTACAGCGAAAAGATCGCCGGACACTAGCCCCCCCCTTCGCGGCCCGCTGCGGATTGTAGCCATTGGCGGCGGCACCGGTCTCTCTTCCCTTCTTAAGGGTCTAAAGCAACACGCCTCGGCCCTTGAGCCTGTCGTCTCACTAACCGCCATTGTCACCGTTACTGACGACGGCGGCAGCTCCGGACGCCTGCGGCGAGATTTCTCCGTCCTTCCGCCCGGTGACGTACGCAACTGTCTCGTTGCCCTCGCTGAAGAAGAAGCGCTGCTCAGCCAACTCTTTCAATACCGGTTCTCGAGCGGCCGCGGCCTGAAAGGCCATAGCTTCGGCAATCTGTTCCTTACTGCCCTCACTCATCTCACCGGCGACTTCGCCGGCGCTGTCCGTTTCGCCAGCGGGGTCCTGGCTTCCTGCGGCGAAATCATTCCTTCTACCGCCGAAAATGTCGTTATCACCGCAAAGCTTCAGGACGGCACCTTGGTCACCGGCGAGAGCAACATCTCGAAAACCCGGTCACCCATTCGTGATGTCCGCATCGTTCCCAGACGGCCCAAGCCCTTGCCCGAAGCCCTCGCCGCCATCGCCGATGCCGACCTGATCACCGTCGGCCCCGGGTCCCTGTTTACTAGCATCATCCCGAACCTGCTCGTCGCCGGCATCCCCCAGGCAATTGCCGCGAGCCCGGCGCTAAAGGTCTGCGTCAGCAACCTGATGTGGCAGCCCGGCGAAACCGTCAATTTCACCGCGTCAGACCATATCCGCGCCATCCTCCGCCATACAGGACTCACGGGGGACGAGCGGAATCGATTCCTCGACTTCGTCATCCTGAACTCCCAAGGAATCCATCCCCGCCAACTCGGACGCTACGCCGCCAAGCAGGCGCTGCCCGTCGAGAATGATATGGTGGCCTTGCGGGAGATGGGCCTTCAGATCCTGAAGGCAGAACTCCTAAGCGATGGCGAAAAGATCCGCCACAATCCAACCGCGACGGCCGAGGTTGTCTTGAAACTAGCCCGCCTTGGGCGGCGGCGCCGCCAAATCCTAGGAGTACCTCTCTCTCAATGACCACCCCCGTTTCCGTCGTCATCCTCGCCGCTGGTATGGGCACCCGCATGCGCTCGAAGACACCCAAAGTCCTCCACCGCGCCGGCGGGCTCACCCTCATCGAACACGTCGTCCGCCTCGCTCGCACCGTCGCCGAACCGGAGAACATCGTCGTCGTCGTGGGCCACGGGGCCGATGACGTCCGTGCCGTACTCGCGCCCTACGGCGTTCGCACCTCTGAGCAGACCGAACAACTCGGCACCGGCCACGCCGTTCGCTGCGCCCGCTCCGCCGCCCCCGCCAACGGCCATCTCGCCATCCTCTATGGCGACGCCCCGCTGCTCACCGCCGCCACCCTCGCCGCCCTCGTCGGCGACCGTCCCGAAACCGCCACCGTCCTCACCGCCATCCTCGACGACCCCACCGGCTACGGCCGCATCCTCCGCGACCCCGATGGCCACGTCGCCGGCATCGTCGAACACAAAGCGGCCACCGCCGCCCAACGCGAGATCCACGAAATCAACTCCGGCATCTATTGCTTCCGGGCGGAAAAGCTTTGGGCCCACATTGACGCCATCGGCACCAACAATCCAGCGGGCGAATTCTACCTCACCGATATCGTCGAACTGCTCCGCGCTGCCGGCCATCTCACCCAAGCCCGCATCCTCACCGACCCCGGCGAGCTGCTCGGCATCAACACCCGCGTAGAACTCGCCAAAGTCGACGCCATCTTCCGCACCCGCAAAGTCACCGAACTCATGCTCAGCGGCGTGACTATGGAAAGGCCGGAAACCATCACCGTCGATGTTGATGTCACCATCGGCGCCGATACGATCGTTGAATCCGGCGTCCGCCTCCTCGGGCAGACAGAGGTTGGCGCGGACTGCCGGATCAGCGCGGGATCCGTCCTGGACAACGCTAACTTGGCGCATAACGTCCTCGTTCATCCTTACTCGGTTATCGAAGATTCCCGAATCGGCGCCGGCTCTCGCGTCGGTCCCTTCGCCCGGCTCCGGATGCACAACGTGGTCGGCGAAAACGCGCACATCGGCAACTTCGTCGAGCTCAAGAAAACCCATCTCGGCAATGGCGCAAAAGCGAACCATCTCACCTATCTTGGCGACGCTGTCATCGGCGCCCGCACCAATGTCGGCGCCGGAACCATCACGTGCAACTACGACGGCGTCCATAAACATCAAACCACCATTGGCGAAGGCGTGTTTGTCGGGAGTAACTCGACCTTGATTGCCCCGGTGACACTCGAAGCGAGCAGCTACATTGCCGCCGGCAGCGTCATCACGGAGCAGGTGCCCGGCGGCGCGCTCGGAATAGGCCGGGGCCGGCAAGTCAACAAACCGGGCTGGGTGGCCAAGAAGAAGGGCTAGTTCTTCACTTTCTCCTTCACTTTCTTGGCGGCCTTTTCGGTTGCCTCAGCCGCGATACCGACCCCTGCCCGGGTCTTGTCCACGATCTCTTTGCCGACTTCCTTCGCGACATCGCCCGTCTCTTTCGCCGCTTCCTTAATCGCCCGGCCGGCTTCACTGCTCTCGCGGCTAAGATCGGACTTCTTCTCCTCCGAACATCCCGCCAGCATCAGCGCGGCGGCTGTCATCGGAATCAGCAGTGTTTTCATGCCCCGAAGATACCACCCGCGGCATGGAAGTCACAGCACCAGAAACGGGTGATAGAGATTCGGCAGCTTAATCTCGCCGATCGCCACGAGCGCCCCGGCGCCATCAACTGCCCGGACATATTGCGCGCCCTGTTGCACCCGGAACGGATTCACGCGGAAATCGCGGCCCTGCCGGATGAAACCCGCCGTCACGGCGTCCACACGCTCTGCAGGGAACTCCGGCAACAAGACATTCGAAGGAATCAAGGCCGCCGCCAGCACCGCCGGGTCGGCCAACTGCTCCAGCGTCCGCGCGTGATCGAGCGTAAACATCCCCGCCCGCGTCCGCCGGAGCGCCGAAAGGTGCGCCCCACAGCCCAGCGCCACGCCGAGATCATGCGCCAAACTCCGGATGTACGTCCCCGTCGAACAATGCACGCTCACCCGTGCCGAATCTGTCGCGCACTCCAGCAGCGTAAGATCGTGAATCGTCACCGGTACGGCTTTCAGTTCCACGGGCTTATTCTGCCGCGCCAGCTTGTACGCCGGCACCCCGTTGATCTTCTTGGCCGATACCGCCGGCGGCATCTGCACAATGTCCCCGCGGAAGGCATCGAGTGCCCGTTCGAGAACGGCCGCATCGAGGCTTACCGGCACAGCCTCGGTCGTCGCCTCGCCATCGGCGTCGTAGGAGTTCGTAGCAAAGCCGAAGCGAATCGTCGCCTCGTAGACTTTGTCCGCCTTGGTAAAGAACTGCGCCAGCCGGGTCGCCCGGTTCAGCACCAGCGGCAATACCCCCGTCGCCATTGGGTCCAACGTTCCCAGGTGCCCTACGCGCTTGGTCTGCGCCAACCGCCGCATCTTGCCAACCACGTCGTGCGACGTCCATTCGGTGGGCTTGTCCACCACGATCACTCCGTCCATCAACTTCCAGGTTGGCACAAGTAGACTGGTAAGGGTGGAACAAGAGCAGGTTCAGGGCAAGCTTTATGACGGTCAGTTGCTGCGCCGGCTCGCGGTTTATCTGAAACCGTACCGGAAACAGGTGTCCGCCACGGTCGCCCTGCTCACCGTCCACTCCCTGCTCGAATCCGTCGGGCCCATTCTCACGAGCATCGCCGTCGATCAATACCTCGTCCGACGCGCCCCCGGTGCCTGGGAAGGCATCGCCAATCTCTCGCTTATCATGCTCGGCGTCTCCGTGCTGATGCTGTTCGCCGAGTTTGGCCAGGCGCTCCTGATGCAATGGACCGGCCAACAAGCGATGTTCGCCCTCCGCCGCGATCTCATGGCCAAGCTCCATCAGCTCGATATCGCCTACTTCGATAAGCACCCCGTCGGCCGCCTGGTCACCCGCGTCACTGGCGACGTCGATACCCTCAACGAGCTCTTCAGTTCCGGCCTCGTCGCTATCCTCGGCGACGCCATCATGCTCACTTGGCTGCTCGGCGTCCTGCTATGGATGAGCCCCGGCCTCACCGCGCTGATTCTGGTCGTCACCCCGGCCATCTACTGGGCCACCATGCTCTTCCGCTCCCAGGTCTCGGCCAGTTACCGCCGCATCCGCCTCGCCGTTGCCCGCATCAACGCTTTCCTCAACGAGCACATCAACGGCATCGCCGTCCTGCAGGCCTTCAACCGGGAACAGGCCACCCGCGACGAGTTCGCCGAAATCAACCGCGAACATATGTTCGCCTTCAAGCAGAGCGTCTTCGCCTACGGCTGGTTCTATCCGGTCGTCGAATTCCTCAGCATGCTGGCCTTCGCGGGCATCCTGGTCTACGGCGGTTGGCAGGTCCCCGGTGGCGGCCTTTCGCTCGGCGTCCTTATCGCCTTCTTCCAGTTCGCCCTGCGCTTCTTCCGGCCCATCCAGGACCTCAGCGAGAAGTACAACATTCTCCAATCTGCCACCGCCGCCAGCGAACGCATATTCCAGTTGCTCGATACGCCAATGGACATCGCCGCCCCCGCGGAACCCCAACCGGTGCCAGACGACCTGACCATCACGTTCGAGAACGTCTGGTTCGCCTACGCCGCCGAAGACTGGGTCCTGCGCGACGTCAGCTTCTCCATCGCGCCCGGCGAAGCCATCGCCATCGTCGGGCACACCGGCGCCGGCAAGACTACCGTCACGAATCTTCTGCTCCGCTTCTACGACGTTCAGCGCGGCGCCATCAAAATCGGGGGCATCGACATCCGCGAGTTCGACCCCCTTGAACTTCGCCGCCGTTTCGCCATCGTCCTCCAGGACCCCTACCTGTTCACCGGCACCGTCGGCACCAACATCAGTCTCGGCGGCGCGGGCATCGACCAAGCCCGGCTTACTGCCGCCGCCGCGGAAGTAAACCTGCTTGACTTCATCGAACGTCTCCCCGGCCGCTTTGAAGAACCTATCCTCGAACGCGGAGCCAACCTCTCCACCGGCCAGAAGCAACTCGTCAGCTTCGCGCGCGCTCTGGTGCACGAACCGAAAATTCTTATACTCGATGAGGCCACCTCCAGCGTCGAGACTGATACGGAGTTGCGTATCCGCGACGCCCAGAAGAAGCTCCTCACCGGAAGGACGTCCATCTCCATCGCCCATCGCCTCTCCACCATCCAGAACGCCGACCGCATCTTTGCCTTTCACAAGGGCCAACTCCGCGAGGCCGGCACGCACGCCGAACTCATCCAGCAGCGGGGCCTGTACTGGAAGCTCTATCAACTGCAATATCAAGAAGCCTAATGCGCCTTTTTCGCTTTCTCTTGTTTCCCTTGGTCCTCTCCGCGGCCGGAATCCCGGAACTGGCCAGCCAGGTCGCCCCCGAAATCGGCGCCGACGCTTTGCTCCGCCTCCTCGAAAAGGGCCGCATCAAAGGGATCGCCGAGCAGAAGAAAACCATCCTGCGCGCCGCCGAACTCGCTCGCCTCGCGAAGGAGCCGGTCCTGCGCCGCCCCATCCCCGGCCTGAACCAGCAGAAGCTGCCGGAGGTCGCGCTCGATCGCCTCTCGCTCGAGACGCGTGCCATCTTCGCCCTTACGCAGATTGATCCGGAGGAAGGCGCCAAGCTCTTCCGAGCCGTCCCCCGGCCGGTGCCCCGCCCAGTCCCCTGCGCCGACGACTCCTACGACGACATCACTGCTTACGCCGCCCTCATCCGCGTTTTCGGAACCACCGAAGACAAACTATCGTTCATCCAAGGACTCCGCAGCCACGCCGAACTCTCCCCCGCCGTTTGGCTCGCCGACGAGGAGGTTACCAAAGGCGCCCTCAGCGGTGCGCTCGCCCGCCTCACCGGCGAAGAGCGGCTCTTCACGGGCTTGCTGCCGGACACCCTTGCAAAGTTCCGTGGCCTGCCCGCCGGCGAGGCGCTGAAAGACTACGTCAAGCGCAACCTGGAAGCCGAAGCCTGTAAGGAGAGCGGCGCCGAAGGGTGGCAGCGCAGCACCCGCGCCGCCGCCGCCGCCGAGTTCAAACTCGAAACGAACCCACCCGCTCTCGGCGCCGGCCTTGAAGCCCGCAACTGGCTCGAAGACGACCGCGAAAGCCAAACGCTCTTCCACGAACTCCTCTTCACGCGCGAAAAAACCACGCCCCGGTGGCAGGACAAGTTCGCCGCCTATCTCAAGCGCATTCGCGATGGCAAAGCGTCCTTTGACCGCCAGGCCGAAATGTTCGGCGCGGCCTACATCGCCTCCCCGCGCGGACTGATTCGCGAAAACGTACTCGCGGAATACGTCAACGTCCTGGCCCAAGCCAGCCTGCAACGCGAAAGTCCGTCAGCCTGGTACAAACAGGCCATCGCCCTGCCTGCCTCCGTCGTCAGCCTGCCCGAGGCCGAATACGAGAGCGTCCTCCGCGCCTATGAACGCAGTGGCAATCCCGCCCTCACTCTCATCGCGATGCAGCAGCGGCTCGGTCTCTAATCGGAGTGCGAACTACTGTCTTTCTCGTCTAGCCCCAATACTGTTCACTTAGAACATTTTTGTGCCATTCTGTTTTGGTGCGCGAGGCCCCACGAATGGCCCGTACCGTCTGCGCCAGCAAGACTGCCAACCCCAAGCTCCGCAGCTAGGCTACTACAAGCAGGAGGGCCTCGGCGAAGAAATCGAACATTTCGCCTCGGCCGTCAAGACCATGCAAGCCTTGCTCGGTCGCAGCGTTGATCGAACACGTCGGCTTTTGCCAGTGACCCGATGTAGCCATTCCGATACAGCCGGTCCTGGCATTCCACCTCCAACGCCACATGACCATTCAACGGTTCCGGGATGCTCACCACAACCGAGAGTCTACAGCCCGCGTATTTGCGCTTCTCGGCTTGAGTCGGAGACCTGGCTAAATGGAGTGCGGTGAACTCGCCGATTCAACGCGGCTACGAACTGGTGACCGCCACCGGGAATTCTCGCGAAGGTTCTCGTAGCGATCAAGAGTCACCGGACGGTTACTGGAGACAATTTAATTCCTGCCAGAATTCGAGGTACCAGCTAGAGTGTGGCCGAAGTTCATCGGTGTCGCACGACGATCCGGGAAGAGTCTCCCTTCTTTGTCGACCGGCTCTCGCCCTTCAATCGTTCCTGCCCGGTTTCATACCGGATTGGAGTTTCTTTGCGGCTTCAAGATGAGTGGAGACGTGCATGCGCGTGGCCGTAAGGTGCTTCTTCAACTCGGCGCTCTCGGCGTTCTTGAGGAGCTCGTTATCAATCATGCCAATAACCTCGGTATGACCCATGATCATGGCCGCGACATAGGCGCTCTCAAACTTATCGGCTTCGAGCGGAACCAGCGCCGCGAGTTGCCCCGCCCCTTTCCTACGAAGCGCGTCAACGGCGGTGGTGTGCAACGGAGTGACGTTGATTTTTTGACCGAGCTTCAACGTCTCGTCGAGGTTCATGCCATGCTCCTTGTGCAGCGTCTTGGCATAACTGGCAACCTCTGGTCTAAGCTTCTTTTGCTCCGCTACTATCGCCGCCACAATCTGATTAACGTTGACAGCTGCGAGCAGTCCCAGCACCTCCGCGTCGCCCTTCGCCCGGCTGTCGCCCTCGGCTCGCACCGGCGAGCCGGGGATCACGGGCTTGTCTGCAAACGCCGCGTCGTCCTTAGTCGGCGTGAATTGCAGAGCCATGACGTAGGGCGGGTCCTTACCCATCATGTCTTCCGCGACAATCTGGCCAAAAGCCTTCCGCGCCTCCTCTGCGTTCTTTTTCCCCGTCACGATGTCGTTGGCGAGATTCAACGTCAGAATGTTATGTCCTTCCAGGTCGCAGCGGGCGGACATCTCGCCCCTCGTCCGGTCAAAAGTCAAACTGCCGTCATAGGTCGACAAGGCCGCTGATTTATCCGCCGGTACGCGGTACGGGATCGTATGCTCGATATAATCCATGTGCGGCATGGGGAAGTTATGAGGATGTTCCGCTTTCGTTACCGTAATCCGCTTGAATGGGCCTTGATTGTGCCAGATAAGTTTCTCAGACGTAACCTCCTGAGGCGTTCCATATTTGACAAGCATCAGGTTAGCGCCTAGTTTCGGCCGATTCGGCCAGCCCTCGACGATTTTAACGATCGCGGCGCGGTCGGGCGGAGTGGCTTGCGCAACCGTGTTGATCGGCGATATTACAGCCAGACCAAGTACAGTTACTAAATACGGGCAGATCGATTGGGTATTCATAAGGTTCCTTTTGAAGTCGTGTCGAGGCCTTTCAAGAACTGCACAACATCGCTGCGCTCGGCCGCGTTAGAGATGTAGAAAGGATGGGGAGCTTTGTCTCCTCGGCTGTTGTCGAGCAGACCTTCAAGCGTCGGCACGGAGGCATCGTGTAAGAAGTACGGCTTCCGCGCCAAGTCCAGCAGCAGCGGCAGAGCTACCCCGCGCTTTTCCCCGCGATCGCTAGCGTCTGCGACTATCATCTTGTCGTCGAAGACGCCTTCGGAATTTTGTATCGGGCTCATCGGTGGTTTCCTCTCCGCCACAACGCTTGGGCTATACTCTGGCCAGATCGTCTTCATATCGACTATCATCGGAGGCACCGGCTTGCTTTGATCGACGTTGTGGCAAGTCGTGCAGTTCTGCCGGAAAAGCTCCCGGCCCCGCTCACTGGCCGCCCTGTCCACTTGGGCTCCTTTCGGCGACTGCAGACTATCTGTATAGGCATTCAAGTCGAGTAGCTTTTTGTTATCTACACGCCTGCCCACCGGCGTGGCTGCCTCGCCTCCGTGTCCCATCATCGCCGCTTTTACGAAGGGATATCCCGTCACGCGCGTAGCCTTCAGTATCGCGGCGTAGTTATTGGCGAGTTCTTCTCCGGCTGCGCCTCCTGTGGCCTTGAGCATTTGCCTGCCCTCGGGGGTCACAAGAGTTGTGAGGTCCAGGTTAATCGTATAAGACCCGTTCGCTATGTCGTCCAATTTGTTGTTCGAAGCGGATGTGCCCCACGGCGCAGCGAGGTCGGTTCTAAAGAAGGGAGTGTTCGCTACGGGGTTGCCATTGCCGTCCGCCGTCTCATCGAAAGTGCCCACCGGATAGAACTGCGGGTTATTCAAATAGGCATCCACCTCGGTTTCTGTCGAATCCTTCGTCAAACCCTTTGGAGTTCGCCCCATCGTCTTGCCCCCAAGCTCGGCCTGCAGATTCGGATAATAGGCGCGTGAATTCGCCGCCATTGCCAACAGCGCGCCCATGTTCAAGTTGTTATTGGCAGGGCCGTCTATCCGGCGGCCAATCGAGCCTCCCTTTGGCAGGTCAAAAACCGATTTGTCGGTAATCGTATGACAGATGGCGCAAGCGATGCCGACTTTGTCCCCGGCCTCGACTGTTAGTTTGCCATCGCCGTTTGAATCAACGGCGACCACACCCACTACAGCGTTGGCGTTGATCAGCTTCAGGGTTGTCTTGGGATCGTTCAACATGGGAGCGTTTTGAGGCGAGAGGTCGGTTGCCAACTCTTTCGCCATGCCGCTCTCGTTGCGGCATCCAGCGCGTCTGCGTCAACTAGCAGGCCTGCCTTCAGCGCCTGAACGGGGGTAAATTTCGCGTCCATCATCCCTTTCGGGAACCGCATAGCGTCTGTCCAGAAGCCTTCATTGCCGAATGTTTCGAAGCGAAATACCGTTTTTCCTCCGGCGGCGTCTCCAGTCTGGTGACCGGGATCGTTGATCTGCTTCACCGCCGCCTGGACACTGGGACCGTCCGACATAGGCGCGTCAGATCGCGATTTTGAATCGGATCCATCCCGCGCGCAGCTCGTGCCCAGTAGCAGCGCGGCTGTGAGAATGCGATGTGTGGTCATCGTCGTACTCCCTCATTGTGTGGGTAGCGGCTCACACACCGGATAGTCCGGGCCAATCAATTTAGCCTTGTTCAATCCGGCTTTCGAATCTCGATTTTCAAGTCTCTGGGATTAGATCCTGCAGTTATATGAAACGTTACGAATCGGGCCAGCGGGCCTTTAGAAGGGAGAACTCTTTTATCGCAACCGGCGTACGGTGACGCGCGCCACGGGGTTGCGCCAGTTGCGCTCGGCGGCATTAAGATCGCCGACGCCCCGAATACCTCCATGCATCTGAACAGTTCCTTCCGCGCCCGCACGGCTCGGATTGAAGCCCACGCCCTTGCAAGCGTTCGGCGGGCCGGGGATCGATGCACAGCGTTCATCGTTCGCTTCCGTTCCGGCATCGTAAGCGACGGCTTCGAAAGTCGCTGTGTCAGCACCCGCCGGCACACGCATGCCATTAACGGCGAAGAACGCATCGTTTGTCGGCACGAGCATAGCAGCGACACTAATATGATCGAACGCGCCCTCGGTCCGGACGGTGAGTGTGACTGATTGGCCCGGCGGAAGAGGGTTCATGCCAGTATCGGTAATGTCACGCACCAGCGGATTGCCCGCGAGCAGGCTCTTCAACGGGGCTGTCGCACCCTCTTCCGCAAGTATCTCAAGCTGCTGAGTGGCGGGTTGCCCTTCATCGAACAGGCGCGCGCCCTGGCCATGGCTGGCCGCCAGAATGGGCGTGAAAGTTTGCCCCGTCGTCAGGTTCACGACTGTGATCTCGAAACGCTCGCCCTGGCTGATTCCAGCGATCGCGAGATTCACGGTGTTCGAAGCAGACGTTCCGGCACGCAGTACAACCGGCGCGGTCGCCCCCGGCAAGCCGGAAGGAACGCGCACGGCAGTCTGAAACAGTCCCGCGAAACCGGGCGAAGCTATCGAGTAAATCACCTCGGCGGGCTGCCCGCCTATGGTGACGGTCACAGGTTGCGTATCGATCCGGGCATCCCTCGCGACAAGAGCGCCCGTCTGCAACCTCGAAGAGTTGAGCCCCAGACCGGTGGAATAGAGTAGAAGCACATCACCGGCACGTGCGGGACTGTCGGCGCGAACACGGGAAAAGTCCAAGTTCTTCACGATAAAGCCCCCGGTCTCATCAAATAGCACCGCC
>JBBQRA010000098.1:0-21020 GCA_038215275.1 Bryobacterales bacterium | reverse complement strand
GATTGGACCCGCGATTGCCGGCGGCAACGCCGTCGTGCACAAGCCGGCTTCGGCGACCCCCATCTCGGCGCTGCGCCTGGCCCGATTGTTCGCCGAGGCGGGGCTGCCGCCGGGAGCGCTCAACGTGATCCCCGGACCCGGCTCGAGCGTCGGGCCGGCGCTGGTTGGCAATGAAGCGATCGCGATGGTGACCTTCACGGGCAGCGCGGAAGTGGGCGTGGCGATGCGTGCCAATGCGGGCCTGCAGCGGATGACGTTAGAACTCGGCAGCAACTCGGCGGTAATCGTGGCGGCCGATGCCGACATCGAAGATGCCGCCCGGCGCTGCGCCGTGGGAGCGTTCGCCAACTCGGGACAGGTCTGCATTTCAGTGCAGCGGATTTTCGTAGCGGAGACCGTGGCGACGGCCTTTCACGAGGCGCTGCTGGCCGCGACCGCACGCTTAACGATCGGCCATCCGCTCGACGAGGCGACGGAGGTGAGTTCGCTGGTTTCGACGGCCGATGCCGAGCGGGTGGCGGCGTGGGTGGGCGAGGCGGGCGGCACGGTGACACGGTCCGGGCGGGCGACTATCGCGCCGGTGGTGCTTCGGGATGTGCCGGATACAGCCAAAGTTTTCGCGGACGAGGTGTTCGGCCCGGTCGTATCGGCAAACCGCTTTCGGGATTTGGACGAGGCGATCGACCGGGTGAACGCGTCCGCCTACGGCCTGCAGGCGGGGATCTTCACGAAGGATTTGGCCGGGGCCTTCCGGGCCGCGCGTCGCGTGCATGTCGGCGGGTTTCTGATCAACGATGTCCCGCAGTTTCGGGCTGACCAGATGCCGTACGGCGGCGTGAAGCGAAGCGGGACTGGGCGCGAAGGTCCGCGCTATGCCATCGAAGAGATGACCGAACGGAAGCTGATCTGTTGGAATGTGAGTTGAAATATTCCCGGATGCTCTGAAGGAATAGGGCGAAACGGACGATAGACGCACTAGGAAATAGTGCGAATTGTCGCGATGCCTCATCATTCTGGTACTGCTGGCGGGTACAGTCTACGGACTGGATCCGGGTCGGCTGCCGTCTCAGTATGTGAAGCGGGCGTGGACGAACGATTCCGGACTCGTTTCGAGCGCGACGCTTCGCGTGCGGCAGGGGCGCGACGGATACCTTTGGGTTGGGACTCGGGAAGGGATCAGCCGTTTCGACGGTGTCCGCTTCAAAAACTACCTGCCGGGGGTCACTCCGGGCTTCGGCGGAAGGCCGGTGCGCTGGCTGCTACCGGCGCGGGACGGTAGCCTCTGGGCGGCTACGGACAGCGGCCTGATGGTGCAGCGCGCGGGCGTTTGGCAAACGTACACCGCGACGGAGGGGCTCGAAGGCAATCAAGCGAATGCCTTGGCGGAGGGCCGGGACACAATATGGGTGGGGACACGCAATGGCGTGCTCGCGTGGCGGGATGGCCGCTTTGCTCGGACCGCCTGGTCCGCGCAGCTACCGAGCCGGCACGTCAATCAACTGTTGGAAGCGCGGGACGGAAGCCTTTGGGTGGCCACGAAGCAAGGGATCGCGCACGTCGTGGGCGGCAAGCCGCGGATCTACGACACCCGGGACGGTCTACCCAACCAAGCCGTTTCGGCCGTGTACGAAGACGGCAAGGGTACGATCTGGGCAGGGACAGCCGGTGGCGGGCTAGCCCGCTATCAGCACGGCGTCTGGGAGAAGCTGCCACTGAGCCAGTGGCTGCCGGTAACCGAGATTTCCGCACCGCACGCGTTCTGTGAAGACCCGGATGGGAATCTCTGGATCGCTGTGAATTTTGGCGGTCTCGTGCGGTATCGGGACGGACAGGTGGCCGTGATGGGAGTGGCCGAGGGATTGCCCAATACCGAGGTTTATGATGTGTCGATGGACCACGAGGGCAGCCTTTGGGTAGCCGTGGCCAACGGCGGCGGGCTGTTACAGTTCACCGACGGGAAGTTCATTAATTATGGCCAACCCGAGGGTCTTCCCGACGACTCCGTTTCTCAAGTGACGCAGGACTTGAGCGGGGCCCACTGGATGGCCACGCGGACGAACGGCTTGGTGCAACTCGACCGGGGGCGGGTACGCCGGTTCGGCACCTCAGCAGGAGTGCCGAGCAGTCGAGTGAACGCCATCCTGTCCGGCCGCGATGGTTCTCTATGGATTGGAGGCAACGGGTCGGAAGTGGTGCGTTGGCGAAACGGCGTTTTCCATCGCATGACGTTGCCTGAAACGGGCGCTAACTTCGTCTACTCGATTTTCGAAGATCAAGCGGGGACCGTTTGGGTTGGTCTTAGCGGGGGCGGGATGGTCCGCGTCGAGGGCGACCGTCTGGTGCCGGTGAATCTGATGGGTTTGAGTGGGATCTCGGTTCGGCGAGTAATTGAAGTGAGCCCGGGTACCCTGCTCTTGGCGACCACCGGAAACGGCCTACTCCGGTACGAGCAGGGCCAGGCCACCGCGATCGCCGGATTCGAGAACGAGAAGATCGACTGGGTAGAACGGGGGCCGGATGGAGAAATCTGGCTGGCCAGCAGCGGACGCGGGTTGGCGTGCCTCCGCGGAGGCAAGGTCTACCGGTGGAACCGCGAAAATGGACTGCCAGACAACACGATTCACAGTTTCGCCATTCTCCGGGACGGGGACCTCTGGATGCAGTCGTACAGTGGCATCGCGCACGTGCGGAAGGCCGATCTGTTGGATCAGGCCGAGGGCCGGCTCGATCAGGTGCCATCCGAAGTCTTCGCACAGGCCGATGGCTTACGATCCCGCGAAACGACCACCGGCTCGCTGTTTCAGGACCGGTCCGGACAACTATGGTTCCCCACTTTGAAGGGAGTTTCCGTGTTAGCGCCCGCTAGTTTGCGGCGAAACAAAGTATCCCCCACCGTGGTCATTGAAGAAGTTTCCAGCGATGGGCTAGCGCTCAGCCTGACTGGCCCAGTCGAGGTCGGTCCCGGGGCGCAGTCGCTGCATGTGCAATTCACCGCGCTTAGCTTCGCCGCTTCAGAAAAGAACCGCTTCCGCTATCTGCTGGAAGGATTCGACCGCACTTGGATCGAGGTACCCAACCGTCGGGAAGCCACCTATATGAACCTGCCGCCTGGTAGCTATCGCTTCCGGGTGCAAGCGTCCAACAATGATGGCATCTGGAGTGAGGCGCAGACGCAGCCCACCTTGCGTGTACTCCCCAAGTTCTACCAAACTTACTGGTTCGTCACGATGTGCCTGTTATTCGCAGTGCTGGGGGGGTTGGCGCTGCACTGGCAACGGACGATGGACCTCCAAAACCAACGATCCGCCCTCGCTCGCGTTGTAGCCGAGCGGACTGCCGAACTGCGCGAAGCCAAGGAAGCCGCCGAAAGCGCCGCGCGGGCCAAAAGCGAGTTTCTGGCCAACATGAGCCACGAAATCCGGACGCCCATGAACGCCGTCGTCGGCATGTCACATCTGCTGCGCGACCTGCCGTTACCCCGGGAGGCGCATGAATACGTTTCCATCATCAACTCTTCCGGGGCCGCGCTTCTCACCGTTCTCAACGACATCCTGGACTTCTCGAAGATTGAATCCGGCAAGCTTCAGGTCGCCGAGGATCCGTTTGACCTACTCGTCTGCGTCGAAGAGTCGCTCGAATTGCTCGGGCCGATGGCAGTGAATAAGAACCTGACACTCCTCTGCCAGTTCGATCCCGCCACACCTCGCATGATTTTGGGCGACGCGGCACGCTTGCGGCAAGTACTGGTCAACCTGGTCGGGAACGCCGTGAAATTCACGCACGTCGGCGAGGTGGCCGTTCGCTTGGAATCGGCCGATCGCGCGGGCCGCAAAGTCATCCATATCGCGGTTCGCGACACCGGAATCGGCATCCCGCCGGACCGCCAGCATCGGCTGTTCCAATCGTTCAGCCAGGTGGACGCCTCTACCACGCGGCAGTTTGGCGGCACCGGACTCGGCCTTGCTATTTCCCAGCGGCTCACGCGTTTGATGGGGGGCGAAATTCAGGTCGAGAGCTTAGTGGGAGCCGGATCGTTGTTTTACTTCGATCTACCTGAGAAACGGGTCGCCGAGACGACGGCCGGCTTGGCTGGCGAACCGCACTGGAAAGGCAAACGCGTCTGGATGAAGGTGACACCGTTTGCACTGGAAGATCTATTGGCCGGGTATCTCAACGCTTGGGGGCTTACGGTGACCCGCGACCCAGCCGGCGTGGACCTCGTTCTCGCCGAAGCGACCGCCGCACTGCCCGTGAGCCTGGTCAACACTCCAACACTGCGCATAGGCGAAGGCCGCGCGCTCAGCAAGCCCGTTCGCCCGACGCAACTGCAGATGGCCTTGTCCCAGGCGCTCGCCACCCAGCCTGTGCCCAGAAAGATAACCGCTAGCAGTAAGGCGCCCTTGGCCGAATCGGCGCCACTGCGCATTTTGGTCGCCGAGGACAACGCAGTGAACCAACGCGTCATTCAAGGCCTGCTCCGCCGCCTCGGCTATGAGCCGGTCATCGTCGAGAATGGCCTTCTCGCGCTCGAAGCCGTCCGCCAGATGCCCTATGATCTGATGCTGCTCGATTTGCACATGCCCGAAATGGACGGGCTCGACGCAGCCCGGCAGGTCGTGGCCTCCGTCCCGGAGCGTCATCGGCCGCGCATGGTCGCCCTGACCGCAAGCGCCTTCCCCGAAGACCGCCTGGCCTGCCTCGAAGCCGGCATGCAGGACTTCCTCAGCAAACCAATACAGCTTGAAGAGCTTCGGCGTACCCTCACCGAGGCCGCCCGCAGCGCTACAGCGTAACTCCCTGCTTACCCCACGTATCATAAGGGCATGACGTTCCGAAAAGGGCTCATCGCAGCCGGGGTTTTGCTCATCGGCGTCCTGGTGGCGCTTCCCTTTCTCATCGACGCGAACCAGTTTCGCGGCCCGCTGCAAGCCAAGCTCGAAAAGAGCCTCGATCGGCCCGTCTCCCTCGGCAACATGACGCTGAAGGTGTTTCCGCTCTCGCTCCGGGTTATGGATGTTGTAATCGGGCAACCCCGTGGGTTCGTTTCGCAACTTCCATTCCTGCAAGCAAAGGAAGTGCTCGTCCGAGTGGCGCTCTTCCCGCTCCTCAGCGGCAATGTCGACGTGCAAGCCGTCGAGCTTCAATCCCCGGTCGTCGAGCTCATCCGCGGTGCTACCGGCAAGTGGAACTACGAAACGAGCGGCAGCGGAGAAAGCGTCTTCATCCCCACCGTCGGGGTCAAGGACGGATCGCTGGCGATCACCAACCTGCAAGCGAAAACACCGCGAGACGTTTATGAACACATCGACGCCCGATGGAGCGACAATCGCAGCCTTACCGCGAAGGTTCGGCTCGAAACCTTGCGAGCCCAGGCCGCCATCGACGCGACTTACGAGAGCGGCCTCGCCAAAGGCACCCTAACCTTGCAGGGCGACGACGCCAAACAGCCGCTGACCGTTGCCTTCGACCTCCGTCAGTCCGGCGAAATCTGGGACATCAATCAGTTGACGGCCAAGCTCGGCGCCATGGCCCTGGCTGTCACCGGGAAAGTCACCGGCACGCAACTCCAACTCGTCGTGAAAACGGACCAGGCTCCCGTCGGCGACCTGCTGCAAATCGCCGGAATCTTCGGGGGCGAGCTGCCACCGGACCTCAAGGTTCAAGGACTGCTCACTGCCGATGTCTCCGTCACGGGCACCACCAGCCGCCCCCTGCTCAACGGCAAGATCGAAGCCTCCCAAGCGGAGTTCTCGAGCAAAGATCTCGCCGCTCCTGTCCGGGCCTCGGCCCTCCGAGTGGCGATGACCCCGGCCACCCTGACTACCGAGCCCTTCACCCTCGAAACCGGAGGCACCAAACTTCTCGCCCGCGCCACCATTCGCGGCTATAGCGAGGACGATCCCCGTGTCGAAGCCACGCTCCGCACCGACGGCGCTAGCGTCGAAGAACTCCTCCGCATGGCCAGCGCCTACGGCGTGCGTCCGGAGGGGCTCACCGGTTCCGGCACCGTCACGCTCGATCTGAAGATCAACGACAGCGCCTACTCCGGATCCGGCTCCCTCCGCGCCGTCACCTTGTCAACGCCCGCCCTCCCCAAGCCGCTCCAAATCGCCCAAGCCAACGTGAAGTTCGCCTCAGACTCCGTCATCCTCGACGATGCTCAATGGGCCATTGGCTCCACGCACGCCCGCGGCAGCCTGGCCGTTAAATCCTTCACCAAGCCGCAGATTACCTTCAACGCTTCAGTGGATCAGCTCGACGTCGCCGAATGGCAATCCTGGAACCCACCATCAAGCAAAAGCAAGACGTCATCTCCCCTCATCGTCAATGGCACACTGACGGCGGGCAAGGTTCACTTCGACGGCGTCCTCTTAGAGGATGTCAAAGCCACCGTCGCCTACGCCAAGGAGCAGCTCCGCGTGGATCCCTTCACCGCTCGCGTCTTCGGTGGCCAGCAGTCCGGTTCCGCCACAGCCGACCTCCGCACGACCCCCGCGCACATCACCATCCAGTCCACGCTCACCAACATCGAAGCCAGCCAACTTCTGGCCGCGACCTCACCGGTAAAGGGTTTCATCTCCGGCCCACTCTCCGGCAAAGTAAACCTGGCCTTCTCCCCGAAAGCTGGCGAAGAGATCGCTCGGACCCTGAACGGCACCATGGAACTGCAGATGGCCAACGGTAAGATGAACGGCATCCAGATGCTGAACGAAATGGCCGGGATTGGCAGAATGCTTGGAATCATGAAGATCAAGGAAACGTTTACCGACATCGTTCAGTTCGGAGGCACCATGCAAGTGGCCAACGGCGTCGCCACCACTAAGGACCTCGCCCTCGACTTCGGCGCCGGCAAATTGACCGGCGAAGGCACCCTCGGGCTCGTCGACCAAAAGATCAACCTTCACATCACTACCGTCATGGGCAAGGAGTTCACCGCCAAGGCCGGCGAAAGTGCTCTCGGCGGCATCATTGGTTCGATTTTCTCAAGTCCGCAAGGCCAGATCGTTATTCCGTCGATCGTCACAGGCACGTTCTCGCAGCCGCGCTTCGCCCCGGACCCCGAACGCGCCGGCCGGCTCAAGGTGGAAGGCATGGGTGGCGTCGGCGCCGCGGCGGAAAGCATTCTCGATCGCTTCCGGAAGAGAAAATAGCGGGAAGAAAATCGACTGTGGCCTCGTTTACCCAAACGAGTAAGCAAATATGGGAACCTTCGGGCTAGCATTACGAGCAGAGCCACTGTCCTTGCCACCGGCCAATACCTTTCAAGACTTCTATCAGCGCCACTCGGCCACCGTCTACCGAGCAGCCCTGCGCGTAACGGGCAACGACGCCGACGCCGAGGACGCCCTCCAGACAGTCTTCATGCGGATGCTGAACCTGAGCCCGCCCCCCGTCCTCGAAGCGGTCTCGGAGAGCTACCTGCGCCGCGCCGCCACCAACGCCGCCATCGACATCCTCCGCCAAAAGGCCTCCCGCGGCGAACTGCCGCTAGAAGGCGGCCCGGACCACGCCGGCCCGGCCAGCACCGCTCTGCTCAAAGAGCAGCTCCGCCGGGCCCTCGGCCGACTGGATCCGGAGGACGCCCAACTCTTCGTCCTCCGCAATCTCGAAGGATTCTCGTACGAAGAACTCGCCGGCCAGTTCGCCATCGAAAGGGGCACGGTCGCCAGCCGCCTCCACCGGATCCGGCAATCACTGTTGAAACTCATAACGCGCTAGCAAGGGATCAAAGACCATGAACGAACAAAACTTAGATCAGATCCTGGAAGAGATTCGCCAGGAAGATGCTTCCGGCGAAGCCCTTGCAGCGGCACAGGAACGGGTATGGGCCAAGCTGGCGGCCCCGGCGGTTTGCGCGGAGTACCGCGCCGACTACGGTCGGGCCAATCTCAGTGAGGCCCGGCAGTTGCTTCTCCAGGACCATTTATCCCGTTGCGTCGAATGCCGGCGGGTTTTGACGGCTGGGCCTAAGGTCGTCGCCATGCCGATTCGCTCCACCCGGCGCTTCACCGTGCCGAAGTGGGCCATCGCCGCTGGCGTAGCTGCGGTCGCGCTGGTCGCAGGCCGCCACCAGATCGATTCCCTCCTCGCCCCCTCCGGCCCTCGAGCCACCGTCGAAGCCATCTCCGGCGCGGCCTACCGTATGACCGGCGAACCACTCACGGCCGGCGCCGACCTCGGCGATGCGCAGGTCATCCGCACGGGCCGCGGCACCCGCTCCACGCTCCGCCTCGCCGACGGCTCCACCGTCGAAGTCAACGAAAGCTCAGAGCTTTCTATCCGCGCTGCTTGGTCCGGCCAATCGATCCATCTCGAACGCGGCGACGTCATTGTCCACGCGGCCAAGCAGCGGCGCGGCGGACTCCACGTTATCACGCGGGATTCGGTCGCCACCGTTCGCGGCACCATCTTCACGGTCTCTACGGGTACGGCCGGCTCTCTCGTCGGCGTCATTGAAGGCTCCGTCGCGGTCACGCAGCCGAACGCCGAAAAGCTCCTTAAACCCGGCGAACACTCGGCCACTACAGCCACCTTGCAACGCGTCAGCGTCAAGGACGCCGTCTCCTGGAGCCCCAACGCCGAACAGTACTTCACGCTGCTCAGCGAGCTCTCCGGCATTGAAAAGCAGCTTGCTCCGATTGCGGAACGAACCCAAAGCAGGCTCCTCGCATCGCTCCCCCTCGAACCGATCGTCTATGGAGCCCTGCCCAATCTCGGCCCCACGGTGAACCAAGCCGTCTCTCTTATCGAGCAGCGCTCCAATGAAAGCGCCGTCCTGAAAGACTGGTGGCAGTCGGCCCAAGCGACTGAGATCAAGCAGATCGTCGACCGCATTCGCACGCTGTCCCCGCTCCTCGGCGACGAACTGGTCTTCGCCCTAACGAAAGAGAAACTACCCGTCGTCCTCGCCGAAGTGAAGCCCGGCCAGCAGGCCGCCATTAAAGCGGCGCTAGACCCGCTCGGCCCGCTCTCCTACGCCTTTGCCGGCGGCCTGCTCGTGTTCTCCGATAGCCCCGCCCACCTGGCCACCGCGCTAGCTCAGCTCGGCCAGGGCGCCCAGTCGCCCTTCGCCCTCGAGATCGCCAAGCACTACCAGCGCGGCGTTACGTCCCTCCTCGGCGTCGACCTGCAGGCAGTCCAGCACCACGAACTGACCAGCAACATGCGTTACCTGTTCGTCGATCAGCGCGCCGACGACAGTGAAATCTCCCTCGCCTTCAGCGGCCCGCGTACCGGAATCTCCTCCTGGCTCGCCACCCCAGCTGCGGCCAGTTCCGCCGAGTACGTCTCCTCCAATGCCGTCTTCGCCTTCTCGGCCGCCACGCGCAATCCGCAGCAGATGTTCGACGAACTCACCACACAGCTCGCCCGTTGGAAGCCCGGCTTCATCGACGGCCTCCGCAAGATCGAAGCCGAAACTGGCGTCGCCTTCTCCACCGATCTCGCCGCCGCACTAGGCACGGACTTCACGTTCGCTATCGAGGCGCCAACGCTTCCCATCCCCGGCTGGATCCTCGCCGTCGAAGCCTACCGGCCCGAAAACTACACTGCCACCATGCAGCGCTTCGTCGATGCGGCCAATCGCCAGGGCCTCCCGTCGCCCTTGACGCTCAAGCAGGAGACGGTCAGCGGCCTCTCCTGGTACTCTCTCCAGATGGCCGGCCAACCCCTCCAACTCCACTGGACGTTTGACCGCGGCTACCTCGTCCAGGGCGGCGACCGGAACACCGTCCAACGCGCTCTCGCCACCCGATCCGGCGGGTTCCCGCTCGTCCGCTCGGCCAAGTTCCGCCAACAGTTGCCCGAAGCCTCCGGCCTGCACTATTCCGGCTTCGTCTGGGCCAACGTCGGCGAAACGTTTGGCAACCTCGCATCCATGGTGCAGAACCCCGCCTATCTGAAGCTATTAACCCATCGCGAACCCGCGCTGCTGACTTTCACCGGAGAAACGGAACAAATCCGCTCCGCCTCTCGTACCCGTCTTTCGAGTCTGCTGTTCGACGTGCTGCTCTCGCAAGGTCCGACCAAACTATGAACCCTGTCATCGCGGTAGATAATCTCCGGGTGCGCCTGGGCAAGCGGGAGATCCTCAAAGGGATCTCCTGCCGCCTGGGCGCTTCCGGCGTTGGGAAGGCCATCGGCCTGCTCGGCCCAAACGGCGCGGGCAAGTCTACTCTCATCCAGACGCTGCTCGGCTTCCATAAGCCCTCGGCCGGTTCGGCGCAAATCCTCGGGTTCGACTGCCACCACCAATCGCTGGATGTGAAAACGCGCATCGGCTACATGCCGGAAAACGATTCGCTTATCGCTGACATGACGGCCGTCGCCTTCCTCCGCCTGATGGGCGAACTCTCCGGCCTTCCCGCCGCGGCGGCTCTCGAAAAGGCGCATGAAACCCTCTTCCATGTCGGCCTCGGCGAAGCCCGCTACCGGAACGTCGGCACCTACTCACTTGGCATGAAACAAATGGCCAAGCTCGCGCAAGCCATCATTCACGGGCCCGAACTCGTCATCCTCGATGAACCCACCAACGGCCTCGACCCCGCCGCCCGCCAGCGCATGCTCGTCCTCATCAAGGAGATGAAAGAGCAGCACGGCATGAACGTTCTCCTCTGTTCTCACCTGCTCCACGACGTCGAACAGGTCTGCGACGAAGTCGTCATTCTCAAGGACGGCCAGATCGTCCACCAGTGCGACCTCGTCGCCGAGCGCCAAGCCAACAAACGCTTCGTCCAGTTGCAGGTCTCCGGCGACGACCGCAACCTCGCTGCCGCCCTCCGCGAGATCGGCGCTGAAGGTGTGTCGGAATCGGCCGGCACGTGGCGCATCGTGCTCCCCGTCGAAATCGAGGTGAATGCCCTCTGGCGCATTAGCGCCCGCGAAAATCTACGGATCACCAAACTCGCCTACCGCCGCGACACTCTCGAAGAGATCTTCCTGAAAGCGGTCGGCCACCTGCAGCCATTGCCCCAGCCGGAGGTCGCCCATGGCCGTATTTAAACGCGGATATCAACGCTACGATGGGCCGCTAACTGGACCCGTTACCCGGTTCCTCGCCGTCCCCCGCTTCGTATGGCCGAAGATTCTGGGCCAGCGTTTCGTCGTAATTCTCCTCGTCTTGTCCCTCTTCTGGCCGCTGATGTGCGCCGGCTTTGTCTATGTTTCAAACCACGCCGACCTCCTGCCCAGCCTCGGCAGCGGAGGCGACGATGGGATCCGAAAGATGCTCGCCATCGACGGCAAGTTTTTCGCCATCTTCATGAATGTTCAATCGACATTCGCCATCCTTCTCGCCGCAATCGCCGGCCCCGGACTCATCGCCCCCGACCTCGCCAACAACGCCCTGCCCCTCTATTTCGCCCGGCCGCTCTCGCGCTGGACGTACATCGGCGCCCGCATGATGGTGCTCTTTGGCATCCTTTCGCTGGTCACGTTGATTCCGGGCCTCTTTGTTTTCGGCATGCAAGCCAGCCTCGCCAGCACTGCCTGGCTCCAAGCCAACTGGTTCCTCGGCCAAGGCATCGTCCTCGGCTTCCTGCTCTACATCGTGATGGTTTCGCTCATCGCGCTCACGTGCTCCGCCTACGTTAAGTGGCGCGTTGTCGCCGGCGCCCTTGTCCTCGCCTTCTTCTTCGTCCTCGCCGGAGCTTCGCAAATCATTAACCAGGTGCTGCGCGTCGAATGGGGTTCGCTCCTGAATCCCGGCTACGCCATCTACACCGTCTGGTGCGCCCTCCTCGGTGTCGAAGCTACCGACGACGCACCCGGAGCCTGGGACTGCTTCACGGTCCTTCTCCTCATGCTCGGCGCCCTGCTCGCCGTCCTCCTTCGAAAACTCCGCCCCGTGGAGGTGGTCTCATGAGCAGCGACCTGATTCTGTTCCACAATGTATCGAAATTCTACGGCGACGTGCTCGGCGTCAACAAAGTCGACCTCCGCATCCCGCCCGGCATCACAAGCCTCGTCGGCCCCAATGGCTCCGGCAAGACGACGTTGATGAACCTCATGACCGGCCTTGTCCACCCCGGCAGCGGCTCCATCTCCGTCCGCGGCGTCTCGCCCTTCGCCCCCGAAAAGCTCATGCGCATCCTTGGCTACGCCACGCAGTACGATGCCGCCCCGCGCGGGGTCACCGGCTTTGGGTTCGTTTTAGCGGGGCTCCTCCTGCACGGTTACCCCCGCGCCGAAGCCGAACGCCGCGCCGCCCTCGCCATTGAAGCCGTCGCGCTCACCCACTCCGCTCAACGCAAAATCGCGGCTTACTCGAAAGGCATGCGGCAACGCATCCGCCTCGCCCAAGCTATCGCCCATGAACCCGAAATTCTCGTCCTCGACGAGCCGCTCAACGGCCTCGACCCTCTCGTCCGCGCGGAAACCATCGCTCTCTTCCGCGACTACGCCGCCCGCGGCCGCCACGTCATCCTCTCAAGCCACGTCCTCCAGGAAGTCGACGTCTTCTCCGATCAGGTCATCCTCATCGCCAACGGCATGATCGTCGCCGAAGGCGAAATCCGGAACGTCCGCGACGAGATCCACGAACATCCCAGCCAGTTCCTGCTTCACTGCCAGCAACGGTCCCGGGTGGCCTCCCTGCTGTTCGCACAAGCTGACGTTCTCGAAGTAAAGCTCGACCCGGAAGGCCGCGGCGTCCTCGTCACCACGCGCCACCGGGACGCCTTTGCGACCGCCGTTCAGCGCATCGCGCTCAGCGGCATTGAAATTGACGGAGTCCTTCCCATGGACGAAAACGTCGACGCGCTCTATGAATATCTGATTGGAGGCGGCAAGTGAGCCAGGTCTGGATCATCGCCAAGCTCGAAATCCGCCGGGCGTTCTTTTCCCGCCGCGCTCTCTGGGTCTATCTGTTGGCCCTCTTCCCCGCCGTCCTCTTCTTCGGCCACGGCATCAGCGTGCAGTATCGGCGCAGTGAGTATGCCGGCAAGCCCGTGGTCCCCGCCGCCATCCTGGACCGCCTGCCCCTTGGCACCGCCGATACCGAAGTCCTCACCGCGGCAGGCAAGCCCATCTCAGACCGCCAATGGGAGCGCCGTGATCTTCGCCGCCGCTCCATGCACTACTTCGACGGGAACAACCGGGTCTGGCTCGAGTTCGAAAACGGCGCGCTGAAGCGCTCCAACCGTCGACCCCTCAACTCGTTTGAGGAGGACAGCAAAGTCTATGCCGGGGTATTCCAGTTCTTCTATCTCCGCCTTGCTGTCTTCTTCGGCTGCCTCGGCATCTTCATCAATCTCTTCCGCGGCGAGATGATCGACAAGTCGCTCCACTACTGGTTCCTCGCGCCTGTCCGCCGCGAGATTCTCCTGCTCGGAAAATACTGTGCCGGCCTCATCGCCTCTGCCGTCATCTTCGGGGGCGGCGCGCTGCTTAGCTTCGTCGCGCTGCTCTCCTATCAGTCCAGTGCCGATTTCCAAAGCTACCTGCAGAACGGCGCTCTCTATCACGGCACCTGGTACGTCCTTTCCGCCGTGCTCGGCTGCGTCGGCTATGGGAGCGTCTTCCTCGCCGCCGGCCTGCTGCTCCGCAACCCCATCATCCCAGCGGTGGTCATGCTGTTCTGGGAGTCCATCAATGGTTTCTTGCCGGAACTCCTACAGAAACTCAGCGTGCTGCACTATCTCCAGTCCATTTGCCCCGTGGCGCCCCCACTCGACCCTACCGTGCCGCCGCTCATGCGCATGATCCTGGCCCCCGCCGCGCCAACGTCGCCGTGGGCCGCGATCCTCGGCCTCTTCGCCGTCACGGCGCTCGTCCTCTACGTGGCTTCCCGATCCGTGCGCCGCCTCGAAATTAACTACGGCACGGAGTAGCGTGGCTAGACTTTTTTCAACTTCGTCACGCGGCCCACTTCCACCCACTCAGCGACATAGATGTCTCCGTTGGGCGCGAAGCAGGCCGCATGCGGAGCCACAAACTTACCCGGCGTAAACGCCGAACGCTCTTGATTCCGGATCCCCTCGTACGTCTTCCCGTCCACCTGCCGCCCATCCCCAAGATGCACCAGCGGCCGGTTCTGCTTATCGAACAGCGTCACCACCGCCTTCAGGTCCGGCATCAGCAGCGTGTCGCCCTGAAAGTCGAACGTGCTCGGCCAACGCACGCCATCTTTCACCATCTGCTGCGGCCGCCCGTTCAAATCAAAATACTGAACCCGCGAATTCGCCCCGCGCTCACCCACCATCAGCAGCGGCGTCCCGCTCCGCGTATCAATCCCAATCGCATGCGGCCAGATCGTCGTCCCCGGCCCGGTCTCTTTGTCCTTGTTCGCATCCATCAACTGCCGCGTCCCGCCGAACGTCCGAATGTAGTTCGTCTTCGCGTCGTAGTGATGGATGTGGAACTTCCCATATCCATCGGCCACGTAGAAATCGCCGTTCGGCGCAATCGCCAGATTTGACGGCTTATACTCGCTCGCCTTCGCGTACACGCCCGACATCACCGGCGCATGGATGGTCCACACCACTTCGCCGTCCAACGTCGTCTTGCGCACGAACCCCTTCACGTTGTCGCAATGGTAGAGGAACTCGTCCGAGCCCTCGCGCCGCAAAGTCAGCCCATGCGCCCCACCCCGCATCTCCGCGCCCCAACTTTTGATGAACTTCCCATCCGGATCGAAGATCGCGATCGCATCGGCCGACTGGCTGTCCTTGTGTACCGTATGCGCGATGATCACGCGCCCCTGCCGGTCCACCACAATGCCATGCGTATTCCCGAACCGGTGCGTCCCCGGCAACTGCGGCCAATCGTGATGCGCCTCGTACATATAGGCGCCCGACCCCATGATAGGGGTCTTTGCCTGACCATACGCCGCTGCTGCGGCCGACACGAAAAACGAACGCCGAGTAATCACTACAACCCAACGTACCGCAAGATCTTCCGCGCCTCACCCTCGGCAATCTGTAGATTCTCCCGCGCGGAATCGAACTGCTTCTGCTCCAGGTACTCCTTCGCCAAATCCAGCGATAGGTTCATCCGCGTCGACGACTTCACCAGATCCGGCGTCAACGCAAGTCCCCGGCTCTCCACGCTCGCCTGTACCGGCGCTACGGCGTTCTTGGCCGAATACACCGTCCCCAGCACGTTGTAATAGCGTTCCCGCAACTCCCGCCACTGCGTCCGCTCCGGCGGCGACAACGTCCCTTCGTCCACCCGCGGATACTCCGCGCTCGTTGGCGCCGACGTCTTCACCGGCGCTTGCAGATACGCCTCCGGAATCCCCCGCTGCTCCTGCTGCCTTTGCTGACCGCCAATCGGCACCGACATCCAAATCGGGATCGATCCGCCCAGCGCATTCACCCGGCCGCCCACAAACGCCAACTGCCCGCGCACATTGGGATCGTTCGGATTCTCATTCGCCAACTGATTCAAGATGATCGCCGAGTTGTTGTAGCTATGGATCGCGCCTTCGCGGTCGAGATATCGCTGGTCCGCTTCCTGCATCCGGCCCAAACGATTGAACGCGCCTGAAAGCGCCAACCCCAGGGACGGATCATTCCCAGCCAGTCCGCGAATCGCGCCCAGGTAGGCCGACGCCCGGCCTACGAACGCCCGCCGCTGCGGCGTCCAGCCCGGCTGCGCTTGGAACGCCGGCATGTACTGCTGATCAAACCAACTGTTGAACGCGTTCACATCCCGCAACCGGTCCTGCCGGAAGCCCTGCGCCACCGGCGCGTTCCCCCGCGGCGCCGTCTGCTCGAACTTGTTTTCCAGGCCTTGCAGGAAACCCATCGGCTGGCCCCACGCCGTCGAAACCAGAAGAACAATCCAAGCCGCGCGCATATTATTTCTTCTCCACTCGATCGCCCTCTTTGGGCGGCTGGCCACCGTTAAACGAACCGATGGCGATCTTCTCCCGCACGGACGTAATCTTCAGGCTGCCCACCGGCGCCGTCACCACGTCCAGCACTTCCTTGGTCACCGGATCTTTCACTTCTTTTACGATCCGCGAAACTTCAAACGTATCACCCACCTGCACACCCGACGACGAGCCCACGTTGATGTAGACGCTCCCGCCTTCGACTGCCGCCACGCTCCCTTCAATGTCGATCTGCCGCGTGCTCGATACGCTGCCCGCCTGCCCGTTCACCTGCTGGGCCAGCTTGTCGCAGGCATCCATCACCGCCTCGCCGATAATCGTCTCGGCAAAGTTTGTCGACGTGAAATCCACGCCACCCCCCGCGCCCACACCGCCCGCAAACACACTCGCGAAGCCACCGCGCGACGACCGCTTCGATTCGCCCCGCGCCTCTCCCGTCATCACAATTTCGGACGACTCGTTGTCAACCATCCGGAAGTTCAACACAACGACCGCCTTCGCTTCGTTGTTCTTCAGTCCGCCCACACCGCCGGCGCCCGGCACCACGACACCCGCCGAGCCGCTGCGCCGCCGGTCGTCCCGGCCGAACACGACGACGTCACCCATTACGGTAAAGTCCGCCCCGCGAATCTGGCCGATCCGCGCCTGCGTCCCTTTCTTCACGCGGCCGCTCGCGCCAAAATCCTGTTCCTTCAGCACCGTGCCCACTTTGTTCCGTTCGACCACCGTGAACTTGCCGCCCTGCGCAATCCGCTTCACCATCAGCGCGCTCATGCCTTTGCCCAGATCCACCTGAGTGCCGAAGATTGCTGCGCCAACATCCCGCACGGTCGAGAAATCAAAATCCTCTACCGCCAAGCTGCGCTTCGTCTGCGCCAACAGCGCAGGCGCCCCCGCAAATACCAAAAGAACCACCCGTCGAGTCATCATTGCTTCTGCACCTTCTTTGCCAAATAGCCCACTTCCGGCTTCGCCCCGCCGTTATAAGCACCAATCGTAATCCGGTCCCGGACTTCGGTCGCCACATAGTCACCCACCTTCTCCGTCACCATATCGATCACGTCCTTGGTCACCGGGTCTTTCACTTCCTTCACGATCTTGTGGATCTCAAACCGGTCGCACTTGTTCACGCCGTCAAACGTACCCGCCGAAAGATAGATCTGTTGACCCACCACCTCGGCGATCCGCGACTCAATGTCCAGGTTCCGCGACTGAATCTTACCCTCGTTGGCATTCAGTTCCGCCGCGAGTTTGTCCACCGACCCCATCGTCGCTTCGCCTATAATCGTCTGCCCGAAGTTCGCCGACGTCATATCCACCGACGCCGCGCCCCCGCCCCGGTTCACCAGCGCTCCCACGTCAAGACCGCTCTGCTTCCGGCTCGATTCGCCCCGCGCCTCGCCCGTCGCAATCACTTCCGACGTTTCCGCATCCACCAGGCGGAACGAGATCACGACCACCGCCTTATCTTCCCCCGTCTTGATCTTCAATCGGCCAAGCGCCCGCGGCCCCACGCCAAAGCCGCCAATAGACTTCCGGTTGTCATCGCGGCCAAACGTGACAATTGTGCCCATCAGGATCGCGTCCGCCCCGGTGATCCGCCCCAGCCGGGCCTGCGACCCCTGCTTCACGCGGTTCGACGCGCCAAAGTCCTGTTCCGCCATCACTTTTTTGATATTCGACCGTTCCACAATCCGGAACTTGCCCTGCTCGGCCAGTCGCTTCGTGAACATCGCCAGGATGCCCTTGCCGATGTCCACCTGCGTCCCAAACACCGCCGCTACCTGACTTTGCACCGTCCCGTAGTCAAACTCATCCACGGCCACAACGCGCTTCCGGTCTCCCACCGGCGCATTGCAAACGATCGTCGAAAGATTCGTGTTCCAACTCGCCACCGCAACCGGCGCCGCAGCCACCGGAGAAGTCTTCGCCGTCGAACTCGCCGGTGCGACTGCCGCCGCCGGCGTCCCGCTCATCGAGTTGCTCAACGCCACAATCACGTTATCCGATGCCCCCGCCTCCTTGAAGCGGATCAGATCATCCGTCGTCACTTTCAGGCCCTTCCCCGCCGCATTGATCGAAGAGACTACGCTAGCATCCGGCAGTTTCAGCGACACCATTTTGAAGATCTTGTCGAGCGCCGATGCCGCTGGAGCGGCGGCGGGCCGCGGAGCCGCAGGCTTTGCGACGGCGGGTTTGGCCGGTGCCGGCTTGGGAGCCTGAGCAAATACCAAAGCGCCGGAAACGGCCATGGCGACGGTGGTGCGAAAGAACGGATTCATAGATAGAAGCTCCTGCTGTCCAATAGCTAACGCGCAATTGACGGTGGAAAGGTATCAATAACTGTAGCGGAAGGCCAACGAGAAGTGCGAGTTCCGCCGGAACTGTCCGAGAAAGTCGGTGCTCTGCCCGCGGATAAGCGCCCCGCCCGTCCGCACCGACCAGTGATCGCTGAACGAGTGGGTGAATTCGCCACGGACCCAAACTCCTTCTCCATTTTGCCTTAGTGCAGCATCCACCGCGACCGTATCGCGCGGATTCAATTGCAGGCTCGCCCGGCCCAAAAAGCTCCGCGTCAATCCCCTGTCCGGCGCAAAGTCGAACAGGTTCCGCCGCGCCGTCACGAGCTCCCCGGCGTACCCCCCCACAAACGTCCACTCCCCGCTCTGCCGCTCCGCCTGCACCACATACTGAAAGTAGTTATCCGCTGCCGGCGTCGAACTCGTAAAGAATCCTCCCTCCGCCTTCAACGTAAACCAACGGTTCGGCGCCGCCACCGCCCCGCCCACCATCCGCAACTGCGCAAAGTAGTTGAACAGATCCAGCCGCAGATCCGGAAACGTCGAAATCCGCCCATCGATCAGCGGCAGGTGATTGTGGCCCTGATAGAAAACGCCCGAAGCCTCATACCCCCGCCCTACATGGTTCCACCGTACGCCCCACTGCTGCCCCGCCGGAAGCGTCGCACGCCCTTGCCGTAACACCAAATCCACCGGAAAGTCCACCGGCGTCCCCGCCCCGCCCAACACGCCCCCTGCCCCACCCCACCGTTGCAGCAACAGCGGGCTCCGGCTTGGCGTGAACCGCGGTTGCCACACCACGTCCACCGTGTCCCCGCCGCTCTCCCACGTCACCCGCCCCGCCATCACCGCCAAGTACTCCGTATCGACTACGTTCAAGAAATCCCGTGGTGCAAACCGGTCCAACGGGTTTAAGATATCGGCCTTCCCCCAGCGGATAAACTGCCTCCCGGCCTCGGCCGTCCACTTCCCCCGGTTGGCCGTTAAGCTGAATCGCCGCAGTGACACTGCCGGCCGCAGCATCCCCCGGTCCTGCCAATCGATCCGCCACTGCCGCTCCGTCTGCCGGTGCGTATCCGTCCGCCCGTCGATCGCCCCATTGAACTTCAGCCACGGCGTCAGCTTCCAGCCCATCTCATAGCGCAGGAGAATATCTCCAATCGCCCGTCCGCTATCGCTCGGCGCGGCCTGCGGAAAAATTGTCCCCCGCGTCTCGACGAACCCCCGCTGGGTGAAGCCCTGCCCCCATAGCGGCAAACAGCACACCACGACTATGGCCCAGCGCGTCATTCTCCCCGGCGCAGCGCCTGCAGCGTAAACTGCTCTTCCGGCATCGTCACGTCGTACTTCAGCTTCTCGGTCTTCATCACCGTCCGGCTCTTCTTCCGCAGGTCGCTCATCTCCAGCTCCAGCGTCGACCATACGTTCTGCACCTGCTCCACTCGCCGATGCACCATCCGTTTCACAAGCTCGTCCTTCACGTACATCTCAAACTGTACCGGCAACAGAATATCCTTCCGCACCCAAATCACGGTCCTCGAATACTGCGAAGTCCGCGACTGCTTCGGCACCGATTCTATCTGGTAACAAGCCTGCCCGTTCAGCGTCGGCTCCCCCAGCAGCTTGTACTCGCTCTGGTCCACGTCCCGCTCTTCCAGATCCTCAAACGAAAAGTCCGTGCCGAAAAACCGTGTCGACCGGTCCTGCAAGGCGATCCGTCGCTCGCGGTTCAACTCCGGCGTCCACATCCACTGGTCGCTCGCCCGGTCCGGATGATTGTGGATCAGTAGCGCCACACCCTTCACAAGCGGCGGCGCCAAGAACCGCAACACCGATTTCGATTGTCCAAACGAACCAATCCGAGAAAACTGCCACCGCTTCTCCGTCTTCCCACCCTTGGCGTCATACACCTCCAGCACGCCCTCGTACTGTTGGCTCCTAGAGCGGTGCCGCTTCTGCGACTCTTCCACAATCTGCCGGGCGTCCTGTGCCCACAACGAACCGGCCCACAACGAACCCGCCATCAACAACCAAGCCCACTTACTCATACTCCAAAGCCTCCACTAACGAACCCCGCACCGCCGTCTCCGCCGGACCCAATGATGATAAAAACGCGCTCCCCAGAATCACCGGAATCAACGTCAACGCCATCTTGAACGGATAGGTGTATTCGAGGCGCATCCCCGACAAATCCCGCGCCGAAGTCTCGAGCGCATAGTACAGCGCCACCGCCCCAAATAGCCAGCCCAGCACCAGCCCAATCGCGCCGATCGTCAACGCCTCCAGCCAGATCGTCCCGCGAATTTGCATTCGCAGTCCACCCACCGCCTGCAACACGCCCAACTCCCGCCGCCGGTCAGTAATCGACACCGTCAGCGTATTCACAATCCCCAAAATCGAAACCAGCACCGCCACCGCAATCTGGATATAGGTCAGCCCGAACCACTGGTCCGTGATCTTCAGAATGTAGCTCCGCAAATCCTCGTTCGTGAAAACGAAATACCGGTACCGGTCGCCCACCTGCGCCGCCACCCGGTCCCGCATCTGCGCCACCGTCACCCCGTCATCCAAGTAGATCCTCACTACATTCACGGAGTCGTCTTTCCAGTACTTCTGATAAATCGCGCGGTCAATCAGAATCGAGCCTTTCTGGTCCGAGAAGTCGACCACGGTCCCCAGGATCGGCATCTCCAGCGGCCCATCCGGCGTATTCAGCGTCAGCACTTCGCCCCGCTTCCGTTTATGCTGCAGCGCAAAGGTATCGGAGACGATCACGCCCTTCCCCTCCGCCGCCCCCGTGTACATCGCATCCGGATCCCCGTCCACCACCGGCATCCGAACCTCTTTCCGCACACTGGCGATCTCCAGCGACACAAACATCACCG
>JBBQRA010000097.1:0-21171 GCA_038215275.1 Bryobacterales bacterium | reverse complement strand
CACGGTGCGGAATGCAGGCACGGCCGACGAAGCAATCGACGCCATTAACACCGCTCTGCAGCAATCGAACAACGGGATTCTGAGACAGATCGTGGCGATCAAGGACAAGGCCACGGCGGCCGGCCCCGAGGGCATCAAGTTCATCAGCAACTTGGCGTCCTTCCAGGTCGGCATTGGCACCAACGCTAGTGGCACGGGCGTAGGAAGCCAAGGTACGGTGGTGACGGCCGCGACGGTTGGAACTGGCGCGACCGCCGCCATCGATAGCCAGGATGCGGCGGCGAGGGCTGTTTCCGCACTTGGCGAGGCGATCGCGAAGCTCGGCGTCGCGCAAGCGGTCGTCGGACGGGGTCAGAATCAGTTCACGTATGCGGTTAACCTGGCTCAGTCGCAGTTGACGAACTTGGCGGCCTCCGAGTCCCGAATCCGCGATGCGGACTTGGCCGAGGAAGCGGCCAGCCTGACCAAGGCCCAGATTCTATTGCAGGCTGGCATCTCTGCTCTCTCGCAGGCGAACTCAGCGCCGCAACAGGTTCTATCACTGCTCCGGAGCTAGTCTGCCTACAGGAGCGGCCATCCGGCTTCGACACCCGCTATCGGAACCGGTAGCGGGTGATCGCGTTTCCGAGATGCAAAGGCGGACGATTGGGTTCGTTTCGCAACCAGACCCCAGATGTCAGATGAGGCGGCAGAGGCCCTACTCCTCCAGCATTCTTGCCCTACTCCTATACAATTCTCTAAAACTCTCCTTTTGGCTCCGATAAGCCTTGTGTAACCGGTGGAATCGCCGGACGGGAAGGACTCCCGGATAGTCGTTTCAAGGAGAGAAACATGTCATTTCGTGTAAATACTAACGTCGCGTCTTTGCAGTCGCGGGAATATCTGCGTCAGACTTCAGAGTCGCAAGGAAAGACCATCAACCGCGTAACCTCTGGGTTGCGCATCATCGCCAGCGGCGACGACGCAGCTGGATTGGCGATTGCCAACGGGTTCCGCAGCGACCAGGCGGTACTGTCGCAAGGCGTTCGGAACGCCAACGACGGCTTGAGCACGCTGCAGACGCTCGATGGCGGTATCAACAACATCAGCAAACTGCTGGACCGCGCACGGACCTTGGCTACGCAGTCGGCCTCTGGCACCTTCACAGGCAGCCGTGATGTGCTGAACACCGAATTTTCTTCGGTAATCGGTGAAATTGACCGGCAAGCCCAGGCGGTTGGCCTGACGACGGGTGGCGCTTTCGCCAAGTCGCTCTCGGTCTTCATCGGCGGTGGCCGGAGCGCGAATGGCATCTCGACGACCACGAACGGATCGGTTGGCGTGGATCTCTCGACTTCGACGGTAGACTCGAAGAGCCTTGGTCTGAAGGGTGTGCAGGCGCAGGGCATCAGCACGGTCGATATCGGTACGGGCTCGGCTTCAACGAGCGTGTCGGCGATCGTGAATGACGCTACCAACAAGGGCTCGACGGCGGTTGGAGGCTTTACGGACGTCTATTTTAAGGGGCCCGGCTTCAGCGACAGCGAGTCGATCAAGGTTGCTGTGAATCTGTCCGGTGTCACTAACGTCGACAACCTGGTGCAGAACATCAACTCGGCGATCGAATCGGCGGGCAACGCCTCCTCGCAGCAGGCTACGGCGTTCAAGAATGCGGGCATCCAGGCGACAGTGGTGACCGACTCGACCGGCAAGAAATCGATCGGATTCACCTCGGCCTCTTCGGCTTTCCAGGTGGCAGCCGGTGACCGGCTTTCGAATGCCTTACTGGGTAACGTGACTTCAACGTCGAACCCGACGGGTCTGACGCTGGCCAACACGGTGACTGGAGGCTCGAACACGGCGGCTACGACGACTGCGTTTGGCGCTACGGGTGCCGGTACGGTCACGGTCCGTTTTCAGGGTGCAAACCTTACGAGTCCTGTCGACATTGCCCTGACGGTAGCGGCGGGAACGACGATTGATCAGGCGTTGGTGAGCTTAAGCTCTGCAGTGGGCAGCAATGCGGACCTGCAGAAGGCCGGCATCACAGCACAGACCGCTACACCTGGCTCGGCTCTTGTGTTTAGCAACGCTCGTGGTGAGAAGTTTGAAGTACTGTCTTCGGGCGACGTAAACAATCGCTTGGGGCTGGGCTCGTTCCAGGGATCGAGCGGTGCTGGCGGTACATTCGATTACTCCGCGATCACGGGAGCGGCGGGCACATTCGCCGCTGCTTCGGAAACGCTCGAGTTCTCGATCGGTGGTGGAGCGAAGGTGTCCGTCGCGGCTACTCCAACGGCGGCTACCATTGCAGGAGCGACGACAGCCTTGAACGCTAGCTTCGCCAGCAACTCGACATTGGCGGCGGCCGGATTGGTAGCGACCAACGACGGCACGGCCATCACCATCACGAGTTCAAACGGCTCCAACTTCCGGCTCAACTCCGTCGGCGCGACAAACGTCTTCGGCTTCAACGACCGGGGCGGCGCGCAGGCAACCGGCGTGGCTGACGTGGCCGAGACGCAGAGCGCGGGTACGGACATCAACTTCTTCGCGGCCGCGGGTTCTCAGCAGACCAGTCTGTTGAGTTTCTCGGCGATCCGGAGCGGCGCGGATGACCAGACGATCACGCTGACGGCGAACAACACAGCTGGTGTTGAGCAGTCCTTGGCGGTCGTCCTTCGCAATGACAGCACGGTCCGCAACGCGGGTACGGTCGACGAAGCGATCGACGCAATCAATACCGCCTTGCAGCAGTCGAACAACGACACGCTGAAGCAAATCGTTGCGGTTAAAGACAAAGCAAACGCCGCCGGCGCCGAGGGCATCAAGTTCGTCAGCAACTTATCGTCCTTCAAGGTCGGTATCGGTACCAACGGTGGTGGCACGGGAATCGGCAGCCAGGGGACGGTCGTGACCGCGTCGACGGTGGGTACCGGTGCCACCGCATCGATCGATAGCCAGGATTCGGCGGAAAAGGCCGTGACCGCTATCGGCGAGGCCATCGCTAAGCTGGGCACCGCGCAAGCTGTCGTCGGCCGTGGTCAGAATCAGTTCACCTATGCGGTGAACCTGGCCCAGTCGCAGTTGACCAACTTGGCCGCTTCTGAATCCCGGATCCGCGATGCGGACTTGGCCGAAGAAGCCGCTAACTTGACCAAGGCGCAGATCCTTCTGCAGGCCGGTATCTCTGCTCTCTCGCAGGCGAACTCGGCTCCGCAGCAGGTGTTGTCACTCCTCCGGGGCTAATTAGCCTTCGGCAACCTTACTCTAAACTTGGCCCGGGTTGTCAGAACAATCCGGGCCTTTTTTTGTTGTTGCGGCCCTCACCCTCTCTCCGCGTTCCGCCGATTGATTAGGTAGATGACCGCCGCCGCTCGAACTATTGAAAAAGCACAGCAACTCCATCAGGCTGGCCGGTGGCAGGAGGCCGAACGCCTCTACGTGCAGGCTCTGGAGCAGTCTCCGGGAGAAACGACGGGACTGCACCTGCTCGGCCTCCTGCACGCCGAAACAGGCCGGGAGGACACTGCGGCGCAACTCCTGACGGCTGCGATCGGCATCGAAGGGCCATCGTCCCATCTCTGTCGTAATCTGGGGATCATCCTGGAGCGGCAGGGCAAACTCGAAGCATCCATCGCTTGCTATCGCCAAGCGCTCACGAGCCAGCCTGAGGCTACCGACGTATGGGTCCGCCTCGCGGAGTTACTGGGTGCGGCCGGACGTTTTGGCGAAGCGGCACAAGCTTGGCGCCGGGCTGTAGAAACCGGCCGAGACCCGGTGGAGTCACAAATCCCGTGGCGATTGGCTTGGGCCAGGGCACTTGCACTTGCGGGAGATCGGGAATCAGCGCGCGAACTGCTGGAGCGGATTCTTCGGATTGACCCTGCTCACATCCCCGCCCGTTATGACCTTGGCGTCGTGCTCATGCAGTTGGATCGAGTACCTCAGGCGGTAGGAGAGTTCCAGCGGGTGGTGGCCTCCGACCCCTGCCATGGGGAGGCGCAGAACAACCTGGGGGTTCTCCTCCAGAGCCTTGGGCAAGCCGACCAGGCACGCGGGCACTATGCGGCATCTCTCGAAGCCTGTCCGGATGCGACGGCGCCCCGATATAACCTGGGTACGCTGCTACAAGAATTGGGCGAGTTCGATCTGGCAATTCGCGAGCTTCGTCACGTCTTGGATTTGGATGCAGAGCACGAGGGCGCGTGGACCAATCTCAGCAACTGTCTCCTCAGTCTCGGCGATCCGGGAGGAGCACTCGAATGCGCGGGGAGGGCGCTCGCGATCGCGCCGGGCCATCGCGCCGCTAGCTGGAACGCTGGGCTCGCGCATCTAACGACTGGACAATTGCTCGATGGCTGGTCCGGCTACGAAGCCCGTTTCGACCTGCCCGGCGGAGCCCGGCGGCGACCTTTCCCGATGCCCCTTTGGCGGGGGGAACCACTTGCGGGCAGAACGATCCTGGTATATGCCGAGCAAGGATTGGGAGACACGCTCCATTTCTGCCGGTATCTGCCGAAGTTGGCGGAGCGCGGCGCTCACGTGATCTTTGAATGCCCCGCGAAACTCTTGCGGGTGCTCGAAACCCTGCAACCGGAACCGGAATTGCTGGTATCTCCCGTCGACCCTATCCCTTTCGCCGACTATCACGTTCCTTTGCTCAGTTTGCCGGGGTTATTCGAGACGACGATCACGTCGATTCCAGCGTTTCCCAGCTACCTCGCCGGGTCCCGCGACGCCAAGGTGCAGTGGCGGGAGCGATTGGCGCCTTTGCGGCCCCGAAAGGTCATTGGGTTCGTTTCGCAAGGGAACCCCAAGTACAAGAACGATCGCAACCGGAGTATTCCATTCCGGGCGTGGGAGCCCCTCCGTTCCCTACCCGGCGTAGCATTGGTGAATTTGCAATTCGGGGTGACAGCGCCGCCGGAACTCGCTGATCTGGACCTGGGTCCGGAAGCCGGCGACTTCGCCGACACCGCCGCACTGGTGGAGGAGTTGGACCTTGTCATCACCGTCGATACGTCGATGGTCCATTTGGCTGGAGCGCTCGGGAAGGAGACTTGGCTGCTCCTCCCTTACGCAGCCGATTGGCGTTGGCTGCGGGGGAGAAGCGATTCGCCCTGGTATCCGTCCGTTCGAATCTTTCGGCAGTCCCGGGCAGGAGACTGGCAATCGGTGATGGGCGACGTCGCCGGTGCCCTTGCGAATCGCCAAGAGCTTTAGGCACTTGCTGAAAAACTCGGCTTTCGCTGGGAATCGGAGGTGCGTCCATGCGCAGTAAGGCCGCAACTCACCGATTCTATTAGAGAGGCAGTCGCGGCAAAGTCGAGGTTTTTAGGTTTTGGGGCATTTTTCAGCACGTTGTAGCACGAAAGAGGTGGTCGATATGGAAGTACCACGCGGGACGCGCGACCGGATCCGACAAATCCGGAAAGGTCGAGACGTCGTAGTCGCGCGGGCAATGGGCTCGGCCGATCCTGCGCACGTTCTGCTGCCGGCATAACTGGAACGAGCTTTGACGCAACCGGTGCGGTACGTCAACAGGGAGGGCGATCATGGCGAGAATTCAAACGTTTCACCCGAACTCAGAGCGCGTCGGGGTCAGCATCTGTGGGCGCAGTGGAGGAGCATAGGGGCCGCGAGTGCATGGAGAACAAGAAGTGGGGCGAAGGCACCCGACGGGTCGGGATCACCGGGCCAGCGGTGGCTTGAGCCGGCTCTGAGCGGGAGAACCCTCCTTGCGGCTTTGCCACTGGGCCAACGGAGTTCTTTGGGTCATGGCGACATAACCGTGGCGACACAACTGCGGCAACACAACCCTGGCTACAGAACCGTGGCCACACAACCCCGGCTACACAGCCGCGGCTGCACAACCGTGGCTACGCAACCGCGTCTGCACAACCGTGGCGACACAACCGCGGCGACACAACCGCGGCGGCACAACCGTGGCGACATGACCGTGGCTACAGAACCGCCGCCACACAACCGCCGCCACACAACCGCGGCCACACAACCGCGGCTGCACAACCGCGGCGACATAACCGTGGCCACACCACCGTGGCGGCACAACCGTGGCTACACAACTGCGGCGACACAACCCTGGCTACAGAACCGCGGCTACACAACCGTGGCTGCTCAACCCTGGCGACACGACCGCGGCGGCACAACCGTGGCGACATAACCGTGGCTACAGAACCGCGGCCACACAACCGCGGCTGCACAACCGCGGCTGCACAACCGCGGCGACATAACCGTGGCCACACCACCGTGGCGGCACAACCGTGGCTACACAACTGCGGCGACACAACCCTGGCTACAGAACCGCGGCCACACAACCGCGGCGACACAACCGTGGCTACACAACCATGGACATACATCCCTGGATACACAACCCTGGATACACAACCCTGATGCGCCAGATCGGTCAAGCCGCCTGGGCGCGCGGGAACGGACCCTCAATCCGGGACTGTTGGCCCAATCGCTGTTGTAGAACTTGCGGCACAGAACGCAACGCATTCCTGAGGCTCTGTTGAGCGTTTGGCTGCTCTCAAGTCGCCGCCGCGGCGAACTCGACCCACAGGCCCCTGGGTCGGAGTTGCGTCACACCCCAAGTTCATGTCATCCGTAGTCATACCATCCATGCAGCCCGTACTCCTGAACGACTTCAAACGCCAATGGTCCGAGATCGGCTCCAACGTGCTGCGGGCCGTCGAACGCGTCGGCGCCAGCGGTTGGTACGTCCTAGGCGAAGAGGTCCGGAGGTTCGAGGCCGACTTGGCCGGGCATTGGGGTTTGGACGAAGCCATCGGGGTGGCCAGCGGGCTGGACGCGCTGGAAATCGCTCTTCGTGTGCTGGACTTTGAGCGGGGCGACCGGATTCTGACCACGCCGCTCTCCGCGTTTGCCACGACAATGGCAATCCTGCGGCTCGGTGGGGTGCCCATATTTAGCGACACCGACGGCAATGGATTGCTGGATTTGGACGAGGCGGAATCGATCCTGGCCGCCGACCCAAGCATCCGCTTCCTGTTGCCAGTTCACCTGTACGGGCAGAGCCTGAACCTGGATCGGCTGGCTGCTCTGCAGGAGAAATTCAACCTGGCGATCGTCGAGGACTGCGCGCAATCGATCGGCGCGGAGTGGGCCGGACGCGCGACCGGGTCGGTGGGCCGCTTGGCGGCGACGAGCTTCTATCCCACGAAGAATCTCGGCGCGATGGGCGATGGGGGCGCGGTGCTGACGAACGACGCCGGGCTTGCGGCCCGAGTTCGGCAATTGCGGGACTACGGGCAGAGCGCGAAATATCGCCACGATGAGATTGGCTGGAACAGCCGCCTGGACGAGTTGCAGGCTGCCATTCTTGGCGACGCCGTACTGCCGCGACTGCGGAATTGGACGCAGCGGCGGCAGGAGGTCGCCGCCGATTACGCGACCGGCATCCATCACCCCGAGGTGCGAGTGATCCGGCCGGCGGCTGGCTCTACGTCCTGTGAGCATTTGTTTCCCGTCGCGGTCGAGAGGCGGGAGGATTTCGAGACTCACTTGAAGAGCCGGGGGATCGCCACCGGCCGGCACTATCCGATCCTGATTCCCGACCAGCAAGCGATGGTTGGTACGAATTTTGAGGTGAAGGGAGAGTTGAAGCGGGCCCGGGAGTTGGCGGCGCGTGAGGTCAGCCTGCCGATCCATCCGCAACTGACGCGAGAGGAGATCGATCGGGTGATCGCCGCGGTGAACGATTGGACTCCTCCGACTGAGATTTGACTTGCACGAGGCGTCCCTTTCGCGCGTCTTAGCCTTATGGTGACGTCTATTCGCTCCCTCTTCGTCTTGCTGCTGGCCGCAACGGTTCTGCCGGGCGCGGACTCCGTGGACCTTGGCCGGCTGCTCAAGGGTGTGGAGGATCGCTATAACTCCATTCGTACGTTAGAGTTAGCCTTTGAGCAAACCTACATTGCGCCGAATAAGGCGCGGCGCGTCGAGACCGGCAACCTGCGCCTGCGCAAGCCAGGACGGATGCGTTGGGAGTACACCAAGCCGGATGGAAAGTTGTTCCTGTCTGACGGCAATAATTACTGGTACTACTCTGTGCTCGCCAAACGGGCGGAGAAAATGAAGCTCAAGGAGGCGCAGGACATCCAGGCGCCCCTCGCGTTTCTCATTGGGAAGCTGGACTTTCAGCGCGACTTCGGCAAGTTCCTGATTCAACCCGCCGGCGAACTGGTGACGATTACCGCGGAACCGAAGAACCCGCAGAAGTCTCCCTTCGCGAGCGTGGGGTTCACTGTTGGCAAGGACAGCCGGATCTCGACCCTGACAATCAAGGGCCAGGACGGCGCGACGATGATCTTTCAGTTTACGAGCGAAATCCGCAATCCGCCACTGAACGACTCGATCTTCACTTTTGTTGCGCCGCCCGGAGTGGAAGTGGTGGCCGGAGGCGGACAGTAGATGGCCGAGTTCGTTCTGAAATACGCCGACGCTCGCGGCCAGATCAAGCAGGAGATCGCCCAGGCCTCGACCGAACAGGAGTTGCGCGAGAAGTTCACGCAGCAGGGATTCCTCGTCTACTCGGTGAAGCCGAATGGGAAGTTCGACCAACTCTCGCCCACGCTGACCGGCGCCAATCTGAAAAAGAGGCTCAACCTTGAAAAGTTCCTGATCTTCAATCAGCAGTTCGTGACGCTGATTAAAGCGGGTTTGCCGATTCTCAAATCGCTCGATCTTCTCGCCACGCGGTTGACCGATGCCAAGATGAGCCCGCTTATCACGGCAGTGCGAGACGACGTCCGGGTGGGCACTAGCTTGTCCGATGCGTTCGCCAAGCAGGGAATCTTTCCGCCGATCTACGTGACGTCGCTGCTGGCGGGCGAACGATCCGGAGCTCTCGTCGAGGTGCTCGAACGCTTCGTCGGCTACCAACGGATGACGCTCGCGGTGCGAAAGAAACTGATCGCTTCCTTAATCTATCCGAGCCTGCTAATTGTGCTGGTGCTGCTGCTGGTTGTCTTCCTGATTGCCTACGTGGTGCCGCAGTTCAGTTCGCTCTACAGCAGCATGAATGCGAAACTGCCGTTGCTGACGACGCTGCTGATCTCGTTCGGCTCGACGGCACAGGAGTATCTATGGCTTGGATTGCTGAGCTTGGCGGGGGCCGTGATTGGCCTCCGATGGTGGGCCAAGACCGCCAGCGGCCAGGAGATGCTCGACCGGATCAAGCTGAAACTGCCGATCGCGGGTGAGATCTGGATTAAGTATCAGGTCGCTCAGTTCGCCCGGGTCCTCTCGACTTTGCTGCTCGGCGGCATTCCGCTGATTCAAGCTCTTGAGACGGCTGCGGCCAGCGTCGGAACGCGGGTGCTGGCGCGGGCGCTCGAATCGACCCGGAAATCGGTCCGTGAAGGGCAGACGCTGTCGTCATCGCTAGAGGCCACCGGGGTTTTCCCGCCGCTGGCGATCGACATGATTGAAGTGGGGGAATCGACGGGTGCGTTGCCGGCGATGTTGGGTTCGGTCGCGGAGTTTTTCGAAGACGACGTACAGACGCGATTAGGAGCGGCACTTTCGTTGATTGAGCCGGCGATCATGATTTTCATGGGTATTTTTGTAGCCTTTGTTCTGGTGGCGCTTTACTTGCCCATCTTTTCACTGGCGGATACGGTTGGAGGATAGATGGCGACGCAGATCAGCCCCCCAGGAGTTTCAAACCAAATCGCCGAGGCGAAGGCTCTGGCGTCGCGCTATCGGACGCCCTACGTTGACCTGAAAGAGTCGGCCGTGGACTTGGAACTGCTGCGCCTCGTGCCGGTGGACATGATGTTCCGGTACAACTTTGTGCCGGTGGCGCTCGAAAAAACGGCGGCGGGAGAGACGCTCGAGATTGCCGTAGCCGATCCGCGCAACTTGCAGTTGATCGATGAGCTCAGCGTGCTGCTGCGGCGGCGGTTACGGGTGAAGGTAGCCCCGCTCCACCAGATCACGGATCTGCTCAAGAAGACGGAGCAGTCTCAGCGTGTGCTCGAAGAGGTGACGGAGGGTTTCACGCTCGACGTGGTCTCCGACCAGGAGAACCCGGACGAGACGCTCTCGATTGACAGGATCTCGGCTGGCGGGGAGGATATCGCGCCGGTGATCAAACTGGTGGACAGCACGATCTTCAACGCTCTCGAGCGGCGGGCGAGCGACATCCACATCGAGACGCGGGACCAGGAAGTGGTGATCAAGTACCGCATCGACGGTGTATTGCACTATGCCATGTCGCCGATCGCTAAGGACTGGAGTTCGATGATCATCTCGCGCATCAAGGTGATGAGCGAGCTTGACATCTCCGAGCGCCGGGTGCCGCAGGACGGCCGTTTCCGGGTGCGCTATAAGGGGCGGCTGATCGACTTTCGTGTCTCCGTTATGCCGACGGTACACGGCGAGGACTCCGTGCTCCGCGTGCTCGACAAGGAGTCGATGAGCGAGAAGTTTTCGAAGCTTTCGCTGGATGTCGTTGGCTTTTCGGAGAATGACATTCGCAAGTTTCGGCTGTACATCAAAGAGCCGTACGGGATGGTGCTCGTTACCGGCCCGACGGGCTCGGGCAAGACAACGACGCTCTACGCGGCGCTCAGCGAGATCAAGAACGACGAGGACAAGATCATCACGATTGAAGATCCGGTCGAGTATCAGTTGAAGGGCATCACGCAGATTCCCGTCAACGAAAAGAAAGGGCTGACGTTCGCGCGCGGACTGCGCAGCATTCTGCGTCACGACCCGGACAAGATTCTGGTCGGCGAGATCCGCGACCAGGAGACGGCGCAGATCGCGATCAACTCGGCGTTGACCGGCCATCTTGTGTTCACGACAGTCCACGCTAACAACGTATTCGACGTGTTGGGACGCTTCTTGAACATGGGCGTGGAGCCGTACAACTTCGTTTCGGCGATGAACTGCATTCTGGCGCAGCGCCTGGTGCGGAACATTTGCGAGCATTGCAAGCGGCCGGTGGCGGTGAGCGAAGAAGAGTTGCGCGAGTCTTCTTTGAACCCGGAGGAATGGAAGGACACTATCTTCTATGAGGGCGCAGGCTGCTTTGAGTGCGGGGGCACGGGCTATCACGGGCGGAGCGCGATCCACGAACTGCTTGATATGTCGGAAAAGATTCGCGAGATGATTCTGGACCGGCGGCCGACCAGCGAGATTAAACGCTATGCGCGCGGAGAAGGGATGTCGACACTGCGGGAGTCGGCCATTGAGCGGGTGCGGTCGGGGATCACGACGCTGCGGGAGATCAACAAAGTGACATTTATCGAGGGGTAATGGCGATCACCGACACAATCAATCGCTGGTTGGCGGATCCGGCGCCGGAGCTGACCTTCGAAGTTTCCGCGCAAGGCATTGCGTATGCAAAGCGCGGCGCTTCGCCGCAATGGGCGCCGTTTGAAGGGGAGACTCTCCGCATTTCTCCGATTGAAGAGAACATTATTCGGAACGATTCCTTCCTGAAGGCGGTCCGCGAAGCGGCGGGAGCCGACGCCGGACGGAAGCGGCGGACGGCAGTGATCATTCTGCCTGACTATGCCGCGCGCATGGCGGTGCTGGATTTCAGCCAGTTTCCATCGGACCCGGACGAACAGCGGGCCTTGGTTCGTTTTCGGATGAAGAAGACCGTACCGTTTGACGTTGATGCGGCGGCGGTAAGCTGTTTCGTCCAGCCGCGGAAGGGTGGATCAAAAGAAGTGGACGTGCTGGCCACGCTCGTATCCCTGGAGATCCTGGCGAAGTACGAGGCGCCGTTCCGGGTAGCCGGTTTATGGCCGGGGCGGATTACTACGTCAACATTGGCGGCGCTGGAACTGGTCCCGGCGGACGGCTGCCGGGTGTTGATCAAGCTCTCGAATAAAGTGCTGACGATTGCGGTGACCATGGAGGGCCGGCTGCGGTTGTTGCGGTGCGTCGAGTTGGCCTCGGGCGATGAGGAAGAGTTGGGCGGAGTGTTGTACCCGACACTGGCCTATCTTGAAGACGAGTTGAAGACGCACCCGCAATCGGTCCACTTATGCGGCTTGGCGTCGCTGCCGACGGACGTGGAGTTGCCGGTGGAAACGCTCCAATCGCCGTTCGGGGCGCCTACGCCGTTGAACGCCGGGCTACTCGGGTATCTGGCTTCGGGAGGCCGCAACTAGGATGCGCTATCCCATCAACTTATCGAGTGAACCGTTTCGCCGCGATCGGGCGGTGACTGTTTTTGCTGCGGTGGCGGCGGGGCTGCTGGCCGTCACACTGGGACTGCTTGGCACCATGATTTGGAACGAGCGGCAGGCGAAGTCGGACCTGGTGGCGGCGCTGGCGCAGACACAGCAGCAGATTACGGCCATGACGAAAGAGCAGGCGACGCTCGAGGCTTCGATGCGGAAGCCGGAGAACGCCGATGTGCTTGAGCGTAGCGTGTTTTTGAATACGCTGATCGCACGCAAGGGAATCAGTTGGTCGCGTTTGTTTGCGGACCTGGAACAAGTTCTGCCGTACAACGCGCGGCTGATTGCGTTGCGTCCCCAGGCCAACGCCCGGAACGAGATTCAGTTGGAAATGACAATTGGAGCGCAGAGCATTGAACCGGTGATTGATTTGTTGAAGCGGATGGAGGCGTCGCCGGTGTTCTCGATCCCGTCGATGGCGACGATGCTGCCGCCGTCGCAGAGTGAGCCGCTGTACCGGTATCGCGTGAGTGTGAACTATGCCCAAAAACTTTAAGCTCGATATGCCTCGCCTTATCGTGCTGGTACTGCTGGGTTTGAACCTGGTGGCGGCGTGGTTTGTGTATCAGCCGGCCGGTGGTTCGGCCGAGGAGATGGAGGCGCAACTCAGCGCTCTGCGGAGTCAGGCACGGGAGCGGAAGAGTTCGCTCGAACGGACAAAGAAGCTGACCGCGAATATGGACAGGGGGCGGAACGAGGGGGACCAGTTTCTCGCCGGATATTTTTTGAGCCGGTCGACGACCTATTCGACGGTGGTGGACGAGTTATCGAGCATGGCGAAGCGAGCAGGCGTCCGGGTACGGGAGCATGGATTCGTCGAGGACCCGGTGGAGGGTTCCGAGGAGTTATCGATGTTGTCAGTGAATGGCAATTACGAGGGAACGTACGCGGATTTGCTCCATTTTCTTCGGGAGGTGGACAAGGCGCCGCGGTTGCTGATCATTGAGGCACTTTCGGCCTCGCCGCAGCAGGGTACCGGCGTGTTGAACATTAATATGCGGGCCAACACCTTCGTCCGGGAGACACCGCTGTCCGAAGTGGCACAGAACGGCGGAGGCACTCGATGAAGCTCGGCGCTGACCCGAAGAAGATTGCGATGCTGGTGGGGATTCTGGGTGTTGGTTTGGCCGCGATGTTTCTGGGAGACGATACGCCTCGGGGCCGGACGACGCCTGCGGCTCCGGCGCGCGCGGCGCTGCCTCCGGCGGCGGGACCGCGGACGATGCCGGTGGCCGCTCAGCGCGAGGCGGCGAAGACACGGCCGGCGCTGCGGGCCGCGGTGCAGGAGTTCAAACCGGTGCTGAAGTCGGCGCGGGCGGAGGACCGGGTGGATCCGGCGACCATTGATCCCACCCTGCGGCTGGAGCTGATCAAACGCTTGGCCGCGGTGCAGATTGAAGGGGGAAGCCGTACGATTTTCGACTTCGGCGCCGCGCCGCCACCGAAGCAGCCGGATCCACCGAAGATTTTCCCCAAGCCGCCGACCTCGGTAGCCGAGGCGCCTCCGCCGCCCCCGGTGAGCCTGACCTCAGCCGCGCCGGTGAAACCCTCGGCCCCCCCGATCCGTCTGAAGTTTTATGGGTTCGTCGGTGGAGCACGGACGAAGACCAAGCGGGCATTCTTCCTGGATGGCGAAGATATTTTTGTCGCCGGAGAGGGCGATGTTATCCAGAAGCGATATCGGGTGGTTCGCATCGGGCTGAACTCGGTGGTGATGGAAGACTTGGAATTCAAGAGCGAGCAGACGTTGAACTTAGAGGAGCAACAAGGATAGATGCGGCGACGCTCCGAATCCGGGTTTGCCATGTTGCTCGTCTTTGCGATGGCGGCGGCGTTGGCTTGGGTCCTCTACATGGAATTGCCGCGGCTCGCGTTTGAGGCGCAACGCAACAAGGAAGAGTTGCTCGTCGAACGCGGGGAGCAGTATATCCGGGGCGTTGAAATGTTTGTTCGAAAGAACAAGAAGCTTCCGCAGACGATTGAAGAGTTGGAACAGACGAACGGGACGCGGTTTCTTCGTCGCCGGTATGTGGACCCGCTGACCGGCAAGGACGAATGGCGGGTGATCCACGCGGATGCCTCGGGGAAAATGACCGACTCCCTAGTGCAGAAACAGGCGAAACCGGGCGAGGCGCCGGGAGCTATCACCGAGGCGCCAAATCCTTACTCTGTCGGCTCGACCGCAGTTATCAGCACGGACCCAAATGCGCAATTGGCCGGAGGACCGCGCCGGACTTCGGAGATGCCGGGAGCGCCCGGGATGGTGCATCCGCCACCGGGGGGCGATGGCACAGCCCCACCGCCACCGCCCGGCTCAGTTCCCACGGCACCGGGCTTGCCTGGCCCATTTGCGCTGCCAGGAACTTATCCGAACGCGGCCGCGAATTCGCAGACCGGCGGCCAAGTGGCGCAACAGCAGCAGGCGAGTGGCGCCTACACAGTTGGCGGGGGCGGCTACACCGTGGGCGGCACTGGGCCACCGGATCCGGCAAGGTTCAATGCCACGCCAGCAAACAATGGACAGTTGCGATTGCCGGGCAGCGGTTCGAACAGTTTCGGCCCGGCGATGGCGGGTCCGATGACCGGCCAAGGCACGACTGGTGTGAATGTGAATCCGGCTACCGACATGATTCGTAAGCTACTGACAACACCGAATCCGCAGGGGCTTGCTGCGGCGATGGGCGCGCAGCAGTCCCAAGGATTGGGCGGCGGGATTGTCGGCTTTGCGAGCAAGGTGGACCGGGAAGGCATCAAGATCTATAACGAGAAGACGAACTATAAGGAATGGGAGTTCGTCTACGATGCGTCGAAGCAGGCAGGGCTAGGCGGCGGCGCGATCACCCCGGGGCAACGGCAGGGAACGGTGGGGCCCGGCATCAACCCCGGCGGCCAGATGCAAATGCCGGGCCAGATGCAGGGCATTATTAAATAGTGTTGACTCCGGCTCCCGAATGGGCATAGGCTCATTCTCGGGAGACGGTTATGATTCAGCTCAAAGTGAACGGGTCCGCCAAGAGGTTTGATGGCGATCCGGAGATGCCGCTGCTGTGGTATCTGCGTGACGTTCTTGATTACACGGGTACCAAGTTCGGCTGCGGCGCCGGCTTGTGCGGAGCCTGTACGTTGCATGTGAACGGGGAGGCGACACGCAGTTGCGTGACGTCGATGAAAGACGCCGCTGGCAAAGACATCACCACGATTGAGGGTTTGGGGGCAAAGAGCGAGCATCCGCTGCAGACTGCCTGGAAGCAGTGCAACGTATCGCAATGCGGTTACTGCCAGAGCGGCCAGATCATGCAGGCGGCGGCACTGCTGAAGGCAAAGCCGAAGCCGACAGATTCCGATATTGACTCGGCGATGCAAGGCAACATCTGCAGGTGCGGCACTTACCAGCGGATCCGTCAGGCCATCCAGATTGCCGCGGGGGTGAAGGCATGAACCGGTTAGAGAAGGTTTCAAGGCGCGGATTCTTGAGTACGGCGATCGGCGCGGGCGCGCTGGTGCTGGGCGTTCAGATCAACGAAGCCGAGGGCGCGACGCCGGCGTGGATGCCGAGCGTTTATCTGGGCATTGAGCCGAACGGGACGGCCGTGATTGTGGCGCACCGTTCCGAGATGGGTACCGGTATTCGCACTGTGCTGCCGATGGTGGTGGCGGATGAGTTGGAAGCAGACTGGAAGAAGGTCCGGGTGGAGCAGGCGGTAGGCGATACGAAGTATGGCTCGCAGAACACGGACGGCTCGTGCTCCATCCGCGACTTTTACGACGCGATGCGGGAAGCCGGGGCGACGGCGCGGCTGATGTTGGAGCAGGCGGCGGCCAAGAAATGGAACGTGCCGGTGGGCGAGTGCAAGGGGCAGAACCATTTCGTGGTTCATGCCAAGAGCGGGAAGCAGGCGGCGTACGGAGAGTTGGTGAAGATCGCCTCGACCTTGCCGGTGCCGAAGAAGGCCGATCTGCGGCTGAAGCCGGAGAGCGAGTTCCGCTATATCGGCAAAGAGTTGCCGACGATCGACCAGGCGGACCATACGCGGGGCGCGGGCAAGTTCGGGATCGACGCCAAGATGCCGGGCATGCTGTACGCCTCCATCGAGCGCCCGCCCGTGCTGGGCGCCAAGCTGCGCAGCTTTGACGATGCGGCGGCGAAGGAAGTGAAGGGGGTGGTGCGGACGGCGACCATTGAAGGGTTTAAGCCGCCGCATAATTTCCAGGCGCTGGGCGGTGTGGCGGTGTTGGCGGATAGCACATGGTCCGCGGCGCAGGGCCGGAAGAAGTTGAAGGTGGAATGGGACTTGGGCCCGAACGGCAGCTTCGATTCGGCGAAAGAGAAGGCCGAGATCCTTGTCAAGGTTAAGCAGCCCGGCAAGGTCGTCCGGAATGTGGGCGATGTCGACAAAGCCTTTGCCGGAGCGACGACGGTTCACGAAGCCTCGTACTACGTGCCTCTGCTTTCCCATGCGCCGATGGAGCCGCCGGCGGCCGTGGCCGAGTGGCGGGACGGCAAGGTGGTCACCTACGCCGCGACCCAGAATCCGCAGGCCGTGCAGGAAGCGGTGGCCGGGGCGATGGGGATCAAGAAAGAGGACGTGACGTGCCACGTGACGCTGCTTGGCGGTGGATTCGGCCGGAAGTCGAAGCCGGACTACGTCTGCGAGGCGGCCATGCTGTCGAAGCAGGTGGGCAAGCCGGTGAAGGTGGTTTGGAGCCGCGAGGACGACATCAAGTTCGACTTCTACCATGCCAACGCCGGCATGTACATGAAAGCGGCGCTCGATGCCAAGGGCAAGCCGACGGCTTGGCTGCATCGGAGTGTGTTCCCGTCGATCGGATCCACGTTTGACGCCTCGGCCGAGTACGGGCAGGAGTTCGAGATGGGAATGGGGTGGGTGGACCTGCCCTACGCCATTCCGAACCATCGCGCCGAGAACGGAGCGCACAAGAACCATGTGCGGATTGGGTGGATGCGAGCGGTGGCGCATATTTATCATGCTTTCGCCATTCATTCATTCGTGGATGAGTTGGCGGCCGCGGCGAACCGGGACCGTGTCGAGTACATCCTCGATCTGCTGGGGCCGGATCGGAACGTGCCGATTGAGCCGGTCGGGATGAAGTACTGGAACAATGAGCAGACGCAGGATAAGTTTCCGGTGGATACGGCGCGGCTGAAGCGGGTGGTGCACATCGCGGCGGAGAAGTCGGGCTGGGCCAACAAGAAGCCTGCCAAAGGCCGGGCGCTGGGGATTGCGGCGCATCGAAGCTTTTTGACCTACGTTGCGGCGGTGGTTGAAGTGGAGGTCGACGACCGGGGCCGGGTGACGATTCCGCGGGTGGATATCGCCGTCGATGCCGGCCAGATCATCAGCCCGGAGCGGGCCCGCTCGCAGATCGAAGGGGCGGCCGTGTTCGGGACGAGCTTGGCGATGATGGGCGAAATTACGGCTGCGGACGGCAGGATTGTCCAGTCCAACTTCAACAACTATCCGGTGGCTCGAATCAACGAAGCGCCGAAGGTGACCCACGTCCATCTGGTGCCCAGCAAGGCGCCGGCGGCGGGGATTGGTGAGCCCGGGGTTCCGCCGATTGCGCCTGCGATTACGAGCGCGATCTTCGCGGCAACGGGGAAACGGATCCGGGAGTTGCCGATCCGGAAGACGAAACTGGTTTGACTAAAGGGCCACCGGAGATCGGGGGCCTTTTTCTTGGACGGCGATGGGCGATAATGGGAAGCTGGAGCGGCTTTGACAATTGAAGAGCAGATCGCCTATCTGAGAAAAGGCATGGCGGAGCTGATCCGGGAAGAGGATCTCCGCGAGCGGCTGAAGCTGGGCCGTCCCTTAAAGGTAAAGGCAGGGTTTGACCCGACTGCGCCCGATCTCCATCTTGGCCACACCGTTCTGATTCGGAAGATGAAGCATTTCCAGGACTTAGGCCATACGGTCACGTTTTTGATCGGCGATATGACCGGTCTAATTGGCGACCCGACGGGACGCAATGCGATGCGGCCGCCGATGACGCGCGATGAAATCAACGCCAACGCGGAAACCTACAAGGCGCAGGTTTTCAAGATCCTCGATCCCGAAAAGACGATGATCGAATTTAACAGCAAGTGGCTGGAGCCGCTGACTTTTGAAGAGATGGTGCGGCTCTGCTCGCACTATACGGTGGCGCGGATTCTGGAGCGCGACGATTTCTCGAAGCGGTACCAATCGAATACGCCGATTTCGATACACGAGTTCCTGTACCCGCTGGCGCAGGGCTACGACTCTGTGATGATGCAGTGCGACGTGGAGCTGGGCGGGAATGACCAGAAATTTAATCTGCTGGTGGGCCGGGAGTTACAACGGGCTTATGGCCAGCCACCTCAGATTGTGGGTACAGTGCCACTGCTCGAAGGCCTCGACGGCGTCGAGAAGATGTCGAAATCGAAGAATAACTATGTTGGCATTACGGAACCCGCACCGGTGATGTTCTCTAAGTTGATGTCGATTCCGGATGACCTGATGTTCCGGTATTTTGAGTTACTGACCGATAAGAGTGTAAGTGAGATTCAGCAATTACGGCTGGCCCATCCTAAGGAAACCAAGATGGAGCTGGCCCGGCTGATTGTGATGGATTTCCATTCGCGGGAGGACGCCGACCGGGCGGCCGGCGAATGGATTCGCGTGGTTTCGCAGGGCTCGGTGCCGGCGGAGTTGGACGAGTACCTGGTTACAGAACCGGGGTTGCGAATCGATAAGTTACTGGTGCGGTGCGGATTGGCTGCCTCGGGAAGCGAAGCGCAGCGAAAGATTAAAGAGGGCGCGCTCGAAGTGGATGGCGCGCGAGTTTCTGAGTTGGTCGTGTTGGAGTTCCCGGGCATCTACGTGTTGCGGCTGGGTAAGAAGTGGAAGAAGGTACAAGGATGATCCGCCCAAAACGGTATTTATTGAAGGTCCGCGGTTACGAACTGCAGTTTGGCGACCGCACCCTGATCATGGGCGTCTTGAACGTCACTCCGGACAGCTTTTCGGACGGAGGGCGGTTTAGCGATCCGGATCGCGCGGTGGCGCGCGCGCTGGAGTTAGAAGCGCAAGGCGCGGATATCATCGATATCGGCGCTGAGTCGACCAAACCGGGCGCTACGCCCGTGAGCGAGGCCGAGGAGTTGCGGCGGCTGATTCCGGTGCTGAAGAAGCTGGAAGGGCAGTTGCACATCCCGATTTCGGTGGACACGTACAAGAGTGGCGTGGCCGAGAAGGCGCTTGAATACGGGGTGGCGTTCATCAACGACCCGTCAAATCTAACGATTGACCCGAAACTGGCGAACGTGGTGGCGGCGCAGGACGCGGGACTGATCCTGAACCACATGCGCGGGACGCCGGAGACTTGGGCGAAGCTGGGAAACATGACGCATCCGATCGAGTCGGTGCTGAGTGACCTCGAGAACAGTGTGAACCGGGCGCAAAAGGCGCTGGTGGACCGGAATAAGATTATTATCGATCCGGGTCTGGGCTTCGGAAAGCGGGGCGACCAGAATTACGAGATCCTGTCTCGCCTGGGCAAGTTGCGGGAGTTGGATCTGCCGATTCTGGTGGGTGCTTCTCGGAAGGGCTTCCTCGGCCAGAAGGTCAACGACGCCATGCAGCAGGACTTTGCGACAGCCGCGGCGGTGACTGGCGCGATTCTCGAAGGCGCGCACATGGTGCGGGTCCACAAGGTGTCCGCGCTGGTCTGCACCGCGCAGGCCGCAGATGCTTTGTTGCGAAACGGGCCGGAGGAAGTGAAGGAACACAAGGAGAAGCGCCGGATCGTAAAGGCCTCGGATCGACGGCCCTATGGTGTGGGCGAGGCTTCGGACGTGCCGGGTCCGCGCGATTTCCGGCCGAGCCGGCCGCCGGCTCCGCTCGACGGGCCTCCACCTGCCGAAGAGCGCCCGTACGCGGAGCGTCCTCCGCGGGAAGACAGGGGAGGCGAGGAGCGTCCGTATATGAAGCGGCCACTCTATGGCGGAAGACCGGGCGGCGATCGCTCGCCGCGGCCTTTCCAGGGTGGAGATCGTGGCGGCGGCGACCGGCCTTACATCAAGCGACCTTCGTATGGGGATCGGCCGCAGCGACCGGACCAGGGCGGAGAACGAGGCGGGTATGGGGATCGGCCATTCCGGCAGGATCAGGGAGCGGGCCGGAGTGGCGATCGTGGTGGCGATCGGAGCGGTGGCAACCGGCCTTACGAGAACCGGCCGTCCTATGGCGATCGGCCGCAGCGGCCTTATGGCGGCGGTGACCGGGGTGGGGACAGGGGCGGGGACCGCCCGTCTGGGAATCGGCCGTCCTATGGCGGCGATCGGCCGCCGCGGCCTTACGGCGGCGGTGACCGGGGTGGCGAGAGGGGTGGGGATCGCCCGTCTGGGAATCGGCCGTCCTACGGCGATCGGCCGTCGCGTTCGAATGAGGGTGGTGAGCGGGGAGGCTTTGGGGATCGGCCACCGCGTCCCGGCGGCAATGATCGTCCGCCCTTCCGGCCGAGCCGGCCGCCGTTTGGCGATCGTCCTTCGCGCCCCGGCGGCGGAGGGGATCGACCGTTCCGGCCTCGTCCCAAGGGCGACGGGCCTCCGGGCGACCGGCCGTTCCGGCCCCGCTTTCCGAAGCCGCCCGGATTTCGCCGGGATTAGTGGCCGCCCTGCGTGATTTGCCGTTGGACTGACGGCAGGATCATCGGAGGGATGCCTTTGGCGTCGATGGTGGCGAGGGTCACCAGAGTCGCAGCCAGATCGCGGCGGAGTGGGGGAACTCCGCCGTTCAATTTGGTGGTGATGGCCTTAACGGACTCGTAGCCCATTTGATACGGGTCCTGCAGGATGAGAGAGTCGATCCAGCCGGCGCGGAGGTCTTCGACAAACTGCTCGTTGGCATCGAAGGCGACGAACTTCACTTGCTTGGCTTGTCTGCTCTTGATGGCCTGTAGGGCT
>JBBQRA010000096.1:0-21387 GCA_038215275.1 Bryobacterales bacterium | reverse complement strand
CGATTCGGGCGGAGTGCAGGAAGAAGGGCCGTCACTCGGCAAGCCGATTCTGGTTTTGCGCGAAAAGACGGAGCGTCCGGAGGCGGTGGCCGCCGGGACGGTAAAGCTGGTGGGAACGGACCGGGACAAGATCGTTTTTGAGGCCAATCAGCTGCTGAATGACCCCAAAATACGAGAGGCCATGGCACTCGTTCACAACCCATACGGCGATGGGCGCGCCAGCGAGCGGATAGCCGACGCAACTGCTTCATTCTTCAGCAGATAGAGTCATTACTTTGTTTCGCAAAGTGGCACTTTTCCGGGGTCTGCCGAGCCGATTTCTTGGTCTCGTGGGTGTATAGTTCGAAGCGTGAAGACCTTACTGCCTGCCCGTAACAAAAAGACGGCTCTCAACCCGCGTGGCGCCAAGATGGCCGCACAGCTCGCTGAACGTGTTATCGGTCAGCCGGAGAGTCTTGACGCGATTATCCCGTACATTCAGATGTATCAAGCTGGCCTGTCACCGGAGGGCCGGCCGATTGGCGTGTTCCTCTTGCTGGGTCCCACGGGAACAGGCAAGACACGGACCGTGGAAGCCCTGGCCGAGGTGCTGCACGGCAACACCAAGAACGTGCTGCGGATCGACTGCGGAGAATATCAGATGGAGCACGAAGTGGCTAAACTGATCGGGGCGCCTCCGGGATACCTAGGCCATCGGGAGACGCAGCCGCTGTTGACGCAAGTGAAGCTGAACGCGGTGATGAGTGAACAGAACAATCTTTCAATTGTGCTGTTTGATGAGATTGAGAAGGCTGCCAGCTCGTTGCAACGTCTACTGCTGGGGGTGCTCGATAAGGCGTCGCTGCGGCTGGGAGACAACTCGGTTGTGAACTTTGAACGATCGTTGATCTTTCTGACGAGCAACCTGGGGGCCCGCGAGATGGCGCGGGAGTTGCGGCCGGAGTTCGGGCTGGAGACGGCTACGGTACGGTCGATCGATGAGGGGCGGAGCGCCGCGAAACGGCTGGAGACGGTAGCGGTGGCGGCCGTGAAACGGAAGTTCGCGCCGGAGTTTGTGAACCGCATCGATCTGATGCTGACGTACCAGTCGCTGGATGCGGCGGCGCTTGAGAAGATTCTGGAGTTGCAGGTGCAGAGCCTGCAGGAGCACTTGGACCGTCGATTGGGTGAGCGTAGTTTCCAGGTTGAGGTGCCGAAGCGGAGCCGGCAGTTCCTTCTGCGGCACGGGACGAGCGTCGAGTATGGCGCTCGCGAGCTCAAGCGGACCATTCACCGGTTTGTGATGCAGCCGCTGGCAGCGCTGGTGGCCGAGGGACGGGTCCCGCCCGATTCGCTGGTGCGGTTTGAGTTGAACTCGACCGGCGAGCGATTGGACGTGGTGGCAGGGAGGCTGGCGGCTTAGCGGGGGACCAGGCGGCCGAGGCCAATCTGGCCGTGAAGGTTTTCGGCGGGCTGGGGCGCATCGCCGCCGCCGTACCAGACCCGAAGGCTGCCATCGGGCTGGGGCAGGATCTCGGGGTCGCAGACGACCTGAGAGTTCCACGGTGCCTGTCCGGAGATGAGCGGGCTTTCGCTCGTGCGTTGCCAATGGATGCCATCGGTGGAAACGGCCAGGCCGATCTTGCGCCGTTCGACTCGGTCGCGGCCGGTATAGAGCATCCACCAGCGGCCGTGGGAGGTCCAGACGGCCGGTTCCCCGAGTCCGAGCGAGTCGAAGCGGCCGGGGGCGCCGATTTCAAGGATCGGATTCGAACGAAGCTTCGTCCAGCTGCGGCCGGAATCAGCCGAGACGGCGACACCAAGGCGCTGGCGGCGGGCGCGATCCTGGCCGAGGTGGAAGAGATAGAGCTGGCCTCCGGCGGCAATGACGTAGGGATCGGCCACACCGAGTTCGTCCCACGCACCGCGAGGGCCGCGGGGAAGCACAGTGCCGTGTTTCGTCCAGGTGAGGCCGTCAGGGCTAGTGGCGAGGGCGATCTGAGGCGGGTTGCCCGCCTGATACCAATGGAGGAAGAGGCCGTCCTGATGGACGGTGGCCCCATTGGCGCTGATGTAGTTCCCTTCCCCGGCGGCGGGATCGGGCGCCAGGAGGGCCGAGGGGTGGCGGGTCCAGGACTGACCGCCATCGGCGCTGGTGGCGAGGCCGGTACGCCAGGTGTGGCCGTCCCAGCCGGAGTAGAAGTTCCAGAGCTGGTTGTTCACGGCTACGATGGAGGGGTTGAGCGCGTCGACGCTATCAAAGGCCCCTTCGGGACCGCGCGGGATTACGGGCGCGCCGGAATCCTCCCAGGTCCAGTTGACCGGCCGTTCCGGACCGGAGGGCGGCGGTAAGGCAAAGTCACTGTAGCGCCCGCAGGAGGACAAAAGCCAGAACGAGAGGGCGAGGCCGAGCCTCATACCGGAACGCGGATCTTAAGCGACGCCCCCTTACCAGGCTGGGAGTCGAGCATCATCTCGCCGCCCAGAATGCGAACGCGACGGCGGATAGAGACGGGCCCGAGGCGCAGGAGTTCGAGCTCTTCGAGGGTATAGGCGCCGCTAAAAGGAAAGCCGGTGCCATCGTCTTCGATTGACAGTTCAAACGTGTTCCCTTCGCGGCCGACTCCGACGGTAACGCGGGAGGCTTTGGAATGCTTCTGAACATTGTGGAGGGCTTCTCGAACTATTTGTAGGATTTCGAGCGAGGTTTGCGAATCCGGACTGACGCGCGTGTTTCCTCCGACAAAATTGGCGGAGATTCCGCTCTCTTTGCCGAAGCCTTCGACCAGCTTTCGCAACGAAGGGACCAGTCCGGCGCCGTCGACCTCCACCGGCCGCATGCTCCGGACAAAAGCGCGGAGTTCACCGGCCTGCATTTTCGATAGCTCCTGGAGCTGTACGATCTCTTCCATGGCTAGTTTAGGATCGCGTTCGAGCACTTTCCGGACGACTTCGAGCCGCATCTGCAAACCGACGAAACTCTGCAGCGGGCCATCGTGGAAGTCGGCTGCCATCCGCTGGCGTTCGGCTTCGCGGGCGTGCTCGGCTTCCGAGCGAAACATGACCGCCTGTTTGGCGGCGGCGGAGAGACGATCCTGCAGGGCTTTCTTTTGCAGAGCCATGATGGTGACGGCCATGCCGGAAAGCAGCAGCGAGGGAGAGAGGACGACGATCTCCGTAGGCCGGGCCGCATAGAAAAACGCGATAGTCAGCGCCATCACAATGACGACTTCCCGCGTCGTATGCAGCAGGGCCGCGACGAGCAGGACGAACAGGTAAAACAGCGACGTGATGCCGGCAGAATACTCAAAGGGTAAAGCGGCGCAAATGAGGAGGAAGACGGTATCGACGAGCAGGCTGAACAGCGGAAAATCCCGATCGAGCCGGCGCCAGAAGATGACGGCAACGGAATATATGGTGAATGCGGCCCAGAGGCCGGCGAAATTGCGGGTGTCCGGATTGGCTCCGGAGAGCGACAGGCCGAGACAGAGCACTGCCAAAACGGCACGGAAAACAGCCAGGGCGGTTCTCCAGTTCAGAGCTAGCGGTATCGGTTCGGCCGCGGCGGGCTTTTCTACAAGGGGGGAAGCCACGAGAAATCAGGCCGGCCGGTTAGGGTCGGCGATATAAGTATAACGTGTGACTGCGGCCCTCGCCGTCATCATCGATGGAGACCTCTTTTTCAGGCGTCCAACCGCCGATCGTGAAATCGTGGGCCACGATCCGAGCTCCCTTTTTGAGCTGTTTTTCGAGAAGCGGGCGCACTTTTTCGTTCGAAACCGGCAATAGGTACACCGTGATGACGTCGGCGCTCGTGTAGTCCTGTTCGAGAAGGTCACCGTGGATGATCTTGGCGCGTTCCGTCAGGCCAAGGCGTTTGATTCGGTCAGAGCTTTGCTGATAAAGGTCCTTGTCGAACTCCACGCCCACCGCATTGGCACCGAACTTTTCGGCGGCGATGATCACGATACGGCCATCGCCGCTGCCGAGATCGAAGACTTTCTCGCCTTTCTTGACGGCGCCGAGTTGGAGCATCTTTTCGACAATGACTTCGGGCGTCGGGTAGTAGGGCGCGAGCTTGGCCGTCTTTTTCTCAGGCGGGGCCTGACCGAACAGGAACAACGGCAATAGGAAAGCGAGATAGCGCATGTTTAGATTCCTCACGGCTCAAGATGTAGACGCACCCGGTTGCTCACAACGTTGCCGGCTTCCACTTGGAATTCCGCCGGGCCGCGATTGACAAGGCTAGGGAGCCGCACTTCCACCAGATAAAAGCCAATATATCCGGGCGCGAGAGTGGCACGAAGGACTTCCAACGGAGTGCCGTCGAGATAGGCCTTCACATCAGCCACCACCTGCGGCAAGTTTTCAAGCGGCGCCGGCTGCCCAGCTGGCCAATCGGGGGTCACGCGCCCGAGGCCGCTGAGCAAAAACTGGACGGTCGACGCGGCACGCGCGGGATTCTGCGCGTCGAGCAGGACCCCGGATTCCGTATCGAGCGCCAAGGGCGATCCGTCGGGGTCGATAAAGATAGCCGGTGACGAGGGTTGAAGCGGGAGCGCCAGCGATACGCGCTGGTTAGCGGCCAGGAAGGAGAGCGCGACGCCCGGGCCAGTGAGGTCGTAAGGGAGTTGCACGTGGGTCTCCGACGACGACGACGGAAGAATGGAGGCTGGCCGGCCGCCTGCGGTCACATCGGTCACCCGAGCGCCCAGAATGCTGAGCAGCGCCCCAGGCGACGCGGGTCGAGCCGTGTAGTCCGCCGAATGAACCACGCGCAGTTCGCGGCCGCGGTGGGGGGCGATGGCCGTGTACACGCCAAAGCCGTACACGGCGGCGAAGAGTTGATTCCCAGCCGCGTCGAGCCGGACGTCGAGGACGGGCGAGGCAGGCAGCCCGCCTCCCGAAAGGCGAGACCAGGACGGGGCAGTAAGATCGGCCTGGTAGAGACCGCCGAGAGCAGCGACATAAACCGCGTTTGAGGCGAAATCGGCGGTAACGCCGAAGGCCGCCGTCTCGGGTAGATTGGCGGTGATGTCGTCCCAATAGAGGCCGCCGTTCAGAGTCCGCAAGACGACCGCGGGAGTCCGCACAGGCTCCGTGCCGGTCGATCGGCGGCTGAGAACAACGAGAGCACGGCGAGGATCCCGGTCGTCCACGGCAATGGATTCGACGGCGGCGCCGGGGTTGAAGGCCGGAACGGACCAGTCGGCGCCTCGGTTCATCGAGGTCCAAAGACGGCCATCGGCGGAACCGGCATAGGACCATCCACCTTGTCCTTGCACTACCGTTACGATGGCCCCTAGCCGGCGGGAGGCGGCGATGAGCGTAGCGTTCGGGGCGGGTTCAGACGCGGGCCGCCACGCGGTCCGTTCGCCGGGTTGCCACTCAAAGGCGGCGGCGGTGCCGGGCTGCGCCGATAGGAAACTGATCCGGGTGCCCTGCGAGCCCCGGGGTAACGAGAGGATGCGGCGAACGGGGAGGTGCGGCAAGGCCGCATTGCAACTCGACCACGTGAGGCCGCTATCGGCCGAGCGCCAGACGCCAGTTCCAGTGGCAACGGCGATCGACGCCGGATCGTTGGCGGACACGGCCAGATCGGCCGCCGCGGCGCCGAGCAAGGAGGTCTGCCGCCATTGGGTTAGGTTCGTCCAGGAGCGGCCGCCATCATCGGATCGCCATACGTGCTGGCCGGCCGCGTAGATTACGCCGCGGGCGGAAGTGGCGCGTAGAACAGCGCCGGGCTCCGGCAGCCGATCCGGCAGAGGCGTCGGCAGCGCATTCGCCGCCGGTTCAGCGCCTTCGAGCGACCAGGTTTCGAAATCCGTCGTGGAATACCATTGGCCCGCGCCGGCCCGGGCGAACAGTCGGCCGTCGGCGCTACGGAACTGCACCCGGTCCATCGGACCCGTTGCCAGGCCGGAAAGCTGCAAATCCACCGCGGCGTTGCCCAATCGGCGCCACTGAGCGAGGGAGTCCCCGGCCGTAGCGAGCAGCGCAAATGCGATGAAAAAGGAGAAACGCATGTATCGAGGGGATCTGTTGCTGCCTGACCCAGGACTTGGATCTATTTTACCCACATCTATCGACTAGACTTGGCCAAAGCTGTTGATCTATAAAGTATTTTGTTGGACGTACCGCATCGGGCATCCAGTTGCATTGCAATTGGAGTGGCATCAGCTGACTGATCCACTTGATGGTAGAATTTAGGTTCGCTAAACCGGCAACGATTTACGCGATGTCCGTATGGTCAATTCGTTCTCGCAAATGATGATCCGCCTCGCCGTGGCCTCCGCCATGTGTATGGTGAGCTCTTTTGCCCAAGCGCCAGCTCTGTTTTCTCCGGAGCGGGAACGCTCGGCGAAGCTGTTGCAGAGTAACGGCCAAGTATCAGTACTCAAGGATAGCTCGCCCTGGGCGTTGCAGCCTGGAGACTGGGTTAATCTCCGGCAAGTCATTGTGACTGGTCCCGATGGTTTTGCCTTATTCCAAGTGAGTGATGGCAGCACCTTCGAGGTGTACCCGAACTCCCGCGTGATTTTCCGCAATAACGCTGGCGGATGGAAGGATTTGCTGGATCTCTATCTCGGTCGCGTTAAGGTGCATATCCAGAAGTTTGGCGGCCAGCCGAATCCTAACCGGGTGACGACACCGACGGCGGTGATCTCGGTGCGGGGAACGGTGTTCGATGTCCAGATCGAGGACGAGGAGGCGACGACTCTCGTCACCGTCGAGGAAGGCCAAGTGGCGGTGCGCCACTCGTTGCTTCCGCCCAGCGAGCCGAAAGTGCTGAACGCGGGCGAGTATGTGCGCGTCTTCAAGAATCAGCCGTTGGCTCAAAAGAACTTCGACAAGGGCGGCGCGCTCCGGCGCACGATGCAGACCGCGACCGACGCCTACTACAACATAATGCTGCGGATTCCGCGCGGTGGCGGTTCCCCCACGGGTGGCGTACCCACGGGTGGCGGTCGTCCTGGGGACACCGAGGCCACGCCACCACCTCCGCCTCCTCCACCGACGACTGCCCCGCCCCCTCCTCCACCACCGCCTCCGCTGTAGACTTAAGGGGTGAGGATCAGTACGTCGACTCGTTTCCTAATTTTGGGCTCGCTCTTTGCGGCCTTGGCTTGCCCGCAGGCGCCTACCAGTGGTTTGCCGCCGGAGTGGGAAACCAGAAAACAGCTTTCCGCCCTCGTCGCCACCGCGAACCGGTTGGATCCCGTGCTGGGCCAACTGAATCCCGAAGCGTGGAAAGAAAACGGTGCTCCAGACACTTACGTCCAGCAATGGCAGAACACCCGCAAAGCGCTCGCCTACTTGCAGATCTCGGCGAACCGGCTGGCCAAAGACCCGGACCGCGTGACGTATGCCATGGACACTTACTTCCGGCTGCAATCGATGGAGCAGATGTTGGGTTCGCTGGCAGCCGGCGTGCGGCGGTATCAGAACCCGGCGATTGCCGACCTGCTCATGGGCATCGCGAACGAGAACTCTGCCAACCGTGACTTTCTGGAGCAATACATGAAAGACCTCGCCGCCACGCACGAATCCGAACTGCAGGTGATGGATACGGAAGCCCAGCGCTGCCGGAGTATCCTAAGCAAGCAACCGCCGCCGGCCACGAAGCGCCCGGCGGCGCCGAAAGAGGCCAAGGATTGAACCCCGCCACACCCGTCTTTCAATGCGCCATTTGCGGCGACCCCTCGCGCGACCTTTGCGTCTGGTGTACCAAAGACACCTGCGTACTGCATCGTTGTGAGCGTTGCCTGCGCTGCAGCGACTGCTGCCAGTGCGAAGTTCCGCTCGACCGGAAGCGGCCGCCGGCCGGCTAACCCAGCTTGTACGGTGCCCGGTACTTGTAGCTCAACAATTTGTTGGCCGCCTCATTGTTCGTAAACCGCTCGGCGTCGGCATCCCAATCGAGCAACGCGCGAGTGCGCAGCGAGATGTGACCCAGGATCGTATTGGACGTCGAGACGTGTCCCTCCTCGATCGGACAGTTCGGCGCCACACGAGCCTTTACCGCGTCGAGAAAATTGCGCACGTGCGGAGGTGTTGAACTGGCGCCTTCCATGGACCGCCCTTCGATGGTGGCCTTCTTCGAAGGGTTGTAGCCGCGCTCGCTGTCGCGATCGAGCGGCGTGCGTAGACCGAACAAAGCGTCCGTGTAGGGTTCGGGTACCACCTCCCATTTGTTGCCGTAAATGTACATGGTGCCCTTGGTGCCGCGGATCTCCATCTCGGCTCCCCGCGCGGCCGACGCAGGCGCGGCGTTGGCGTTGTACTGCACGAACACCATCATCATGTCGCCGAAGTCCCACAGCACTTCGCATGTGTCCGGAATCTCGCGATTGTCCTTGATCGTGAAGCGCCCACCCATGGCGACCACGGAACGAGGCGACCGCTTCTGGCAAGCCCATCGCAACATGTCCATGTAGTGGACGCCGAAGTTGGTGATCTGGCCGCCGGAGTAGTCGTAAAACCAGCGGAAGTTATAGAAGGCACGGTTCCGATTAAACGGCACCTTCGGGGCCGGCCCCAGCCACTGTTCCCACAACTCCGCATTCGGAGGTGGAGCGTCCGGCGCAATGCCGATGCCATTCGGCGCTTCATTTTGCACGTGGAATCCGCGTGCGACGGTAATGTGGCCCAGTTCCCCGCCCTTCAGGTAGGCGACAGCCTCCTGCAGCATCTTGGAGCTACGGCGCTGGATGCCGACCTGCACGATCCGCTTGGTTTCTCCGGCCACCTGCACCATTCGGCGTCCTTCGGCCACCGTCAGCGAGAGCGGCTTTTCGACATAGACATCTTTGCCGGCGCGGCAGGCGTCGATCATCATAATGGCGTGCCAATGGTCGGGAGTCGCAATCGCCACGGCGTCCACGTTCTTGTCTTCGAGCAGCTTCCGGTAGTCCTTATAGCGAGCCGGCGTGGCGCGGGACTTCTTCGCCGCGAAGTCCAGGTAATCGTCGCGGAGGTCGCAAATGGCCACGGTCTGGGAATCGCCGAATTCGAGGAAGCCGTCGTGCACCTGGTCGCCACGGTTGCCGAGGCCGATGAAGCCCATGCGAAGGCGGTCGTTCGCGCCGAGAATGCGAGAGTAGCTGAGAGCGGTGAGCGCGAGGGCTTGACGGCGGTTCATAGGCGTCCTTTGTCGTTACGCGATTGCAATGTGGGCTTGCTAGATTAGGGGCGTGCGACCCCTTATTTTACTCTTGATCATGACGACGATGATGACGGCGCAGATCCAGGTTCACGGCCACCGTGGCGCGCGCGCTGTCCGGCCGGAGAACACCATCCCGGCTTTTCAATACGCGATTGAACAGGGCGTCGACGTCCTCGAACTCGACATGGCGATCACTAAGGACGACGTCGTCGTGGTTTCGCACGATGAGACGATGAACCCGGCTTACTGCGAGGGCCCGGCCGGGGCGACGCGGGTGATTCGCGAGATGACCTTCGCCGAGCTCCAGCGTTGGGATTGCGGCGCGAAAGCGAATCCGCAGTTCCCGAACCAGCAGGCGATTCCCGGCACGCGGGTGCCCACGCTTGATGCGGTCTTCGCGCTGGCCAAGAAGGCCAAAGTAGAGTTCAACATTGAAACCAAGATGGCGCCGGAGCATCCGGAGTGGACTCCGTCGCCGGAGGAGTTCGTCCGGTTGGTGCTGACGGTTGTGAAGAAGCACGGCCTCGAAAAGCGGGTGATCCTGCAGAGTTTTGACTACCGGACGCTGCACGCTGCCAAGCGCATGGCGCCGGAGATCCGGCGGAGTGCGCTGTTTCCGACCAGGAGAGAAGAGGCTGGGCGCGATTTCGTGGAAGTCGCTAAAGCCGGCGAGTCGACAATCGTCAGCCCGATTCACCAGTTGGTTACTCCGGAGAAGGTAGCGGCCGCCCACGCGGCAGGATTGCAGGTGGTTCCGTGGACGGCGAACACGCCAGGCGATTGGAAAAAACTGGTGGAGGCCAAAGTCGACGCTATCATCACCGACGATCCAGCCGCCCTGATCGCATTTCTGAAAGAACGGAAGTTGCGGTAGCCGCTACTTCTTCTTCCGTGTCAACTCGCGAATGATCTCTTCGGTAAGCGGCTGATGCTTGCCGTCGCTCCAGGCGGCCTGCAGCCGCGCCTCCTCGATGCCAGCCATCCGGCCGAGCAGAATGTAGCCGGGCAGCGCGTGGCTCAGGTGGCGCCAGCGGGCCATGTCGCTTAACGAATCGACGGCACGTTCCCGAAGCATCTCAAGCAAGCCCTCCTCGCGCTTCTCCGTCAACGTTAGCAGCGCCGTGGCGGCTTTGTTGCGGTCGCTCCACACGATGGAGTTCAACTGCTCGACGAACCAGGTAGCGCTCACCTTCAGCCCAAGCTTCGGCTGCTTCTCGCTGAGGATCGTCAACCCGATAAGCGACCGCATTGCGTTGTTGCGCACACCGTCATTGGGATCCTGCAGGGCATACTGCAAGTCGTTCACGATGGTGGCCTTCTTCGGGACGTAAGCGATGACGTAGGCGGCCATCGCGCGCTCCACTTCGTCCTCGCTGTTGCGGAGCACTTCGCGGAGAATCGCTTCGTGGGTTTCGGCCAGCGCTAGAAACTTAAGTTGCGCCGCTTGCGCATCGCGGTTTGCCATCAGGCTATGGCCGCGCGTCAGATCCTCGACAATATCCCCTTGCCGGATCGCCGTTTGCAGCTTTTCGAAGAAGTCGAGGTAGGCATCGACCACCTCTTCGGGGAGTTTCGCCGTACCCTCAGGACTCTCCCGGTAGTTAAACGCCGGAGCGCCACGCTCTTCGATGCCGACGTACAGGACGGCCTTCCCATCCTCACAGCACACGGCTTCGAGGCGCGCCCGGACGACGCCGTTCACAAGCTCCATCTTTTCTTCCACCTCGGCCTTCGATCTCGGCAGGGGGCCCCCTTCGGCAACGCCGAGCGCCTTCTTCAGGCGTTCGACATTCGCCTTGCGGACTCCGAAGAAGTCGATGATCCCGATGGTGGGAAGCGTCGGGGAACCGCTCTGGGCTTGAAGAAGGCCCAGAGCGAGGGTCAGGAAAGCAGGGATTCGCAATACCACGTTAGAAAGACGTATCGGCCCGGAATCCGGCTACGCTTTTTGTTCCGCCATCGGTCCGACAATCGGCAGAGAAAACTTCTCGCCCTGATAGGCCTTGACCATGAGGAAGATCCACAGGCCCAGCGTGACCAGGCTAAGACCGAGGCCGATCAGACTGACGAGCAGCCCCAGCAGTCCGAATATCTTGGTCGCAATGATTCCGATGATGGACAGCGCGATCTGAGCTACAAACATACCGCCAAACGTGAAGATCGACTGCCAGGCATGGAAACGGATCGTGCGGTCGCGGTTATACGGTTCGAGGAACAGAAAAAGGATGCCGGTGATGATGCCGAGCGCATAACAGAGCAGGGCGGCAACATTGTTCGGCATGCTGCTGGGCTGATAGGGCTGCTGGGGCGGCGGATTACCACCTTGGGGAGGAGGATAGCCTCCGTCCTGCGGGGGCGGCTGATATCCGCCCATCTGCATGCCGAGGGGAAGACCGGTGGCCAGTTGGGGGGAGGCGGAGGGGAAGGAGGCAAAGTTCATACTATAGTTCTCTATCATGAACAGGCGGAAAGCGATAGAACAATCGATCAATCCATCCTAAAATTCATGCAACCTCCCCCTTGGGCGATATGCCTGTTTAGGTAAGGAGGGTGCCCATGGTACTCGGAAAGAAGATTATCCTCGCCGCCACAGGCGGAATTGTGTTGGCAACGTGTACAGCTTTCTTGGTTGTGCGGGTTGTGATTCGGGAGCAGGGCATCACCATGTTGCGGGAGACGATGCGCAGTACGCTGGTTGAAGCCGAGAACGTACGGGAGTCCATCTCTTCGCTAACGCGGGCCGGAGCCTTTAATCTCGAGAAGTTGACCGCCGACTCCAAGAACGCAACCGACTTCCGCGAAACAACGATTTACCAAACCGTTCCTGTTGTCGCCGCGTGGCGCGCCGTGGAACAGGCGGCGAAGGAGCAGGGATTCCAGTTTCGCGTCGTGCGGAACAATCCCCGGAACGCGAAGAACGCCCCTCAGTCCGACGAAGCCGATCTGCTGCGTCAGATGGACGACGGGAAAATGAGCGAGTTCTTTGCCGTGGACAAGGTAAAAAATCAGGTGATTTACGCGCGGCCGGTTCGAATGACCGCCGATTGCATGACGTGCCATGGAGACCCAGCGACGAGCCCGACAGGCGATGGTAAAGATCTGATGGGCTTTCGCATGGAAGGGTGGCGGGCCGGAGAAGTGCATGGAATGTTTCTACTGAAGAGCGATCTGGCAACAGTGGACCAGCTCGCCATGATGGGCATGCTGCGCCTCTCGGCGTGGATGATCCCGGTGACTATCCTGGTAATTATCGGATTTTGGTGGTTGAACCAGCGTTGGATCAACGGCCCCCTCCGCAGCGTGATCCTGGACGTGGAGAGGGTGGCGCAGGATGCGGCTTCGGCTGCCGCACAGATCGCCAGCGCCGGACAGAGTTTAGCCCAAGGCGCCACGCATCAAGCTTCGGTGACGGCCCAAAGTTCCGACCAGTTGCAGACGACCATCGAGACATCCCGGAAGAAGATCCGCATCGCTGACGATGCTCACCAACTCGCCGCCGATGCCGGCGCCGCGGGTAAGCAGGGGAAGCGGGAGATCGACGAAATGTTGCAGGCAATGCACGCCATCCGGGCCTCAAGCCGCGAAATCGCCAGCATCATTAAGGAAGTGGACGCCATCGCGTTTCAAACCAATTTATTGGCGCTGAACGCGGCCGTGGAAGCAGCTCGGGCGGGCGAGTCCGGCGCCGGGTTTGCCGTGGTGGCCGACGAAGTGCGCAATCTTGCGATGCGGTCAACGGAAGCCGCAAAGCAAACTGAAACCCGCATCTCGGAAGCCCTGAAGCGTACTGAAAGCGGCGTTGCCCTGTGTGAAAAGGTCTCGGCCAACTTCGACGTGATCGTCGGCAAGGGCCAGGAAGTCGCGAAGGTCGTCGACGCGCTGGCCGGAGTCTGCCGGAGCCAGTTGACGGACATGGAAGGGGCGACGCAGTCGATGACGGAGCTCAACGGCCTGACGCAATCGATTGCCGCGAACACCGAGCAGACGGCAGCGTCCAGCCACGAACTGATGGACCAGAACAGCCGCCTCAGGCAGTCGGTGCAGGAACTGGGCGAACTGGTCGGCAAATGAAGAACCGGCGGCCGGGCTGGTGAGCTCGGCCGCCGGTTGGGTTCGTTTCGTCGTTGTTAGAAAATCAAACGCAGACTGAGCTGAGCCCGTCGGGCGTTGGTTCCGTCCGGGAAGCCCTGAGAGGCGGTCCCGTTGCCGAGGCCGTTGCTGGGGCGGATCGCCGTCACACCGCCAACAGCGCTGAGATTGAATGCCTCGCTGATGATTCCGGTGTTGTACTGGCTGTTGCTGATGTTGAAGACCTCGAAACTGGCATACGCCTTCACTCGCTCGCTGAACGGCAGCGTCTTCGTGATGCGTGCATCGGTCCGATAGATGTTATCGAGGCTCAAGTTTGAGAAGGGAAGGAACGGCACCCGGTTGCTGCCGCCCAATCCATTTAAGGTCGTATTGAACGCGGCACCCGCGAAAGGTGCTCCCGCCACGCGCATCGTCGTCGTGGTCGGCTGGCCCGAAGCAAGCGTCGTGATCTGGGAAAGCTGCCAGTTGGCGACCACCCATTTCACGAAATTGTTGCCCGATTTCTTGCCATATTCGGGCTCCCAGATGCTGGTGATGACCGCCCGGTGCCGCTGATCCAGCGTCGAAGAACCTTTATCGGCCGAGAAGTCGCCGTTGAAGGTCGAACGGAGGAAGTCAAAGAAGAGGGCGTTGGAGCCGCCTCCCTGGTTCGCCGTGTCGATGGCGTGCGACCACGTGTAGGCCACTGAACTCTGGAAGCCCTTGGCCAGCCGCTTGTTCAACTGCACGGCCAGGCCATGATAGTACGTGTTGCCTCCGTTCTCGATCTGAGTAATACGCTGATAGCGCGGATCGATACGGTTCGCCGTGTAGTAAGCATTCGTCGTATACGTTCCGGTCTGCACATTGTTGGCGTCCAGGATCCGGTACGTCACGGGATTGCCGAACCCACCTATATTGAGGTCCCGGTTGGTGAAGATCGCCACGCCCCGGCTGCCGATATAGTTCAGGGTGAGGCCCAGATTCTGCGTCAACTGCCGCTCGATCGCGAAGTCCCACTGTTGCGTGTAGGGGTTCCGCAGATCCTTATCCGCGAACGCCAGGCTCACCGCGCCACCCGGCAGACCGGAGGCATTCGAAGGCAGGATGTTCGGGAATGAAGGACCGGCCGCCGCGCCGTTTTGGAGTAGTACCTGCGGCTGATAGAGGCCGTTCTGCAGGAACAGCGTCTGCATCATCGCGCCCGGGAAACGGGCGACGAAGATGCCATATCCGGTGCGGATCACGGTCTTATCGTTGAGCGCATAGGCCAAGCCCATGCGGGGAGCGAAATTGCCCTTCGGCGAGTTGATGATACCGGTTTGTGGATAGTCCGGGTTCACTTGGCTCGGCTGCGGCAACTGCGAGTAGTCCCAGCGCACGCCAAAGTTCACGGTCAACTTCTGCGTGGCCCGGAACTGGTCCTGGAAGAACAGGGCATAGTCCCGCGTGGTGAAGTCCAGCACCGGGTTACCCACGGTCTGCGTGAAGCTCTGCCAGCTCTTACCAATCGCACGGCCATTGGGATTTTGAATCCGCGAGAAATCGTAGGCAAAATCCGTGAACGTACCGTAGGCGTAGCTCCCAAACTGGTTGCGGAGGATGTTCAGGTAATCCTGGGTGTTGGCAAAGTCGAAGCCAAACTTCCAGGAGTGCTTGCCGGAGGTCCAATTGAACGTGTCCGCAAGCTGGAAGCGCTGTTCCGACGGGTTCAACCGGGGATAATCGATGGCGGTGCCGAGGTTGCTTTGACCCTGAACGCTCAGTCCTAGGCGGCCCGTACTGGCCGGAATCAACGCTGGATTCACGTCGTCGAAAAGGCGATCCTTAAACCAGCCAAAGCGGAACTCGTTGACGATGGAGCTCGTCGGAATCGACGTCCAGCTCGCCCGTCCGTAGCGGGTGCGTACGGTGGAATTCGCGTTGTTACCGATGCCGTTGCCGTTCGTCAACACAGCCTGAGTCTGAATGCCGTTAGGCGAAATCCAGCGCAGATAGTTCCCGGAGAAGCTGAAACTGTTGCGGTCAGACGGGCGCCAGTCGATCTTGGCGAAGCCGAGTTCAGAATCAGCCGTGCGCTCAAGCGTCTGGAATTGGCGGGCGAAGATCGATTGCGCCGCCTGACAGGCCGACGCGGGCGCGGTGCAGGCCGCGATAAAGGCGCCCGAGCTGTTAAATAAGTTCGGGTTGATTAATCGATTGATCAGCGGAAAGTTACGGCGGGTCAACTCGACATTGGTGAAGTAGAAGAGCTTGTCCTTCACAATGGCTCCACCGACCGACCCGCCAAATTGCTGTCGCTTCTCTTCAGGATTGAAGGAGGCGTAGCGGTCGCGGGCATTGATGTCCTGGTTCCGGCCGAACCATTCCGCGGTTCCAGGCACATCATTGCCGCCCGAGCGGGTCACAGTGTTAATGACCCCACCATGGGCGCGGCCGAACTCGGCCGAGTAGCCATTAGAGAGGACCTGGAACTCTTGCACGGCGTCCTGCGAAATCTGCGAACTGATGCGGGTGCGCCCGGCATTCTCGTTGTAGAACTGGTTGGTCGTGTCGTTGCCGTCCGTCAGGTAAGAGTTGCCGCCAGCAATGCCGCGGAACGAAACCAATCCAAATGTGCCGTCGGTGGTCACGGCCGGGGTCAACAAAACAAAGCTGTCCACGCGGCGGCCGTTGATCGGCAAATTCTGGATCTGCGCCGAGTTCACGACCTGAGAAACACCGGTTTTATTGGCCTCCACCAGGGGAGCCGCATCGCTGACGTCCACCTGCGTCGCTGCACTCGCAACGTTCAGGGAAACGGTGAGATTCACGTTCTGGCCGATCAACACTTCGAGGTTTTTGCCCTCGAACGGCGTAAAGCCTTGCTTGGAGACTCGTACTTCGTAGCCACTGGCCGGAACCAGGGCCGGAGCGGTGAACACACCAGCCTCATTGGTCAACAAAGGGCGGCGAATGCCCTTGGACTCGTTCGAAACCAGGACGTTGGCCCCGGGGACTACAGCGCCCGAAGCATCCCGAACCACGCCGGAAACGGCGCCGAAACCGGCAACGGTTTGGGCCATGGCGGGTGATTGCAAAAGAACAGCAAGTGCTAATACACTAAAAAGTTTTGTATTCATGAATAGGCAGGGCCCTGAAGGGGCTTTATATCAGAATAACAAAACTAAATAGGTCGACTGTTAATTCTTTATTACAATGCACGCCGAGGCGGACGCAGCAAAGCGGCCACCGCCGCCCCCACCGTGGCGATCACGGCCAGTTTCCAATAAACCTCGTTGTACCCGGCCGCCAAGTCCCCCGCCACCCGAGCCCGATCCATAATTCCAGCAAAGTAGCCGGGAATCAGAAAGCCGCACAAGCCCCAGGCCGAGAATACCAGGCCATAGTTCGCGCCCACGTTCTTCGGGCCAAAGTAGTCGGCCGTATACGCCGGCATCAGAGCCAAGTAGCCGCCATAGGCAAACGCCGCCAGGCACAACCCCAGCAGCAACGCGCTAAAACTGCCCGCGGTTCGCAGGAAGCCCAGGCAAGCCAGCACCGAGACCACACACATCATCAAAACTGCCGGTTTCCGGCCGAAGCGGTCTGACACGCTCCCCCATGCAAGTCGCCCTACGCCATTGCAGATGCTCATCACGCCGAGTGCCGCGCCTGCTGACAGAATGGCCGTCGATTTCGCCATCTCTTGCAACAGCGGCGTGGCTTCGCCAATCGCCGTCAGGCCTACCGCGGTTCCGAGAAAGTAAACAAACCAAAGCACATAGAACTGCCACATCCCCAGCATCTCGCGCGGGGGAACCTCCACCGCGGCCTGCTGGCCGACGGGCGGGCTCCATCCCGCGGGCCGCCACCCCGCGGGCGGAACCTGGTAGAACTGCGCCGCGCCCACCACGCCGACGAAGAAGATGACCGATAGAATCAGAAACGTCCGGGGTACCGTCACGGCGAACTGGGCCGGGTCTTTTCCTAGCAGGGCCTCGAGCAACGGGCCGAACAGTAGCGGGCCGACCCCGAAACCCATCACCGCTAACCCAACGATTCGGCCTCGCTGGTCTGGGAACCATTTGATGCAAGTCGCGATCGGAGTGACATACGCGAAGCCAACACCGAAGGCCGCAACGATGCCGTAGGAAAATATCAGGCCGTTTAAGGAGTCCCCCAGCCACGCCGCCAGCAGGCAGCCTATGCCCAGCAGCAAGCCGCCGGTGGTAGCCACCACCCGGGGCCCTTTCCTGTCCTGCCAGATGCCGCCTAGAATCATGGCCACGGCAAACGCCAACATGGAGTACCGGTAAGGCGCGATAGTCTCGGCACGCGACCAGCCATGGAGCTGCGCGAGCGGTCCGCGAAATACAGACCAGGAATAGATAACGCCCAGCAGCACCTGCATGAAGATGGCGGCGGAGGCAAGGCCAACACGAGAAACGAGCATCGGTTGATTCTACGCGATCAGGCGGGCATAAAGCTCGCGCAATGCGGAAACACTCAGTTGTTCCGCCCGCAGGGACGCCTCCGGCAAAGCGTCCACCATTTCGTGGCCATAAAACGGCGCGAGGTTGTTCCGCAGGGTTTTCCGTTTCTGGGCGAAACAGCGGGAGGCAAACTGCAGGAACGCTTCGGCGTCATCCGCTTCGGGTCGCAAGGTTAGCCGGACCACGGCGCTATCCACCTTTGGCGGCGGCCGGAACATTCCAGGCTTCACTTGAAATAGATATTCCGGGGAACTGTAAGTCTGGGTGGCGACGCTTAGATAACCGTAGTCGCGACAGTTCGGCGAGGCGGTCAGCCGCTCTGCCACCTCCTTCTGGATCAGCAACACAGCCTCCTGCAGCGCCGCGCGCGCCTTGAAGATCCGGTCGAGGATGGGCGAAGTGATGTAATACGGCAGATTTCCGGCGAGAACGGCGGGCCCCCACTGCGCGAGGTCGACCGAAAGCACATCCGCCTCCACGATCGTCAGGCAGGGGTGTTCCGGGAAGCGCTCGCGCAGGATCGACACCATGGCAGGGTCCAACTCAATCGCGATCACTTCGGCGCCGGTCGCCAGAAGTCGCTGGGTCAGAAAGCCCTTGCCGGGACCTACCTCAATAATTTGCTTGGGGCCTGACCGGCAAACGGCCCCGGCAATGCGCTCGACCATCGGAGCGCTGTGCAGAAAGTGCTGACCGAGTTTCTGCCCCAATCAGCCCTTAACTTCCAATTGGCTGCGCCGGATCGTGATCCGCAACTTGCCGCTCGTCCGCTGGCCGAAGAACTCGGCGGGTTTGAAACGCATGAACAGCAGATTGTTTTCAATAGTGCGCCGCAGTTCCAGATCGGTCATCAAGACATTCTCGCTGTCAGGAATTGAATAGTCGACCATCCGGCCCTGCTGATCGAGGATGAGGTCCAGCGTCAAATGGTCTGCCGGCAATCCAAACGGGCCCAAATCGCTTAACTCCGCGCTTTGGTACCACGCCGCTGGAGCGTCGTCATTGGCGAGCACGGGAGAGGACAAAGTCGGCAGAATCGTTGCAAACAGCAGGCAAGCGGTCGCGAATCCGCCTACCATGGGCATTGCTATCGGACGCCAACTGTTTACGGACCATAGCCGCAACCGATCTCTCCAGCGTAGATGGGAGGCCCGCCGGGCGTGGTGACGGGAAGCGGTCACCCGCAGGGAAACGGCAAGGTTTGTCGGAACTGGACGAGGCGGCAGCGCCCGAACGCTTCGCCGGAGATGAATCATGCTGTCGAGATGCTGCGTACAGGCAGAGCAGCCGCTGAGATGGCGGCCAATCTCGCGGGCCCGTCCGGCAGTGCACAAACGATCCAAATAGTCGACGGCATCACGCTGCATCGACTTGCATTCCAGAGGAGGCTGGCGGCTGTTCGCGTTACTCATTTCACGATCTCCTGCATCCACCCCAAATTCCCGGACGAAGTTGGGACATACGCTTTCGAATTATTAGCCTTTGCAACAAGAACGCGGCGAAGCGCATCGCGTCCTCGCAAAATCCGTGATTTCACGGTCCCGAGCGACACCTGCATGACTTCGGCGATCTCTTCATAGCTGAGTTCCTCCAAGTCGCGCAAGACAACTGCGGCGCGGAAATCAGGGTTGATTTCGCGGAGGGCATCCTCAATTAACTGATGCCGCTCCTGATTCAGGGTTAACTCGTAGGGGTCGCGCGACGGGTCCGAAATGGACTCGATCCAACTGCGCGAACCTTCCTCGTCGGTCTCCAGGCCGACCTCTTGCTTTCGGTGCCGGCTAAACCATCGCCGATGGTTGTAGGCCTCGTTCAGGGCGATCCGGTATACCCAGGTTTTCAGACTGCTCTGGCCTCGAAACGATTCCACGCTGCGGAAGACCTTCAGAAAAACTTCCTGCACCGCGTCACAGGCGTCCGACGGATCATTGAGAAGCCGGTAAATCAGGTTATAAACCGGTTGCTGAAACCGGGAAATCAGAACCTCGTAGGCGCTCTCCTGATTCGCTTTCAGCGCCGCCAGCAACTCGGCGTCTTCTTCGTGGGCGTCAGCCGGCCGGGATGCCACCGCGGCATCTTCGTAGCCGAAACCGATAATGGAGTCTGCCATAACCGACTTCCTTTCCCTGAGTCCAAAATCTACTTCTCTATTCGACGCCGCGCCGAACAAAAAGTTCCCGCGCCCTTATTCTACGCGATAGTTCGGCGCTTCTTTCGTGATGATGACGTCGTGGACGTGGCTTTCCCGCAGGCCGGCCGACGAAATCCGCAGGAACCGCGCCCGCTCCTGCAGCTCTGGAATGGTTGCGCATCCGGTGTAGCCCATGCCGCTACGCAGACCGCCCACGAGTTGGAAAACGAGTTCGGCGATCGGGCCTTTGTAGGGGACGCGGCCTTCGATCCCTTCGGGCACCATTTTGTCGCTGCGCGCCTGGCCGTAGCGGTCGGCCGTCGATCCCTCGTTCATCGCGCCGAGCGAGCCCATGCCGCGATAGCTCTTAAATGTCCGGCCCTGATAGAGAATGGTTTCACCAGGGCTCTCGTCGGTTCCCGCCAGCAGGCTGCCAATCATGACGCAGTCGGCGCCGGCGGCGATGGCCTTGGTCACGTCGCCCGAGTATTTGATGCCGCCGTCGGAGATCAGCGGAACGCCGGCCTCACGGGTAGCCTTCGAACATTCGGCGATGGCGGTAATCTGCGGCACGCCGGCGCCAGAAACTACGCGGGTCGTGCAGATCGAACCCGGCCCGATGCCAACTTTTACGCCATCGGCACCGAGACGGATGAGGTCTCGGGCGCCTTCGTAGGTGCCAACGTTTCCGGCCAGAAGTTGCACATCCGGCAGCAGGTGCTTCACGGCCTTTACGGCGTCCATCACGCCTTGCGAGTGGCCGTGGGCGGAGTCGATCGCGATCACGTCAACTTTGCGGCGCACCAACTCCTGCGCCCTCTCCAGGAAGTCGCCGGTCGATCCGATCGCGGCGCCGACACGGAGACGGCCCTGCCCGTCCTTGGCCGCGTTCGGGTACTTCAATTTCTTCTGAATGTCTTTAACGGTAATGAGGCCCTTGAGCGTATAGCTGTCGTCCACCACCAGCAGTTTTTCCACGCGGTGCTTGTGCAGAATGCTCTCGGCGTCTTCGAGCGTGGTGCCCACTGGAACGGTGATCAGCCGGTCCCGGCCCTGGGTCATACGCGACGAGACGGGCAAATGGAAGTTCGTTTCAAAGCGAAGATCGCGATTCGTGAGGATGCCAACGAGATGTCCGCCTTCGGTCGTTACCGGGACGCCGGAGATGCGGAACTGTTTCATCAGCTCAAGCGCATCCGTAATCGGCTGATCGGGGCGGATGGTAACGGGGTCGACAATCATACCGCTCTCGGACCGTTTCACCCGGTCCACCTCTTCCACCTGCCGTTCCAACGTCATGTTCCTGTGGATGATGCCAATTCCGCCCTGCTGCGCGAGGGCGATGGCGAGATGCGCTTCGGTCACCGTATCCATCGCGGCGCTGACGATAGGGATTTGCAGCGGAATACGACGGGTGAGCATGGTTCGTGTGTCGGCCTGTCCCGGCAAAACGTTGCTGTGGGCAGGCTGCAATAGAACGTCGTCGAAGGTGAGCCCTTCCTGAATCTGATCGGGAATCATGTAACTATCCAGGATAGCTGGTAAACTGGCCTTTTATGTTAGCA
>JBBQRA010000095.1:0-21429 GCA_038215275.1 Bryobacterales bacterium | reverse complement strand
CCCATTTGCAAGCAATTGGAGCCTTGCCACGGGCTTACTTGGCTACGGAACCGGCTCGGGTTCGCCTAAAGAAGGATGCCTTTCGCGATTTCCGGGGAAAAGGGGCCAAAGCGGTACTTTTTGCGGTAAAGCTGGATGCTGATGAGAAATGGCGGCTAAGGCGGCGCGGAACCACGATCTACTTCGTTCGTTTCTGGCCCACAGCGCCGTCGAGACGCTCCCCGTCGACGAATCTGTCGCCTCCATCTATGGCGAACTCGTGGGAGCGTTGCGCACGCAAGGGACGCCTATCCCCACCAATGACATTTGGATCGCCGCCACGGCAATTCGATCCGGGGCCCCGCTACTGACCTTCCATCAGCACTTTCACCGCATCGCCAGACTGGCCAGCATTATTCTGCCGAACGCAGGCTAAGCGCCTACCAGTTTCGCCATCCACTGGTCGAGAATTCCCGAATACACACCACATCCTTCTCGCTATGCAGTAACCGGAACGACTTCTCGTCGATCGAATGAAAGTCGGTCCCCGGCACCTTCTTGTCCACAAACGGATGCGAATCCGAATCGCCTACCTGATCGACATCCATCGCGGAAATCTCGATCTGCAACTGACTTCCCACAGAAGCCGCCAAATTCGAAAACGGCCGGTGCGCCCGCTTGGCCCACACTTTCAGGTTGCCGTACCAACTCTGTCGACATTCACAAACGCCTTCAGCCGCGCCAACTCTTCCCGCGGCATGTTCGAACACAAAGCAGATTGGGCAACTGCGATCCCTTCACCATCCGTTCGGTGAACCGCTCCCCGCTGCAACCCGCTTCGGCAAACAACACCTGAACGACCTCTTTGCGGTCCGGATTCTTCTTCTGCACCGCCTCCAACCGGCGGTCCAGGATCGGGTCGGCAACCTTGTCAAAGGCGACCTTTTCGGCAAACAGCACCGAAATGGCCGCCCAACTGACAAGGAGCCAACGCATGCTTACAGCAGTTCGGAGTACGAGAAGAAGAACACGGTCTCCCCCGCGGCCGTTTCCGGCGCGTCGGAGCCATGCGAAGCATTCCGCTCAATCGATTCGGCGAACATCTTCCGAATCGTACCCTCGGCTGCATTCGCCGGGTTGGTCGCGCCCATCAGGTCGCGCCACGCCTTAATCGCCCCTTCCTTCTCCAACACCAACAGCACCGACGGGCCAGAGGTCATGAACGAAACGAGCGAACCAAAGAAGGGGCGCTCCTTGTGCACGCCATAGAAACCCTCGGCTTCCTGCTGGCTGATCGTGTGCTTCTTCATCGCAACAACCCGAAAGCCGTTCTGCTCAATCACACTCAGAATCGCTCCGGTCTTACCGGTCGCCACAGCGTCCGGCTTAATCATGGCAAATGTACGTTCCATTAAAGTCCTAGTCTTTCCTTTACTTTCTGGCCAATTTCGGCCGGCGAAGCGCAAACGGTAATGCCCGCCGCTTCCATGGCCGCCATCTTGTCTTCCGCTTTGCCCGAACCGCCGGCGACAATCGCGCCCGCGTGGCCCATCCGGCGGCCTTCCGGCGCCGTCTGTCCAGCGATGAAACCGATCACCGGCTTCGTCACGTTGTCCTTGATCCACGCCGCGGCAATCTCTTCGTTATTGCCGCCGATCTCGCCCACCATGATGATGGCGTGCGTATCGTAGTCGGCGTTCAGAAGCTGAATCGCATCCAGGTGCGTGGTGCCGATGATGGGGTCGCCACCAATACCGATGCAAGTCGACTGGCCGATGCCCAGCGCCGAAAGTTGGCCCACGGCTTCGTAGGTCAACGTGCCCGAGCGGCTCACCACGCCAACATTACCCGGCTTGAAGATGTGCCCCGGCATGATGCCGATGCGGCACTCGTTCGGAGTGATGATACCCGGACAGTTCGGCCCGATCAGCCGCACGTTCCTTTCTTTCAGAAACTGCTTCACTGCGATCATATCCCGCACCGGAATGCCTTCCGTGATGCAGACGATCAATTCGACGCCGGCGTCGGCTGCTTCCATGATCGAGTCCGCCGCAAACGGCGGCGGAACGAAGATCACGCTCGCGTTCGCGCCCGTCTCCTTCACGCAATCGGAAACGGTGTTGAACACCGGACGATCCAGATGCGTATTGCCGCCCTTGCCCGGCGTCACACCGCCCACAACCGTCGTGCCGTAGTTGATCGACTGTGTCGCGTGGAAGGTGCCCTGCGCACCGGTATAGCCCTGCACCAGCAGGCGAGTATTCTTGTTTACGAGTACGCTCATTGTGCCGCCCTCACGACCTGTTCGGCCCCGTCCTTCATCCCCTCGGCCACGCCGAAGTTGAAGCCGGACTCAGCCAGAATCTTCTTGCCCTCGGCCACGTTCGTGCCTTCCATACGGATCACGATCGGCACGCTGATGCCGAGTTCGCGCGCCGCGTTCACCACGCCCGTCGCCAGGATGTCGCAGCGCAAAATGCCGCCGAAAATGTTGATGAAAACAGCCTTCACGGCCTTATCGCTCAACAGAATCCGGAACGCGTTCTTGATCTGCTCTTCGTTGGCGCCTCCCCCGACGTCCAGGAAGTTGGCCGGCTCGCCGCCCGCGTACTTCACGATGTCCATCGTCGCCATCGCCAAGCCCGCGCCGTTCACCATGCAAGCGATGTTGCCATCAAGCTTGATGTAGTTCAGGCTGAACTTCGACGCTTCCACTTCGAGCGGATCCTCTTCAGCCAGGTCGCGCAGATCAACAAACTCCGGATGCCGGAACATCGCGTTGTCGTCGATATTGATCTTGGCGTCAAGCGCCATCACACGGCCATCCTTCAACAGGATGAACGGGTTAATCTCAGCCAGCGAGCAATCGATCTCGTCGTAGGCCTTCGAAAGCGCCATCATGGCCTTGGCGGCCGCGTTCACGCTGCCCGCCGGAATGCCAATGCCGAAAGCAAGCTTCCGAGCCTGGTAACCCGACAAGCCGATGCCCGGTTCAATCACTTCCTTCAAAATCTTTTCGGGCGAGTGGTGGGCGACCTCTTCGATCTCCATACCCCCTTCGCTCGACGCCATGAAAACGTTCTTCCCGCTGGCGCGGTCGAGCGTGATTCCAAGGTAAAGCTCCTTCTCAATGGGCAGCGCTTCTTCGACGAGAAGCCGGCCCACTTTCTGGCCTTGAGGACCAGTCTGGTGAGTCACCAACTGCATGCCCAGGATGTTCCGCGCGGCGGTCACCGCGTCCTCCACCGTCTTGACGACCTTCACGCCGCCGCCCTTTCCGCGGCCTCCCGCGTGGATCTGCGCCTTGACGACGACGAACCCTCCCAGCTCTTTTGCTGCTGCCTCAGCCTCTTCTACCGTGAATGCCACTTTGCCTTTCGGCACGGGCACTCCGTAGCGGGCGAGTATGGCTTTGCCTTGATACTCGTGAATTTTCATACGCTAAACTCTAAAGTTTACCATGGCGTTTTTACCCTTCCTGCACAAAGTAACTGAAGCGAAACCATTAAGTGAGCAGGAAGCGGAAGCGGCGATGAATCTGATTCTCGAAGGTCATGCCGCCCCGGTGCCCCTCGCCGGCTTCCTCGCGGCCTACCGCGTCGTCGGCCTCTCGGGCGCCGATATCACCGGCTTCGCCCGCGGCCTCCGCTCCCATCTCATCCCCGTCAATGTGAACCTGAAGCCCGGCGAAGTGCTCCTCGATACCTGCGGCACCGGCGGCGATGGAACCGGTACCTTTAACATCTCCACCGTCACCGCCTTCGTCGTCGCCGGCGCCGGCGTGAAGGTCGGCAAGCACGGTAACCGCAGCGTCTCCAGCGTCTGCGGCTCCGCCGACATCCTCGAAGCGCTCGGCGTCCCCATCCATACCGACCCCTCCCTGATGGCTGCCGACATCGAACACGCCGGCTTCGCCTTCCTCTTTGCCGCCGTCCTCCACCCCGGTATGAAGCACGTCGGCCCCATCCGCGCCGAACTCAAAATGCGGACGCTCTTCAATCTCCTCGGCCCCCTCGCCAACCCCGCCGGCGCCTCCGTCCAGCTCATCGGAGCCCCCTCCGTCAACGATGCTTCGCACATCGCCCAGGCCCTCTACGCGCTCGGCAGCCGCAGCGCTCTGGTCGTCCACGGCTCGGACGGGCTCGACGAATTAACCACCACCGGCTCGTCCACCGTCTTCCGCATCGGCGATACCATCCACGAAGAGGTCTGGCAGCCCGAGGATTTCGGCCTCCCCCGCGCCTCGCTCGCCGATCTCCTCGGCGGCGATCGCGATCACAACGCCGCCATCGCCACCGCCATCCTGACCAACGAGGACCAAGGCCCCAAGCGCGACATCGTTCTGCTCAACGCCGCCGCCGCCCTCACCATCGCGCGAGGCCTATCCCCCCGCGACGCCGTCGCCGCCGCCCGGGCCTCCCTCGATTCCGGCGCCGCCCTCGGCGTCCTCCGCGCCCTGCAGAATCGCGGGTAGCCGGTCGCTGAACGTGCTCCGCGCCAGCACCCGTCCGCACCCCGCCGCCGCCGCGGCATGCCGCAACTCCGTCTGCACGTGCGAAACAAACCCGATCAGCTTCTCGCCTGGAAGCTGCCGAATCAACCCCAGCACATCCAGCCCCTTCAAATTCAGGTCCAGCACAATCAGGTCCGCCCCCGCCGCCCCGGCCAGCGCCGCCTCGGCGGTCTTCACAAACCGCACCGCCACGCCCGCCTGTTTCGCCGCCGCTTGAATCTTCACGGCGAAAAATAAGTCCTCAACAATCGCCAGTAACTGTCTGCTCACCAATTCAGCATAGCTAGAATGCTATTTTGAAGGTCATGGCTGATGCCAATCCCTTTCAGGACCCGCAAAGATTTGAACGCCGGGTCCCCCCTTGCGCCGTTGTTATTTTCGGAGCGAACGGCGATTTAACCAAGCGCAAGCTGGTCCCTTCGCTTTACCGTTTGGCGATAGAACGCCGCCTCCCCCAAGGTTTCGCCATCGTCGGCAACTCCCGCACGCCAATGACCGATGAAGCCTTCCGCGAAAAGATTGAGGCCTCGGTTCGCGAACATCTCGAGAACTCCCACTTCGACGAAGCCGTCTGGGACGAGTTCGCCCGCGGCCTCTACTACGTCGCCGGCGACCTCGCCTGCCCGGAACTCTACACCGAACTCACCAGCCGCCTCGCCACCGTAGCCGAAGAACGGCAGACCGGCGGCAACATCCTCTTCTATCTCTCAACGCAACCCAGCCAGTACGCCACAGTCGCCAGCGGCCTCGCCGACCTCGCCAAAGGCAACGGCGGCTGGCGGCGCCTCGTCGTCGAAAAACCTTTCGGCCACGACCAGCAGTCCGCGCGCGAACTCGAAGTCGCCCTCCACGAGTACTTCACCGAAGATCAGATCTACCGCATCGACCACTACCTCGGGAAAGAAACCGTCCAAAACATCCTCGCCTTCCGCTTCGGCAACCCCATCTTCGAACCGCTCTGGAATCGCCAGTACATCGACCACGTGCAGATCACCGCCGCCGAATCCATCGGCGTCGAGGGCCGCGGGGCTTACTACCAGGAAGCCGGCGCCCTGCGCGACATGATCCAGAATCACCTGCTCCAGGTCCTGTCGACGGTGGCCATGGAGCCCTCCGCGGTCTTTGAACCCAACGCTGTTCGCGACGAACGCGCTAAACTTCTCCGCTCCATTCGCCCCCTGAAACCCGCAGACGTAGCCGCCCATGCCGTCGCCGGCCAGTACGGGCCCGCCGCCATCGGCGGTAAAGCAGTGGCCGGCTTTCGCGGCGAACCCGGCGTCAATCCCGAGGCGATGACCGACACCTACGCCGCCGTTACTTTCCTAATTGATAACTGGCGCTGGGCCGGCGTCCCCTTCTACGTCCGCAGCGGTAAGCGCATGCCCAAACGCGTCACCGATATCGCCATCCGCTTCCGGCCCGTACCCCACTCGCTCTTCGATAACGAGTCCGCCCGGCCCAATCTCCTCATCCTCCGCATTCAGCCCGAAGAAGGCATCTCCCTGCGCTTCTCGTCCAAGCAGCCCGGCCCCGGCATGAAGCTCCGCCCCGTCTCCATGGACTTCAATTACGGAACCAGCTTCGGCATGCGCACCCCCACCGCCTACGAAACTCTCCTCGTCGACGCCATGGCCGGCGACCCCACCCTCTACACCCGCCAGGACATGGTCGAAGCCAGTTGGGCCGCCGTACAGCCCATCGTCGATGCCTGGGGCAATCGCACCGGACCCGACCCCTTCCCCAACTACGCCGCCGGCACCTGGGGACCCGCCGCCTCCGACGAAATGCTGGCCGCCCGCGGCCACGTCTGGAGAGTGCCATGATCACCGCCGTCCAGCCCGAAAAGCTGCTCAAGGAGCTGGAACACGTCTGGGCCGAACTCGGCAAAGGCCACCCGGCCGATGCCCTGCTCCGCGCCTGCTCCATGACCATGCTGGTCACCACCACCGACCCCAATGACGAGGTGGAACTGAAGAACACCCTCGCCGGCCTCATGCGCGCCCATCCCAGCCGCATGATCATTGTCCGCATTCTCGATACGCCCAACGCCGTACTCTCGGCCCAAGTCACCGCCCAGTGCCTGCTCGCCTTCGGCGGCCGCCAGCAACTCTGTTGCGAGATGATCGAAATCCGCGCCACGCGCGACCGTCTAGCCGATGTCTACTCGGCCTCACTCGGCCTCACCGTCGCCGACCTGCCCGTGATGCTCTGGGTGAAGGATATCCGCCTCCTCCAGGAATCCAGCTTCCAACCCATGCTCCAGTTGGCGCGGACCCTCCTCGTCGATTCGGTGCCCCTCGGCCCCAGCATCCTCCCCGCCCTGAACGAGCGCCGCCGCGCCGGCTGGCGCGTGAAGGATCTCGCTTGGACCCGCTGCACCGCCTGGCGCGAAACCCTGGCGCAAGCCTTTGAAAGCACTTGGCTGCAGGAGCAGATACCAAATATCGCCTCGGTGGAAATCGCCTACGCCGGTGCCAACCCGTCCGTCAGCGGACTCTATCTGCGCTCCTGGATGGCCGCCCGCCTGCCTCAGGCCTCTTTTGAGTTCGTTCCCTGTCCGCCGCGCCGCAACGGAAACCTCCAGGCCATCCGCTTCCACTCCACTACGCAGGAACTCGAACTTCGCGCCGTCGACGATGCGACACTGGAGATTGTTACCAGCAGCCTCACCACCCGGGTTCTCGCCCCCGCCCGCGTCGAAGCCGACCTGATCGAGGAAGAGTTGTCCATCCTCGGCGACGATCCCGTGTACGAGGCAACCCTGGCCGCCACTATCGCCCAATGAACTTCCGCAAGGACATTTCTCCTGACCCCGCTGCCGCCGCCGAGGCTTGTGGCCGAACCATCCTCAAGATCCTCTCGACCGCCCTCGCCGAACGCCCCGAAGCCACGCTAGCCATCTCCGGTGGGTCCACCCCCAAGCTGCTCTTCGCCTGGCTCGCCGAGCAGCCGTTTGATTGGTCGCTGGTTCATCTCTTCTGGGTCGACGAGCGCGCCGTCCCGCCCGGCGACCCGGAATCGAACTTCACCCTGGCCGACACCTACTGGCTCACCCCCGGCGCCTTCCCGAAAGAGAACATCCATCGCATTCACGCCGAAAAGCCCGTGGGCGAAGCCGGCACCATCTACGCCGACGATATCCGCGGCTACTTTCAGCTTGAAGAGGGGCAAATCCCGGTCTTCGACATCATCCAACAGGGCATGGGCGCCGACGTCCACACCGCCTCGCTTTTCCCCGGCGAACCAGCCGTCCTCGATTCAACTGGCGTTGCCGCGGCCGTCTACGTCGACAAGCTGAAGGCCGCCCGCGTCACCTTGCTCCCCGCCGTCCTCGCCGCCGCACGTCATACCCTCATGCTCGTCTGTGGCGAAGATAAGCAGCAGGCGCTCGAAACGGTCTTCGATGGCCCGGAAAACATACAGGACTTCCCTGCTCAGTTGACCCGCCACCACCGTGGCGAAGTCATTTGGTTCCTCGATGAAGCGGCTGCGCGCCCTATCGCTTAGCATTCTCCTCCTGGCCTCCTGCGCGCCGCCTACGCCTCGCAAGAAGAAGGAGCCGCCGCCGGAGGTCCCTCCGCCCATCAACCGCCTCCTCTTCGGCGGCGACGTCATGCTCACCCGGCACGTCGGCAAAGTCATCAACGCTCAAGGCGACCCCGCCTGGCCCTTCCGCGAGATCGCCGCCGAGTTTGCCAAAGCGGATATCGCCTTCGTCAACCTCGAATCACCCTTCACCGACAAGGGCAAGCCCACTCTCTCCGGCATGGTCTTCCGCACGGACCCGGCCAATATCGCGGGCCTCAACCTGGCCGGCATCGACGTCGTGTCGTTCGCCAACAACCACACCCGCGACTCGCATGAATACGGGCTGCTCTACACCCTCGACCTGCTCGAGAAGAACAACATCGCCGTCACCGGAGTAGGCCGCGATGAAGCCGCCGCCCGCGCCGGCGTGGTGCTCGAACGGCAAGGCATCAAGTTCGGATTCCTCGGCTACACTTACGACCAACGCAACGGCAACCACAAGGACGACGATCCCCGCATCAATGGCCTCGACCTCGTCCGGCTTCGCGAAGACATCCAGGCCATCCGCGCCAAAGCCAACGTCACCATCGTCTCGCTCCACGCCGGCACGGAGTACGCCAAGCAGCCCAACGCTCAACAGCGCCAGATGGCCCAGGCGGCCATTGAGGCGGGCGCCGTGCTGGTCATCGGCCACCATCCGCATGTCACGCAGCCCTGCGAAGACTACCGCACTGGCGTCATCTGCTACTCCCTCGGTAACCTGGTCTTTGATCAGACCATCGCCGGCACCAACGACGGCTTCGTCGCCGAGGCTGAGTTCAAAGGTCCCTCGCTGCGAAAGGTCCGCCTCCGCAAGATCAAGATCCAGAACACGCAGCCCGTCTTCATCACCCCCTAACTCAATCCCCGCCCGCTCGATTCATTCCCCGGTCCCGCCGCACCTCCTCCTCGGCCTGCAGCCAGTGCCGGAGCTCACTCTCGGCCGGACACCCGGCGGTCTCCCATAAGGCATAAGCTCGCTCCGCAATCCCGGCCTCTTCCCGCTGCTCCCGCTCAGCGACCGCCGCCGGAGTCTTCCCTTCTGCAATCTTCTTTTTCATCTCTTCTCCCTCGCTAAAACGTAATCCCGTACTCCAACACCAGAGCCGACTTCCCATCCGGCGCGCCGGTCGGGATCTTCCAACCCACGACAATCACCTGTCGCTTTTCGGGATGGAACATAATTCCCGGGATGGCGTAGCCAAAGTCGTGCCTACCGGAAAACCACTCACCGAGCAAAACCCATCTCTTATGCAACGGGTGCTCCACCCCCAACAACGCCCCTCCCGTATTGCGATCAAACAGTTGCCGCGTTCCTGCCCATCCCCCCGCGGAAATCCTCGTCGCCAGCCAGGGAATCCGAAAACTCCCATGACTGTAAGTGAAACTGCCCAATCCGCCGCCCCGGTGATTGAAAATCATCATCTGCCCCACCGTCAACTTCGCCTCCCACTCCGGCCGCGCCTCCTTCCAAAACTGCGGCGCACTCTTAAACCCCACCCCCGTCGAAAACGTACGCTCCATCGGCGACCCGCCGTTGTAGCTCGTCACCGCCAACTCCGTCGAACGCCCCACGCCATACGCATAGAAGTTCGTCCCCGACCACGACCGGCCCGGCCCCCAGGACCGGGCCTGCGCCTCATGCATCACAAAGTGTTTTCCTTTCGGAGTAATGTCGGCCGACGGCATGTTCACGATGGCCTGTTGGCCATTCGCCAATCCCGTCGCCAGCAAAACCAAGGATCCAAGATTTCGCATGCGGCGCTACGACTTCTGGAGACCCGCGACCGTCTGCCGCAGCTTCATCGCTCGCAGGGCCAATCCGTCGGCATGCGCCCGGATCATCGACCGGTTCTTCATCACATCCTCGGTCACCAGCGTTTTCTTGTTGGTGTGAAAAACCTCCAGCAGTTTCACCTTCGTCTTCAGCAGCTCCCAGTCCCGCCTGTCCCGGGCGCTCATCTCAGTCTCGGCTGCATCCACCTGACTGACGCTCTCCTGCAGTTTCGCCATATCGGCGTCCATCTGGCCCATTCTCTTATGGACCTCGTCCACCGCAGCGTTTTTCGACTTCAACGCTGCGCTGATCGCCTTGGCGTCGCTCTCCAGGCGCTGCGCAGCTTCAATCATCTCTCCGGCGATTTCCCTGTCCAAGGCCAGCGCCGATGAGGCCGCCAACAACAGAACGCCACACAATCGCATACTAATCTTCATGGTGCTTTCTCCTATTCGGTGGGGTGTTTGTGCCCCACTGAACCAAGGCTAAAGCGCATCCATTCTTTTGTCTAATAGATGTTTCAGGAACAATTCATCGGCTAAACCGATGAGTTAGAAGCGGCGAACAACTGCCCGCGCGCCGCCTCGCAAATCGCGGCCACTGCCGGGTGCTTCACGCGCCGTTCGACGGAAATAGCGTAGAAGCTCTCCGTAACGGTGGGCACGCGTCCCACGACGACGGTGCGGTAGTGGGTCCGGATTTCAGCCTCGATCGCGCTGGGTCCGGCGAAGATTCCCACCCCGGCTTGCCCGAACGCTTTGAGCAGCGCACTGTCTTTAAACTCGCCCGCAATCAACGGCCGGATGTGGTGTTCTTCCATCCATCGGTCCAGCGAACGTCGCAGGCCGGAGCCTTTGGCGGGCAGCAGAAACGGCGCTCCGTCCAAACTGGCCGGAAAGCCTTTGCGGAACCGCCGGGCCAGTTGCGGCGTGCCGAACAGGGTGACGCCGCAGGTGCCCAACCAATGATTGAAGGCCTTGGCCCGGACCGTTCCTGTAATCGGCTCGTCGGCTAACACCATGTCGAGACGATGATCGGCAAGTTCGGCCAGCAGCCGTTCGGTGGTATCTTCCTCACAGATCAGTTGCACCGGCTCTGCCAGGGCCAACGCCGGCTGCAGAATGCGGTAAGCGATCAGCTTTGGCATCAAGTCAGAGACGCCCACAACGAGCCGCAAGGGCCGTCCGCGGGGACGCCCTTTCAAGACGTCCTGCAATTCCGCGCCGAGGCTAAAGATCTCTTCGGCGTACTGGAAGACGGTGCGGCCAACGTCGGTGAGGGCGAGCCCGCGCCCGGCCTTGACGAACAGCTTCTCTCCCAGGGTCTCTTCAAGCTGTTTCAGTTGTCCGCTGATGGTGGGCTGCGCCAACCGCAGCCGCTCGCAGGCACGAGCAATGCTGCCATCCTTTGCGACGACCCAGAAGTAAAGCAAGTGGTGATAGTTAAGCCATTCCAAAGCCAGGACCTCGGCGCCGCGGCACCTCTCTCAGGGTACCCTTCCCCGGAATCGCCAATGTCGAGGCAGACAGATTGGCCAGACCTAACCACCTCCCAGGAATATGAGGACCAGCGATTCAGCCCAGAAGCACTAAGAGCCGCCTGCCTCTTTCTTTGTCGGTGTATCCAGCCGCCCGGCCGTATGGGACTCCCCCTCTTCTGGTAGATTCGGATCTTCCGTCTCGCCCCGGAGCTGTCTGCGCCCCTCATCGGTCGCTTTCTTGGCGGCGCGGCAGGGCACCTCATGTTAGCTAAGCTCAGCACCGCTCACGAAGAAGCGCCCACAGGCTTGACATCGTATTTCGTTGCTCATACCTGATAAAACCAGCAACTCTTCCCAGAGTTACCCGTTTTTCAATGTGTGCCCAGGAACAAAATTAAACAATTCTTCCCGTATCGAGCTCTCTGACTGGAACTATTTTGTGCGAGGCGTACCCTTTGTTGACCGCTTCCAATGGTTGCCGCGCTCCATCAGTCGGCCCTTCTTTCGATGTGTCTTCATGTACCGATACCGGCACACCGGCCTCAAACTTCCGGGGAGGCGAGACCGGTGTACCGATGGTCTACGTTATTGTTTCGCCAAAGCTTGGGCTTGTTTTAAGTGAGCGCGAAGGGTTGGCAGAGTGCTGTCAGCAAAGTCGCGAACCTCCTTATCCGTTCCCGACTCGGCCTGCTTTGCAAACTCCGCGATGTCCTTCTCGTGGTGAGCAATCGCCATACGGATATACTCGCGATCAAATTCGCTCCCGGATTTGCCAGCTAATGAAGCAAAGCCGCCGTCCGCAGAGTTTGCAGTGGACCTCTCCGAACCACTCTGGGCTCCATGGGCCGAATTCGATCCGGACCCCGGAACCTTTCGTTCCGAACTGCCAGCGGCCTGAGAGCCGGGAGTTCCAGCGGTCTGCGAGCTGGAATGGGGCAAGGTCGGCGATCCGGGAGTGCCAGGTGTCGGCGAGTTGGCATGGGGCGGGGTCGGCGAGCCGGGAGTGCCAGCTGTCGGCGAGTTGGAATGGGGCGGGGCCGTTGAGCCGGGAGTGCCAGGTGTCGGCGAGTTGGAATAGGGCGGGGTCGGCGAGCCGGAATGTGCCGATGTCTGCGAGCCGGTCCCTGGCGCAGAACTCGACTGCCCGGCTTGGCCGTGGTGCGAAGTGGCGTCTCTGCCGCTCGCGCCTGAGTGAGATGGAAGAGTAACTCCCTTACTTTTTGCCAGGGACATTAACTTCTCGTTGGCCTTTTGGTGATCGTCGACTAACTGTTGTGCGTAACGTTTTACGGCCTGGCTTGAGGATTTCTCCACACCCATTTGTCCGAAACGAACTTCTTGCATTCCTCCATCTGCTGCGTTCTCTAGAAATCTCCTATCTTCGGATGAGATTTGTTGGCCAAACAGCAGGGACAGGGCTCCCATTGTCGGCACAATGAATGAGGTGCTAACGGCATTTCTCATTACTTTACTCCTCAACCCAAAGAGCGATTCACATCCTCGTTGGTTTCCGTTGCCACAGTAAAATTTCGCCCGGCTCAGCGTGACTTCACCGCATGAGCAACGGCTTGACGGTTCTCCTTCTCGCCGGAGGGCACCTCAAGGGACGTAAAGCTGCCAGGAATACAAACCTGTCCTGAGACACGACCGGTCCTCCCGTTGAGGAGAGCGAGCAGGAGGAGAGACACCCACAATTGCCCGGCGGTGCAGGAGCTCCCGCCGGCACCTCCAAGAGCGTGGTCCCCGGCAGCTGGGCGCTCCGCTTTCCAGCGGTCCCTGTCTAAACCTCCAGGTGGGGGATGCAGGGGCTCGACGGAACGCCGATTTCGATTTCGTCGAATCCTCAGTTGGCCCCGCGATCCTGCTGCGCGAAGGCATGGCCACCCTGGGGCATCCGATCCCGGACCTACCCCCTTACTTCGCCAACAACACGGTGGCTGATCTCGTCGAACCGGCGGCCACCCAAGCGCTGTAGAGTCGGCGTCGTGTACCTATGAGCGCGAACTCCTCGGCCAACCGGCGCTGGCGAGAAACCTATTCGCGGGGCCAGCGGTTGTTCGCCTCGGCGTGTGTTCGTCTCGGCGTATAAGAACGGTCTTGCCCCAGCGTCGCCCGCCTTGCCCCAAAGTGCGCGCCGCGCCCCACGGCTCCCCTTCCCTGCTCCCCGCAAGCAGGAGATCCTCGCCGCCACCGACGAAGCCGCCACTCCTCCCGCCGACGAAAGCCACGCGCCAACCGGCATCGCCCCCAACTCCCGACGCCCCAAGGCATGGCAGGATCTTCCGGCCAAGGAACTCCAGCACCTCCCCCGCAAAATCGGCCGCTTCACCGGTCGCCTGCACCGAGGCGAACTCATCCCGGGGATCTATACCGAGTTCTTGCTCCCCCTAACGGTCGTCGCCTTCTTCAGCGAAGCTTGGGGCCCACCTTCGCTACGCCGCTCCAAGAGCGCTCGCATCTCCTCCCGCAAGGCGCCTATCTCCTCTCTCAGCGCCACCAGTTGCGCTGAATCCGCCACCTCGGCGGCTTCGCTCCCGGCAGCGTCAGCGCTAGGACGTAGCCAAAACCCCGGCGACTCAGGCTCGCCGCCAGGGCAACCATGCAACGATTCAGGGAACTCCAGCGCAAAGTTGAGGATGAAAATAACGTCGATGCCCGTGCCGATGATCTCAAAGAGCGAACTTGCGCCCCATAGAAGCTCGACGATCAGCAACGCCAATCACACAAAAGCAAGAACCAGCATCGGCGTTTCCAGCCAATCGTCGAGCCGTCCTAAGAGTTCGAAGCGTTCTTGATCTAACGCCTTCTCCACCTCGGGAGTGGTGCCCCGCTTCTCGCCGCCGCTCATCTGGCTCACCGTTTACCCTCGTTTGAGCGGGCAAATCTAACGGGCTGACTTGGCGAATCGCCGCCCGCTGAAGAGGCGGGGAGACCCTGTGTTCTGCGTCTCTAGCACGAGCTTAGCATGGAGTTTAAGGGCTACCGTCCGGTCCTCCGCAACTCTATTTCAGCGTCACGGGCCCCATCGGCTCCCCCATTTCAAACTCCCGCGCCGGATCGTATTTCGGATTCTTCGCGGGAATCTGGGCCCCCGTCGCCTGCAGCCACCCCTCCAAGCGCTTGCGCATCGCTGTCGCCTTGGCCGGCTGTGCTGCCGCCAAGTCATTCGTCTCGCCGATGTCTTGCTTCAGGTTGTACAGCTCCACTCGGCTCTCCTCAAAAAACAGGATCAGCTTATCGTCTCCGTTCCGTATCGCCGCCGCCGGCCGCCCCTGCTGCGGACTGTAGTGGGGATAGTGCCAAAACAGATCCCGCACCTTTCCCAAACGCCCCCGCAGGGCCCCCGCAAAGCTACGACCGTCCATCATGGGCAACTTGTCTCGGGGCACCCCCGCCACCTCCGCGATCGTCGGCGCATAATCGTAACTCACCACCGGCTCCGCACACGTGCTGCCCGGCTTAGTTACCCCGGGCCAGCGCACTACCGTCGGCACCCGGATGCCTCCCTCGTAAACGTGCCCCTTCCCCACGCGCAGCGGCAGATTCGAAGTCACCGGCCGTCCCTTCCACTCCCGGGACGTGACACCCCCATTGTCAGAGCTAAACAGCACCAGTGTGTTTTCGGCCACCCCGGTTTCCCGCAACGTATCGAGAATTCGCCCGACGCTCTCGTCCACGCTTTCGATCATCGCGGCGTATTCGCCATAGTTCTGCGGATCGTCCGGCCGCGCCTTCGCGTCGTATTTCTTTACCTTCTCCGGCTTTCCCTCAATTGGCGTGTGCACCGCAAAGTGGGGCAAGTACAGGAAGAACTCCCGATCCCGATTGCTCTTGATGAAATCCACCGCGAGCGTCGTCAGCCGATCGGTCAGGTAGTCCCCCGGCTTGCCATCGAGCGTCACTTTTTTCAACCACGCCGGATAGAAGAAGTTGTTCGTCGAACCTGCCTCATCACCGGCCAGCGCTACGTCGAAGCCTTGGTCGGAAGGAAGAAAACCCTTCGTCCCCAAATGCCACTTGCCGATACAAGCCGTCCGGTAGCCTTGTCCCCGCAACATCTCGGCAATCGTCACCTCTTCGAGGGGCAACTCCAGCCGGGCGCTAGGTTGAATCACCTTCGTATGGTGATAGCGATTCGAGGCGCCCTGCAGATGAGACGTGAGGTGGAGCCGCGCCGGAAACTTACCAGTCATAATCGCCGCCCGCGTCGGAGAACACACCGCGCTGGCCGAATAGCCATCCGTGAACACCATGCCCTCGCGCGCGAGCCGGTCAATGTTCGGCGTCTCGTAAAACTTGCTCCCATTGAATCCCGTATCGCGCCAACCATAGTCGTCAATCAAAATCAGGACGATGTTCGGACGACGGGTCTTCTGGGCCGCGGCTACCACGGCCCCCGCACCGGCGAGAAATGTTCTTCGAGTCATCAGAACACCATTCTCTATCCAAACGGAATCGTGCGCACGCCTCCTCTGTCAGACTCAACCAACTAACACCATCCTTGCCCGCCGTCACGGCAGCGCCGCAACCGAGACTTGGTACCGATGGGGGGATTTAATGCGGCCCGCGCCAAGTTTTACGTTCCAATCCCGGCTCCATCCGTCACCTTTTCATTTGCGGCCAGTCACCAGCCCGTCCACAATGTCGAACTAATCGGACAATATGCAGAGAAACTCACTTACACTACTAAAGACACTGTTCCGTGAAGTGCCAACGCAGGAGGAGAACTTCTCATGTCTAAATTACCCGGGCTTCCCCAGATGCTTACATTGGGTGCGCTCTTATTCACAACGTTTGTTCATGCCCAGACCACCGGCACGATCAACGTATCCGACCCTTCCGGCGCTGCGGTCCCCTCCGCCGAAATCACCGCCACCCTCGTGCAGAGAAACCTCCGCCGAACCGTCCAAACCGATGGCACCGGACAGTACGTCTTCAACGCGATGCCACCCGGCGAGTACCGCATTACCGCCGTCAAGCAAGGGTTCCGGCTCACCGACGAGCAAAGCATCCCTCTCAACACGAATCAAAACTTACGCCTGGATTTCACCCTCACCGTCGGCCTCACCTCGGAAAGCGTGACCGTCCAATCCACCGCCCCCCAGGTAGACACCACCTCCGGAACTCTCTCCGGACTCGTCGATGACCGCCGCGTCGTTGACCTTCCCCTTAATGGCCGCAATGTCATCGCGCTGGCCGCGATTCTACCCGGAGTAGTCAGCGTCATTGCGCCGCAACAGCTCACCGACTCCCGCAGCGGACCCACCCTCAACGTCAACGGTAGCCTCGATAACCAGAACATGTTCACCTTCAACGGCGGGATCTTCGTAAACCCGTCTCGCAACACCGGCATGAACTTTCCGCCTCCCGACGCTGTAAAGGAATTCAGCATCCAGACGCAAAACTTCACCGCCGAATATGGCCGCAACGTCGGTTCGCAGATCAACGTCGTCTCCAAATCCGGCACCAACCAGTTTCACGGCGCAGCCTGGGAGTTCCTTCGGAACAACAAGCTGAACGCCCGGAACTTCTTCGCCTCCCGGGTCCCCGCACGGCGTCAGAATCAGTTCGGCGCTGCCGCCGGCGGCGCCATCAAGAAAGACAAACTCTTCGTCTTCGGGTCCTATCAAGGACTCCGGGACCGCAGCGAAGCCGCGGCGGCCAACAGCGTGGTGCCCACCGCCGCACAGCGGGCGGGAGACTTCACCGGGCTGGGCCGCAATCTCACCAACCCCGTAAACCCCGTCACGGGCCAACCCTTCACTGACGCCGGCGGTGCGCCGTGCGTGGCGAATAACATCGTTCGGCCAACCTGCTTCAGTCAGAATGCACAAGCCCTTCTGCCGTTCATCCCGCAGACGGCCACCGGCGGCGGCACCGTCAGTACCCTCTCCCCAGCCCCCCAGAACGGCGCCATGTATATGGGGCGCGGCGATTGGAATATAACCGACCGCCATGTCCTGTACGGCCACTTCTTCATCGATGCCAACAATCGCACCCGCCCCGCGCTCGTCAGTGGAAACGTCCCGGGCTACCTCTCCGACGCCCTCAACCAGCAGACCACAATGGCAAGCATCCACGACACCTACACCCTCCGGCCCAATATCCTCAACGAGACCACGCTGACTTACCTCCGCACCGCTTCCACCCTCGCCGCCACCAAGAACATCGATCCAGCCACCATCGGCATCGGGATGCCCCTCTTCGCCGAAGCCGGCGGACCCTCCATTGACATCGGTTCGAACATCAACTTCGGCGGCGGCTCGGGCCGCGTCGACTTCAAGAACAACACCTACCAGGTTCGCAATATGACGAGCTGGGTCGCCGGGAGGCACAATATCCGATTCGGAGGCGAGTTCCTGAACTCCTCTTTCCGACAGAAGTTCCTCAGCCCCCCACGCGTCGCCTTCAATGGCACTCGATCCGGTACTGAATTCTCGGACTTCCTGCTTGGCGCATTTTTCCAGGTCTCCGGCGGCTTCGGCGTCCGTACCAACGATAACCAGCAGAATGCTCCTAGCTTCTTCTTTCAGGATGATTTCAAGGTGAACCCGCGCCTGACCTTGAGTTTCGGTTTGCGCTGGGAGCCGTTCCTCCCCTGGACTGACCGCTATGATCGCCTCCAAAGTCTAAATGGCATTTATAACGGGGCCCGCTCTACCCGCTTCCCTAACGCACCTGCCGGCCTCCTCTGGGCGGGCGACCCCGGCGTACCGCGTGGCCTCGTTCCAGCTGACATGAATAACATAGCGCCCCGCTTCGGCTTCGCCTGGGACGTGTTCGGTAACGGCCGGACCAGCGTCCGCGGCGGATACGGCCTCTTCTACGATTCCATCAACGCGGACTCCGTGGCCCAGGAAGGCGCCCCCTGGTCCGGGGGCTTTCAGGCCTTTAATGGGAATGTCTCAAGCCCTTTCACCTCGGTCGGCCAACAAGTGCCGCCGCAGACACCCGGTGACCTCAACTGCACTCCGATTACCACCTTCCCCGGTACGCGCTGCAATCTCTATCCGCTGCCGTTCCTGGGCCTTTTTGTCTCACCCACCCTGCGCAGCCCTTACGTCCAATCCTGGAATCTGACGGTGCAGCGCCAACTGGGCGGCTCCTGGGTCGGCGAAGTCTCCTATGTGGGCAAAGTGGGCATCGCTCTGGACGGATTCCGGAACTTCAATCCCGCGCTCTTCCGGAATGACCCGGTTACCGGCGCCGCGCCCTCTTTGCAGAACGTCAGTAGCCGAGTCGCGATCCTGCCCGGCATACTCGCTCCCAACGTGCAGATGCTCGATAACAGCTTCCGAAGCAACTACAACGCCATGCAATCACAGATTCGCAATCGCTTCAGCAAGGGAGTGATGTTCAACGCTAACTATAGCTGGAGCAAAGGCATCGACAATCTCTCAAGCAAAGCGTTTTCCCGGCTGCTCGACAATCCGCTGAACGTCAAAGAAAATAAGGGTCTCGCGGACTTCAACCGCACTCACGTGTTCGTCGCCTCCTGGCTCTGGACGCCCCAGATCGACGGCTCCCTCCGCATGGTTCGCGCGGCGGTCAACGGGTGGTCTCTGACGTCGATTCATCAACTGCAGTCCGGCGCACCCTTCACCGTCCGCGCCGGCACCGACGTGGCTCTCGATGGCGCCGGCAGCCGGCAACGCGCCCAACTCGCCCCCGGCGGACTGCCGGTCGAGCGCGATCACACCAGCCGGGCCGACATGGTGGCGCAATACTTCAATACGGCGGCCTTCCTGCGACCCGCGCAGACGCCTCCCGGTACCTACGGAAACTCCGGACGCAACATCCTGATTGGACCTGGGTTTGCCAACACAAACTTCTCCGCCATTCGCGATTTCCGGTTGGTTGAGCGGGTGAAATTGCAGTTCCGCGCGGAGTTCTTCAACTTCTTCAACCAGGTTCGGTTTGGAAGCACGAACACCAACGGCGGCGCGAACGATCCGGACAACACGGTGACCTCGGCGACCTTTGGAAGAATCCGCACGGCCGGCCCGGCCCGCGAGATTCAGTTTGCGCTGAAGCTGCTGTGGTAGGCAGTTGTTTTGGGGGCGCGGCCATCCGCGCCCCTCTTTTGACTTCGAGCGCCGTGCGCCGGGCGAGAACCGGGAGGCCGGTCGCTCCAACGACATCACTTAAGTGTGAGGGGACCCATCGGTTTCCCAACTTCAAACTACCGCGCCGGATCATAGGTCAGGTTCTTCGCAGGAATCTGGACCCCCGTAGCCTGCAGCCACGCCTCCAGGCGCCTCCGCATCGTTGCCGCCTTCGCCGGCTGCGCAGTCGCCAGGTCCTTCGTCTCGCCGATGTCCTGCCTCAAGTTGTACAACTCCACCTGTACAACTCCACCCGGCCCTACCGGTTCTGCGGAGGTGCTGCCCGGCTTAGTCACCCAGGAAACGCACCGCCGTCGGTACCCGAATTCCCCCTCGTGAACGTGCCCCTTCCCCACGCGCAGCGGCAGATTCGAAGTCACCGGCCGGCCCTTCCACTCCCGGGACGTCACCCCGCCATGGTCAGAGCTGAACAGCACCAGCGTGTTCTCCCCCAACCCGGATTCCCGCAACGCATCGAGAACTCGTCCCACGCTATCGTCCACGCTTTCGATCATCGCGGCGTTCTCGGCATAGTTCTGCGGATCCTCCGGCCAAATGCCACTTCCCGATACAAGCCGTCCGGTAGCCTTGTCCCCGCAACAACTCGGCAATCGTCATTTCTCCGAGGGGCAACTCCAGCCGGGCGCTGGGTTGAATCACCTTCGTAGGCTGATAGCGGTTCGAGGCACCCTGCAGATGGGACGTGAGGTGGAGGCGCGCCGGAAACTTACCCGTCATAATCGCCGCCCGCGTCGGAGAACACACCGCGCTGGCCGAATAGCCATCGGTGAACACCATGCCCTCTCGCGCTAACCGATCGATATTCGGCGTCTCGAAACTTTTGCTCCCATAAAATCCCGTGTCCCATTCAACCAACGCTCTGCGATCGCAGTCGTCGCTTTTCTTGGATGTTTGAAGCGATGCGGTCGAGATCACCAAATGCCTCGGGGGAAATCTCAACGGGAAAAGCCATGTTTCGTCCGCAGTTGAGCCTCAGCCTCGTCTAATGGGATTCCTTCACCTCGGTCGGACTGCTCCATGCCGCGCCGGATCGCCGCTAGCGTTTCGGCCCGTTCTAACCGTTCAAGGATCAACTGATAGCTCTCCGCATCCTGAACGATCAATTCGGCGCGTCCGTTCACCGTTAGAACGAGAGGCGTCTTGTTCTCTTTGAGCCGTCTAATATAGTCCTTAATGTTGCGCTGGAACTCGGTAACGGAGCGAACTTCTCTCAAGTCAATCATGGCAAATCTCCATCATGCTTAAAGCAGATTATTCCATGACTACTACCTTAGGGAGGCCGCGTCGAGCCTAGAGTCCCAAGTCCGTGAAGGCTCCTCGAATTCCTCGAATTCCTCATCGACACTGTCTCATAGAGGCCGTACGACGAGATCGCCTCTCCGCTTCCTCCAACGGGACTTGGTGTCCGCCAACCTCTGGATGGCGTGTAACTCGACCAGAAGGATGTACACGCTTCAAATTCGGGCCCGGCTTTCTCCCGGACCCGAGTCATCTCTGACCCCGCGCGTCGCACGCACATCGGCATATGCCGACTATACGTTCCGGTGCGCCGCTTCGAGTCTTCGTTTTCCGAAGATCGACGTGTTTTCCCGTAGCCGGACTTTGCAAGCCGACCTATGCGGCATGTCTGATTATGAATATCGCTGGCTTGCGCCTCGCGAGTTTTCGGGTAAATTGTCAGGAAACGCTGGAAACGTTTTAAATGAAAAACCGTACTTGGTTAGCGGGTGCGGGCGGGTCAATGACTGCGAACCTTGGTGGGAACGCAAGTGTGATCGACAAAAGCAGTTGAAAATGTTTCAGAATCATGCATACTCTATGCAGTGAGTTCGACACGTTTGGCATCTGAGAACCTCGAAGGACTGACACGGAAAGAGATGGTTGCGATCATCCGGCGACAGAATCAGGTGATCGGGCAGTTGCAAAAGCAGGTCGAGGAGTTGCAGCGCAATGGCAAGCGGCAGGCGAGTCCATTCTCGCGGAACCG
>JBBQRA010000094.1:0-21501 GCA_038215275.1 Bryobacterales bacterium | reverse complement strand
ACAACCTGCCGAGCCGACGCAACCAACCCCTCATCGATTCTTCTTGGTCTCGCCATGAAGTCAATGTAGCATCGTTAGGCTCATCTTGAAAGGGAAGGAGAATTAGTTGTAGATGGAGCGGAGGAGTTCGTAGCGTTTGAGGGTTTCGCGTTGGAGGGTGGGGTCGCCGAGGGAGGCGGCGCAGCGGGCGAGTTGGTAGAGGATCAGGGCGTCGGTGGGGTCCAAGGAGGCGGCGCGCTCAAAGGCGGGGATAGCTCGGCTGCAGTTGCCCTGGCGCTGGTGGATCTTGCCGATAAGGGAGTGGACCATGAAGGCATCAGGCTGGAGGCGGACGGCGGTGTTGGCTGAGGCGAGGGCTTTCGCTGGCTCATTGGCGTCGAGGGCGAGACGGGCGAGGCCGAGGTGGCCGAGCCAGGAGTTGGATTGGGTATAGAGACGGACGGCAGCTTCAGGTTGCTGGTCGAGTTCGAGGCACCAGCCGAGGTGGTAGAGCGACGGGGCGTGTTGTGGGTTGCGGGCGAGGGCCTGGCGGAACTCGGCGGAGGCGCGGTCGCAGCGGCCGACGTCGTCGAGGTAGTAGCGGCCGAGGGCGTAATGGGGTTCGGGACTCTTGGGGAGGAGCGGGATGGCGGCGGCGGCCTTCTGGGCGAAGAGGGCTTTCTGGCCGGCGAGGTAGTAGGCGTAGGCGAGGAGGAGGACGGTGTTGCCGTCGCGCGGGTTGCGGGCTTCGGCGGCGCGGAGTTGGCGAATGGCAGCGAAGGTGTCGCCTTGGCGGAGGAGCTGTTGGGCGGGGTGGTCGATGGGCAATTCGAGGGGTTGCGCGTGGAGGCAGGGAGTTGCGATGATGAAGCCCACCATGGCGCTGACGCGGACTACACTGGCGATCGTGTTCTGCATGGCGATGCGGCTCGGGGCTCAGTTTCAACCGCCGTTAGAGGCGGAGACCCCGGAGGAGTTCGACTCCTATCTTATGGTGGAGCAGGCGGGCGGGGGGCGGGAGTCGATCGCGCGGAGCGATGCGTTTCGGAAGCAGTGGCCGGCGTCGAAGCTGCTGCCCCGAGTTTGGGAGTTGCGCTTCTTTGCCTGGCAGAAGCTGGGCCAGGCGGCGGAGGCGCGGAAGGCAGGGGAGGAGGCGTTGACGTTGGCCCCGGGGAACTTGACGGTGCGGGCCGCGCTGGCTGTACAGTTAGCGAGCGAGGACGTCGAGGCGGCGGAGCGTCATGCGCGGACGGTGTTGGATGAGTTGGCCAAGACGAAGATCCGGCGCGGGGTGCCGCTGGCGCAGTACGAGAAGACGGCGGCAAAGTTACGGGGACAGGCGCGGGTGGCGTTGGGGCTGGTAAAGTTCCGGCGCGGCGATGGGGCGGGGGCGTTAGTAGAGTTGGAAGAGGCGGACCGGTTGGCTCCGGAGCCGGCGCTGAGCTACCGGCTGGGGAGGCTTTACGCGGCGCTGGGACGGACGGCGGAAGCGCGGCGACGGTTAACCGAGGCCGCCCAGGCCGCCGACCCCGTGTTGGCGGAGCGAGGCCGGGCGGCGTTGGCGGAGTTACGTTAGCTAGAAGAAATACTTCAGCGCTAATTGGATGGAGCGGGGCGGATCGGTGGAGGTGATCCGTCCGAAGTTGGCCGGGGCGTTGATGTTGGCGGCGGGGCCTCCCCAGTTCACTCGGTTGAAGGCGTTGAAGAGTTCGGTGCGGAATTGCAGCGTGTGGCGTTCGTGCAGCTTGAAGTTCTTCTGGATGCTGAAGTCTTCTGAGATGGAGCCGTAGCCGCGGAGGCTATTGTAGCTGGGAGCGGCGGTGCCGAGGGTAAACGCCGCGGGTTGGGCCCAAGCGCCGATGTTCAGTTTGCGTTGCAGAGAGGCGTCGCCGGGATCGTAGTCGCTGCCGCTGACGCCGGTGTCGAAGTTGGTGTTGACGATGTTGGGCCGGTTGCCTCCGCCGAAGAGCGGGATGGCTCCGCCGCCGCCGATGAAGACGGGAGCACCGGTGCGGAAGTTGTGGATGCCGTTCAACTGCCAGCCTCCGGCGAGAACGTCGACGACGCGCGGGGCGTTCGCGAGCATCTTCTTGCCTTTGCCGAAGGGCAGTTCATAGGTCCAACTGGCGATGGCGACATGCTTGCGGTCAAAGGGGGCGAGGCGTTTTTCGAGATCGCGGTTGCGGGTGTCGAGCGGGGCGCCACCGGCGGCGTCGATCTCGCGGTTCGTGTAGCCGGCGCCGTGGACGAGGGTCTTCGAGAGCGTGTAAGAGAACAGCATGGAGAAGCCGTTGGAATAGCGGCGCTGCAGGCGGGTTTGGAGCGAGTGATAGTTGCTGAAGCCGGTGGGCTGGGCGAGGTTGTTGATGCCGGTGTACTGCGGGAAGGGCCGGAGGGATTGTGCGACCGAACCGCGGAAGCCGGGGTAGGGCAGGCGGATGCCGGCGGCGACAGCGGCAGCCGAGGCGACATCCCCGTTCAGCAGATTGCCGAGGCGGAGGTTAGCGACGTCGACCTGATTCAAGTTCTCGAGGCCGGAGGGCAGGCGGAGGCTGCGCGAGCCGACGTAGCCGACATCGAGCAGGAAGTTGCCGGGGAGTTCGCGTTGGAGGTTGAACGTCCAGCTATTGGTGTAGCCAGCCTTATTGGCGCCGGGGTTCATGTAGTCGATGGTGGCGCCGTTGAGGAGCGTGGCATCCTTGTTGGGCAAGGTGCCGGCGAATGCGGGGACACCCTGGTCCAGATTGAACGCGGGCACGCGGCCATTGGAGGTGTTGGGGAACGCCTGCGGGAACGTGAAGCCAGCGTTGTAGCGGCCGGGGAACTGGCCTATCTGCGTCGCGTTGCCGGGAGAGTAAAAGATGCCGAAGCCGGAGCGGATGACCGTTTTCGGATTGACCGTGTAAGCAAGGCCGACGCGGGGGGAGAGTTGGCCGTAGTAGTTGGGCACGATGCGATCGCCGAAGAAACGGAGGGCGCCGGGGAGGTTGTTGGCGCCGGGGTTGGCGAGAGCCGGATCGAAGCCGGACTGGCGGCCGGCGGTGTCGCGGACAGTGGTGGGGATCTCGTGACGGAAGCCGAGGGTGAAGGTGAGTTTGTTCGAGACGCGCCAGACGTCGTCTACGTAGTAGGCGTAGAACTCGTTCTGCACGGTGCGCTCGCCCATGGGGAAGAAGCGGGTGCCGGAGAAGACCTCGCCGAGGAGGAAGCTGGCCCAGCCATTGCCGAGTTGGTTGAAGCGCGGGTCAGTGAGGGAGGACGTCGACAGGTTGTTAAAGACGTAGGAGCCGCTGAGTCCGCCGTTCTGGGTGCCGGCGAAATTTACGAACTTCATGAGCCGGCCTTCGCCGCCGACCTTGAGCTGATGGCGCCCCTTGACCCAGGAGAGACTGGAGACCCAGGCGTGGCTGATGTTGGCGGAGGGGTCGTTGGGCTGCTGGGCGGAGTTCCCGATTTCGAGGCCGCCGTAGGTGTTGTTGACGGTGAAGGTGGGGAAGCCGGGGCTATCGGTGGGGATGCCGGGGAGTTGAATGGTTTCGTTGCCCTTGCGCGAATCGAGCTGGCGGGTGGGATTGGATTTGGTATAGCCGTAGCCAGCGTGGAAGAGCAGGGTGGGCGAGATGGTGAGGTCGTAGTTGGTACGGTAGTTGCTGCCGCGGGTATCGGCGGTGAACCAAGGGCCGAGGGGGCCGTTGTTTCGGCCGAGCACTGAGTTGACGGACTGGATGTTGGTGGAACGCCAGACGACAAAGCTGAGGCGCTGGGCGGAGGAGAGCAGATGGTCGGCTTTGAGGGACCAAATATCGTCGTTGACGGGGTTAGCGTTGCGGGCGAGAAAGTTGTTGAAGTAGCTGGGAAGGTCCGGGCCAGGGAGGAGCGGCGTAGTGTTGCGGGCAACGCGGGAGATGCGGTTGGTGGGGATGATGTTGCCGGGGAAGGGGGTGCGGGTTCCGTCGGCGGTGGTCGTGGCGGGGTCGAAGATGGGGATAACGACGCCGTTGGAGTCGACGTGGCGGGAGAAGTCGCCGCGGAGGAAGTCGGCCGTTGGCATGCTGACGAGATTGCCAGGGAGGGGTGGAGAGTTGCGGAGGCCGGAGTAGTTGAAATTAAAGAACGTCCGGTCCTTGCCGTTGTAGAGTTTGGGGATGATGACGGGGCCGCCGAAGTTCCCGCCGTATTCGTTGAAGCGAACGATGGGGCGGGTACGGTTGAAGAAGGGCCGGGCGTCGAGCTTGTCGTTGCGGAGGAATTCGAAGAGGCCGCCGTGGAAGGTGTTGGAGCCGGAGCGGAGAGTGTAATTGATGACGCCGAAGCCGCGGCCAAATTCGGCGGGGAAGAGAGTGTTCTGCACCTTGAACTCTTCGATGCTTTCGTAGGGCGGAGACGATTGGGCGAGGAATCCGGGATTGGAGGAGAGTTGGGCGGATATGCCGTCGATGAGGATCTCCTGGCCGAATTCGGGGCTGCCGTTGATGCTCTTGCCCCACTGAGTGCCGACGACGCCGGGCGTGAGGAAGATGAACGTTTCGGGCTGGCGGCGGCCGGAGGCGGCGGTGGTGGAGGCGCCGGAGCCGATCTGGATGGGGAGGTCGAGGAGGGTCTGCCGTTGGAGGACGGTGGAGACTTCCGGGGAAGAGGTCTGCAGGGCGATGGTGCTGGAGGAAACTGTAACGGCGTCGGTGGTGCTGCCCACCTCGAGAGTGATCACGATATCGGACTGGGTGGCGGTCAGGATCCCGACGCCTTGGCGGACGGCCTTCTTGAAGCCGGTCTTCTCAACTTCCAGGTCGTAGGCGCCGGGCGGGAGGCCGCGCAGCGTGAAGCCGGAGTCAGAGGACTCGACGGTTGTGACTTGGTTGGTGGCCTTGCTTTTGAGAGTGATCCGGGCGCCGGGGACGGCCGCGCCGGAGGAGTCAACGACAGTTCCGCTAAGGCCGCCGAGGTTGCCTTGGCCGTGGAGAAGGCCGAGGTGAAGGAGAAGTAGCGCGGCCAGGAGGCACAGGCGTTGGGAGGTGGGTTGCATAGCCTATCGAGTATGAAGGGGATAGTTTCTAAATACTAGGGGCTAACGGTCATGCGGGGATTTCAATTTACATTTTACTTTCAATGACTTATGGAGGTTTGTAACCGTTGCGTACCGTTACGCGGCGTGATAAGCTCCCGTGCTGGAGAGATGGATTCAGTGGAAAGCGTAGCGGTACAGTCCCGATCGGTTCCTCCGGAGATGGAGGCCGCCGTTCGGGCGGCTCTAGGGGAGATCCTGGCGAGTCCGGAATTCCGGGCGAGCCAGAAGTGTCAGTTGTTCTTGACGTACGTGGTGGAGGAGGCGTTGGCGGGCCGGCAGGAGTCGCTGAAGGAGCGAGTGATTGGCGCGGAGGTGTTCGGACGAGCGCCGGGATTTGAGACGTCGGGGGATTCGATTGTCCGGGTGAAGGCGACCGAGGTGCGGCGGCGATTGGCGAAGTTTTACAAGGACCGGGCAGGGGGCGGGCTGCACATTGAGCTGCCGACAGGATCTTACGTGCCGGCGTTCCATTGGGAAGCGGCTGCCGGGCCGGTTGCTGTGGAGACGATGGCACCACCCTTCGTTCCGGCGCGACGGTTCAGCCGGCGGGCGATGATGGGCATGGCTATGGGCGGTGCGGGCGTGGGGGGATGGACGCTGTGGCCGCGGACGCGGGCGCTGGACGAGTTCTGGGCGCCGCTGCTTTCGGCGCCGGGCCAGTTGGTGGTTTGCGCGAGCGGAGCGCCCGGGGTATCCGTGGCGGACGGATCGGTGGTGGAAGCGCTGCAGCGGCCGCACCCGCCGGAGGCGACGATCCGGTTGGACCAACTGGTGCTGAGCCGGCAGGCGCAGACGTCCTGGCCGACGGTGCAGGCGCTGGTGGATGTGACGCGGATGCTGGCTGTGGCGGGGAAGCCGTTTCACGTGCGCGTGGCGGGGGAGATGTCGTTCGACCAGGTGAACGGGCAGCCGATGGTGGTGATCGGCATGTTTTCGAATCCGTGGACGATTGAATTGACGCGGCACTTGCGCTTCAGTTTCGAGATTGCCGCCGACGGGCACTACCTGGTGAGGGACTCGCAACGGCCGGAGATGTTGCGGCACGTCCGCGGGCTGTACCCGGTGTCGGCGATGGCGGTGGACTACGCGTTGGTCTCCCGGTTGATGGACACGCAGTTGAACCGGCGCGTGATTGCGATTGGCGGGATTTCGGGACTGGGTACGCAGGTGGCGGCGGATTTCGCGACGAACGAACGGAGTTGGGAGCAGGTAGCGCAGATGGCGCCGGCGGGTTGGGAGAAGGGGAACCTTCAGGTGCTGCTGGAAACTCGGATTGTGGGCGATACGCCTAGCCCGCCCACAATCGCGGCGATTCACGTCTGGTAACTACTTTTCGAGGAAAAAGTACCCAGCGATCATGGCGTCGATGCCGGAGGAGTAGAAGCTGCGGACGGCGTCGCGGGGGGTGCAGACCAGGGGGTCGCCGAAGAGGTTGAAGGACGTATTGAAGAGAACGGGGAGGCCGAACTCGGCGGCTGCGGCGTGGAGGAGACGCCAGTAAAGCGGGTTGTCCTGTTCGGCAACCGTATGAACGCGGACGAAGTCGCCGCCGAGGATCACGCTCGAGAACTGCTGGCGATAGGCAGGACGGACGCGGCTGACGGTCGACAGAAAGCGCGCGTTTTCGCCAACGTCGAAGTACTGGCTGGCGAGTTCGGCTGGGACGCTGGCGGCGAACTTGCGGAAGGGTTCGCGGTGCTTGATGAAGCTGTTCAGGTTCTCCGTCGAATACGGGTTGACGGGGCTGGCGAGGATGCTGCGGTTGCCGAGCGCGCGGGCGCCGAACTCCATGCGGCCCTGCATCCAGGCCAGGATTTTATCCTGCTTGAGCTGGCCGATGGCGGTGGAGAGGATGGCGTCGGTGGTGAGCAGCGTCTTGAAGCTGAGTTTGCAGTTTTCGAGGACCTGCTTGAATTGTTCGGCGGAGTACTCGGGTCCCCAGCAGTAGTTCCCCATATCGATGGGCCGGCCCCAGACCAGGGCCGCGGCGCCGAGGGCGGTGCCCGTATTGCCGGCGGCAGGTTGGACAAAGACCCGGTCATAAGTGCCGCTGCGTTCGAGTGCTTCGACGAGCAGGACGTTCCAGAAAAGGCCACCGGCGAGGCAGAGGTTGCCGCCCCGTCCGGCGAGATGGATGACGAGAGTCGTGACGGCGGCCTGGAGGCTGGCGGCGACGTCGGCCTTGAGGAGGTCCGGTACGGGCGCGCCGTCGGCGAGACCGAGTTCGGCGTAGAATTTACTGCTGAACCAGGGGCCGTCGAAGTAGCTGCGGTCGGCTGGTTTGAGCCAATCGGCGCTGGCGGGCAGGATCTGCTCGAAGAGGCCCTGATAGACGGGCTGCCCGGCGGTTGAGAGCCACTGTACCTTGTGTTCATCGGCGTTCGGGGTGAAGCCGAGGAATTCGGTGACGCGCCCATAGAGATCGCCGATCGAGTCCGGGAAGTAGAGTTCGTGAAGTGCCTGGAGGCCGGATTCCGAGGCCTGCCATTTTGCGCCGCAGCGGAAATCGCCGAGACGGTCGAGCGTGAGGACGGTGGCTTGCGAGAAGCCGGAGAAGTAGAAGGCCGAGGCGGCGTGGGCGGTGTGGTGTTCGACGACGGCAATACGGGAGCCGGGGAACTGATGGCGGAGGTCAAGGTGCGTTTCCGATTCAGGGCCTTGGTTGAAGGGCCGGGCCACGGCGACCACTTCGACGTTGCGGGCTTCGAGGCCGGCGATGTCGAGGCAGGTGCGGATGGCTTCGAGCGGGAGTTCGTCGAGGGTGGCGCGGCGTGCGACTTTGCGCTGTTCAACAGCGGCGGCCACCTGACCGTCGCGGAGGAGAACGCAGGCGGGATCGTTGCGCAGGCCGCCAATTCCGAGAATGATCATAGAGCTAATCCTTTTTCAGCCGAGCGTTTTCAGCCGAGCAATGGAACGGTCTCGGCCGATGGCCGTGAAGACGTGGAAGGCGCTGGGGCCGACGGCTTGGCCGGTGAGGGCAGCGCGGGAGCCGTTGATGAGAATGCCGGGTTTGACGTTGGCTTCGGCGGCGAGATCGCGGAGCGTCTTTTCGACCGAGGCCTCGGTGAAGTCGGACTGGGCCTCGAGGCGGACGCCGAGTTCGCGGAGGAGTTCGCGGGCTTGGGGCTCGTCCAAGCGTTCGGCGGCAGCGGGTTCGATTTCAAACTCGTTGGCGAAGTAGGGACGGCCTTTGCTGGCGAAGTCGTGGAGCGAGGTGTAGCGGGCGCGGATGGTGTCAACGACCATGGCGAAGGTAGGCTCCTCGATGGTGAACCCAGCGGCTTCGAGGTGGGCGCGGACGGACGGGAGCAGATCACTGACCGGCATCGAACGGAGGTGCTGGCCGTTGAGCCATTGGGCCTTCGGGTCGATGGGATCTTCCTCGGAGAAGTTGACGACGGCGTTGGAGCGATTGACGCCGGCGAAGGTGAAGGCATCGGTGAGCTCCTGAAGGGACATCTGCTCGCGGTTGTTCTTGGGCGACCAGCCGAGGAGGCAGAGGAAATTGATATAGGCCTCGGGGAGGAAACCGGCATCGCGATAGGTGGTGACGCTGACGACTGGGCCGTGCTTGCGCTTAGACAGTTTGGCGCCGTCGGGAGCGATGAGCAGAGGCAAGTGGGCGAACTTTGGCTTCGTTTCGCCAAGGGCTTCGAAGATGAGGACATGCTTGAAGGTGTTGGTGAGATGGTCCTGGCCGCGGATGATGTGGTCGATGCGGAGGTCGACGTCGTCGGCGCAGGAGGCCATGTGGTAGGTCGGCATCCCGTTTGAACGCAGCAGGGCGAAGTCTTCGATTTCGTCGGCTTTCTTGTACTGGTCGCCGAAGACGGAATCCTTGAATTTAACGGCGCGATTTTCTCCGCGGGGGACGCGGAAGCGCACGACGAAGGGTTCACCGGCGGCGGCTCGGCGATCGGATTCCTCCGTGGAGATCTCGCGCATGCCGGCGTTGAAGAGCCAGGGGCCGGAGTCGTCGGTGCGCTCTTCCTCTTCGGTTTGCGCGGGGGTGAAGTCGCGATAGGCGAGGCCGGCGGCGAGGATGCGATTCGCCATCTCTCTGTGCAGATCGAGCCGCTCGGATTGGCGATAGTACTCGTCCCAGGTGAGTCCGAGCCATTTGAGCCCGTCAAAAATGGAGTCGATCGACACCTGCGTGTTGCGCTCGACGTCGGTATCGTCGAGGCGCAGGATCATGGTGCCGTTGTTCTTCCGGGCGTAGAGCCAGTTGAAGATGAACGTGCGGGCGGAACCGATATGGAGGTATCCGGTGGGGGAGGGGGCGAAGCGAACGCGGGGCATCGGTCTAATCGATACTGCCAGTGGGCGAGACGCGGAGTTCGTTGTTTACCTTTTTAGCGCCCTTCATCTTCGTCACCAGCTTTTCGGCCTTGGCCTTCGCCTTATCGGTGCGGACGATTCCTTTCAGTGTGACGACACCGTCGACGACTTCCACTTCGAGTGCGCCACCTTTCACTTCCGGGTCGCCGGCGAGGCGGAGGCGGATCTGATCGTAGAGCCGGTCGTCATCCTTCTGGTCGGCGGCGAAGGCCAAGCCCAGGCTCATGAGGGCGATTGCCAGTTTATTCATCACGTTCTCCCGTCATTCTTCTCCAATCTAACTCATTCAGGAACTCGGGCTGATTTCGCCAGTCGGGCCGCACCTTCACGAAGAGCTCGAGAAAGATTTTTGTGCCGAAGAACTCCTCCAATTCCAGACGCGCCGCGGTACCGACTAATTTCAACATTGCGCCTTTCTGCCCGATGACGATGGTCTTCTGCCCTTGGCGCTCGACGTAGATGGTGGCGCTGATTTTCGTGAGCTTCGGGGTCTCCTCCCACGTTTCGACCAGGACGGCGACGGCGTGGGGGACCTCCTGATGGGTTTCAGCCAGGATCTTTTCGCGGATGACTTCGGCGGCCAGGAAGCGGGACGGCATCTGAGTGATGTGGTCGTCCGGGTAGATTTTCGACGCCCGCGGCAGCAGCTTGATAATTTCGTCGCGGACCTTTTCGACGCCTTCGCCGGACTGGGCGGAGATGGGAACGTAGGCGGCAAACTCGTAGTGCTTCGGGAACTGTTCGAGCAGGCCAAGAGTCTTCTTCGGGTCGTCGACGAGGTCGATCTTGTTCAGCACCAGGATGGTGGGGACGTTGGCTTTCTTGACGAGATCGAGGGCGCCTTCGACTTCGGTGGAGATGACGCGCTGGGCGTCATGGACGAAGACGAGGACGTCGATCGAGTCGAGAGAGGCGCGGACGGACCGCATCATTTTCTGGTTGTAGGGCGTGTCCGACTTATGAATGCCGGGGGTATCGACAAAGACAATTTGAGCGGACGGGGTGGTCAACACTCCGTCGAGGGCCGTGCGCGTCGTTTGGGGTTTGGAGCTGACGATGGCCAGCTTCTCTCCGACAAGAGCGTTCAACAGCGTGGATTTTCCGGCGTTGGGCAGTCCAATGATGGACGCGGTTCCGGCGCGAAATGCGAGGCGCCTAGGCATTCAGTTCTTCTTCGATCTCCTCTTCCATGCGGGATACGCGCACGCGGTCTACGCGTCGGTCGTTCGCCGCCAGTACTTCCAAGCGTATGCCATCCCGCTCGGCTTCTTCGCCGACGCGGGGAACGCGGCCGAGCCATTCGGCCACCAAGCCGCCGACGGTGGTGGATTCGAACTCCTCTTCGGGGCGGTATTCGAGCAGACCTTTGAGATGGTCGACATCGAAGGAACCCGAGACGATCCAGGCTCCTTCGCCGTCGGGGGCGATGTCCTGCGTGGGCTCATGTTCGTCGCGGATTTCGCCGAAGATTTCTTCGACCAGATCTTCCATGGTGGAGATGCCGGCGGTGCTGCCGTACTCGTCGATGACGACGGCCATATGGGCGCCGTCCTGCTGCATTTCCCGAAGGAGGTCGGTGACCTTCTTCGATTCAGGCACCTTGCGGATGGGCCGCATCAACTCCCAGACGTGGGCGGACGGATGCTTTTCGTCCTGCATGAACATGTCGCGGACGTGGATAAAGCCGACGACGACGTCGATGGTGCCGTCGTAGACGGGAATGCGGGAATACTGTTCATTGATGACGAGTTCCCGGAGGGCAGCGACGGTGGCGCCCTTTTCGATGGCGACCATGCGGGGGCGGGGCGTCATGACCTCTTTGACGGTCTTGTCGCCGAACTCGACCACGCTCTGGATGAGCTTGCGGTCTTCCTCCTCAATGAGGCCTTCTTCCTTCCCGGCGGCGATGAGCGCTTCGATCTGTTCGTCCTGTTCTTCGGCTTGTTCTTCGGCCGAGCCGAGTTCAGTGAGGGCTTGGAGGAAACGCAGGATGGCGATAACGGGGGAGGCGAGGAGCGCCAAAAGCTTGACGAAGGGGAGGAACGGCAGCAGCCAGAAGGCCGAGGTTTTGCGGTAGAGCAGTTGGGGGATGACCTGGGAGCAGAGCAGCACCGCGACGCAGGCGGCGACACCGGCCTCGGCCAACCCGTACCAGAACTCCTTGTGCCCCATGCCCATAAAGGCCATGGCGAAAACGCCAACTAGGGATATGAGCGACTGCTTGATGAGCGAGAACGTGAGCGCGCCGGTCTCGAGTTTCAGTCCGAGGCGGTCTTCAAGGGACTCTTTGAAATGGATCAGCGAGTTCGATTCGCGAGAACGGAGCCGAAGCGATTCGAGGTAGAGCAGTTGAACGAAGCTGGTCAGGACGACTAAACCGGCGAGGAGAGCGAGAGTGGCAAAAAAAGCGATACTCACTACTGTTTCGTCCGTTCTATCAGACCCGCGGGAAGCCCGAGGGTCTGTCGCCACTTCGTTTCGAGGCGGCCCATTTTCCCGCGGTCGATTTCATGGTCGTGACCGAGCAGATGCAGCAACCCATGCAGCATCAGGATCTCGATTTCGGTAGAGACGTCGTGTCCTTGTTCGGCGGATTGTTCGAGGGCGCGGTCGGCGGAGATGGCCATTTCGCCGAGTTCGGCTTCGCCGGGAAAGCTGAGCACGTCGGTGGGGTAATCGTTCTGGAGGAACTCGCGATTCAGCCGCTGGAGTTCGCTGTCATTCGCAACGAGGACCGTAAAGGGACGGGCGGAAGCCACTTCGGCCGTTAGCCGAGTCCGGAAAGCGCGAAGGCGGCGACGGTCGAGCGGAATAGACCGCTTGACGCCCTGGAACAAGATACTACTGCCGTCTGGGGACATGTGTTTAAGAGTTTATGTGATCGGAGGGGACGGAAGGGCCGCTGCGGCCTCAGCGGCCGCGGCGGCTTCCGTAAGGCGGAGGGCAAGCTGGCGACCGGTGCCGCTAGCTTCGTCGTAGCGTTCGTACGCCTTGACGATGCGCTGTACGAGGCTGTGCCGGACCACGTCTTTTTCATCGAAGCGGACAAAGCTGATGCCTTCGACGCCCTTAAGGATTTCCAGGGCATCGATGAGGCCGCAGCGGCGTCCGGGCGGCAGGTCGATCTGGGTGGCGTCACCGGTGACAACCATTTTCGAGTTGAACCCTTGCCGCGTAAGCACCATCTTCATTTGCTCCGGCGTCGCGTTCTGCGCTTCATCCAAAATAATGAAAGCGTCGTTTAAGGTGCGGCCGCGCATGAACGCCAGCGGGGCCACTTCGATAACGCCGCGTTCGGTGAACTTCTCTATCTTCTCCGCCTCGAGCATATCGTAGATGGCGTCGTAGAGGGGCCGGAGATAGGGATCGATCTTCTCTTGCAGCGTGCCGGGGAGGAAGCCAAGTTTTTCGCCGGCTTCGACGGCGGGGCGCGTGAGAATGATCCGCGACACGCGTTTGGTGAGGAGCGCCGAGACGGCCATCGCTACAGCGAGATACGTTTTGCCTGTGCCGGCCGGGCCGATGCCGAAGACGAGGTCGTTGCGTTCGATGGCTTCGAGATAACGCCGCTGGTTGATCGTCTTGGGCGCGAGCACCTTTTTGCCGAAGTTGCGCTGCCGTCCGCTGGCGACCAGAGCGCGGAGCGAAACGGCGCTATCTCCGGTGACGACCCGGAGATAGCTGTTCAAATCGCCGTTGGCGAAGACATGACCTTCGCGGATCAGGTCCGAGTAGTCACTCAGAATCTGCCCGCAACGCTCGACCCCGGCTGGCTCGCCCTCAATCTCGAGGGAGTCACTGAGGAGACGGGTACGCACATGAAGGGCGGCTTCTAGCAGCCGAATATTTTCATCGCGAGTTCCATAGAGGGATTCGATCCCTCTGTACAATGGCACGCTGAGCTTCATGCGCGGGAAAACAACATCTGCTTCAGTATAGCTAACTGAGGAGTGTCGCCGTGCCCAGGCGGCCTTCGTGCTTGCTCAGGCGTTCGCGGAGTTCGCGGCGGGCTCGAAGCAGGCGCGACTTGGCGGCAGCTTCGGAGATATCGAGTTGCTTTGCGACGTCGGCCAAGGGGAGGCGCATCGTTTCCCGCAGCAGGAGCGGCTTGCGCAGGAGTGGAGGAATGCTGTTGACCTCTTTCTGGAGAAGCGACAAGACTTCGTTACGGCCGTAGCGCTGTTCCGGGTTTTCGGAGGTGTCCCGGAGCTCGAACTTGGTCTGGTTCTCGTCGGCGCCCGGGTCGTCGAGAAAGGTGAACTGGGCACGCCGAAGCTGGCGGAGGCGCATCAGGCACTGGTTGACGACAATGCGGGAAAGCCAGGTGGAGAAGCGCGAGTTACCTTCGAAGCCTCCCAGGTGGAGGAAAGCCTTAGTGAAGGCGTTCTGAACTTCGTCTTCGGCGTCTTCGTAGTCGCGGAGAATGGAGCGGGCAAGTTTGAGGCACGATTGGTAGTGGCGGTTGACAAGTTCGGTGAAAGCGGCTTGGTCGCCCATTTTGGCGAGAGGGACAAGCTCGGCGTCAGCGTCGATGATCGGCTCAGGTTTCGGGGTTTCTACCACCTGCGGAGCCGTAGGGGCCAGTAAGGCCGGGTTGAATAAGGTAGGATTGCTAAGGGCGGTTGCCATTTGAAAAATGCCTCTGAGTCCAACCTAACAGCGGGGGGATGGCAATACCAGACCCCACTTAAAGTCATTTCAGTGCCACATAACGCACTGAAAGGGTTTTAACCTGCGCTAAAATGACTTTATGTCAGAGTTTGAAAGTGGCCCGGATACGATCAACCGCCTCCTCAGTTCGTACGAGCTGGGGCGGAAACTGAAGCAACTTCGTTTACGGAAGAAGATTGCGCTGACTGAGCTGGGCCGGCACACAGGTCTTTCGGCTTCGATGATCTCTCAGCTTGAGAACGGGAAGCTGGTACCGACCTTGCCCACGCTGGCGCGATTGTCGATGGTATTTGACGTGGGGATGGAGTACTTCTTCGGTAGCCGCCGGAAGGAGGGGACGTTTGAGATTGTGCGGCAGGAGGAGCGGATGAAGTTTCCGAACCGGCCGGAGGTGGAGAAGCCGAACTTCTTTTTTGAAGTTCTGGCATTTAAGGCGACGAACAAGCCGCTGGAGGCCTACTTGGCGGAGTTCCCGCAAGTCAAGGAAGGCGAGGCGACGGCGCATCTGCATCCGGGGGCGGAACTCCTTTATGTGATGGAGGGGACATTGGTGGTGCAGTACCAGGATGAAGAGCACGAGTTGCATGCGGGCGACTGCTGTTACTTTGATTCGTCCGAGCTGCATTCCTATCGGGGGTTGTCGGCAGAGCCGGCGAAGGCGATTGTGGTTTCGACCCTGACGCTGCTGCGTTAGCATGGGCTCGTGAGACTGATTGCAGTAGCGGCGATGCTGGCCTGCGGGCTGGCCGGGGCGGACAAGTGGAGCGTTTTCCGGAGTGAGCCCTTTACCGTCTATACGAACGGCAAGGACAAAGAGGCGCGCGAGGCGCTGGCGCTGGCCGTGCAAGTGCAGCATACGTTGAGCGCGCAGTTCGGCAAAGAGCTGACTCCGTCTTGGCCGGTGACCTTTGTGCTGGGGAAGGGCGACGGGAAGCTACGGCTCGGGCCGGGCGGGTATCTGGCAGGGGAGGTGGACCCTGCGGAGTTAGCGGCGTTGTTGATCCGCGAGAATACGTTGCCGTTTGATGAAGAGATTGAGCGGGGCGTGATCTCGCTGTTTTCGACGCTGGCCGTGGACGGGCCGCGGGTGCGTGTGGGAGCGCCCGTAGCGCGGCCGGACTTAGCATGGGCCCGGATGCATCTGCTGTTCACCGATGACCGGTATAGCGGCAAGACGCGCGTACTGTTGGCGAACTTGTCAAAGGGGCTGGACCCGGTGGTGTCGTGGGGAAATTCCATTGGAGTGAAAGAGGCCGTGCTTACGGAAGAGGCGAAGGGGTATCTGGCGCGGGGGCAGTTCGGGACGGCGGCGCTGAATGGGAAACCGATTGACCCGCGGCGCTGGCGTGAGGAGATGTTGAACTCGCAGGAGACGGCGGACCTGCTGGCGCGGTGGAGCGGGCCGGCTCCGGAGTTGAAAGGCTTGACGATGGCGCAGCTGGAAGAACAAGCGCAGAAGTGGCCTCGGTGGCCGGAGCCGCATGTGCAGATGGCGGCGCTCGAGACGGAGGAGAGCCGGCGCGCGCAGCGTTGGCGGCGTGCGGCGGGGTTGGCGATGCGGGACGTGGAGCTGTGGAAGAAGGCCGCGGCTTCATTTGCGAAGGCGGAGTTGTTCGCCGAGGAGACCAAGAGCCTTGTGGCGGCGGAGAAGGCAGCGTCGACGCGCGGGGAGCGGGAGCGGTTGCACGCGGAACGGTTGGCGGCGCAGGAACGGCGCGTCGAGGCCGAGATAGCGGCCAAGCGGGCCGAGGACGAGAAGGAACGGGCCGAGATTGAACGGCTACGGCAAGAGGCGCTGAACCGGATTCGCATGGCGGAAGCGAAGGCGAACGACGGGAAGGGTCCGGTGAAGGGGAAGGTGGAAGAGTGGTGGGAGGGGCCGAAGGGGGATGCGTCATTGATCGGGAGATTAGAACGGGTGGACTGCGTGGGCGGAACGCTGCGGCTCCAGGTGCGGGGACAGGATAAGAAGCTGACGCCTTTGACGGTGAAGAATGTGGCGCAGCTAAATCTGGAAGGGTCGAGCGAGATCAAGCTGGGCTGTGGCGTGCAGAAACCGGTGCGGGCAGTGACGGTGGAGTACCTGAGCAAGACGCGGGAAGTAACGCGGGTGAAGTTCGATTGAGAGTGCAGGCGCGTTGGGTGGCCGTCGCTATTTTTGTATTGTCGTCGACGTTGAACTATTTGGACCGGCAGTTGTTTGCGGCTTTGGAGCCGGTGATCCGGAAAGAGTTCGCGCTGAGTTATGAGGGTTTCGGGTATCTGATTACCGCCTATGCGTTGATCTATGCCGTGGGAGCGACGGTGTTGGGGTTGACGCTGGACCGGATTGGGCTGCGGGGGGGATCGGCGTTGACGGTTGGGTTGTGGTCGATGGCGACGGTGGGGATGAGCTGGGTAGGCGGATTGGGGAGTTTGGTTGGCTTTCGTATGTTGTTGGGGTTTGCGCAGGGGGGCGGGATTCCGGCGACGGGGAAGGCGTTTGGAACCTTTCTTCCGCCGGAAGAACGGGCGTTTGGGACGGCGAGCAACCAGATTGGCATTTCGTTGGGGATGATTCTGGCCCCGTTGTGGATCAATTGGGCGACGCAGTTCTTCGGTTGGCGGCAGGCTTTTCTGGGGCCGGGTTTGTTGGGCTTTCTGTGGATACCGCTGATGTGGTGGGCGACGAAGGGCGCGCCGGAACAGGCAGTGACGCAGGCGCCGGCGCCGGTGGGGGATCTGTTACGGCGGCGCTCCTATTGGGGCGTATTGTTGGCCAATGGGCTGGGGATGATGGCATACGCGTTGTGGAGTTCGTGGACGACGGCGTATTTGGTGAAAGTTTGGGGAGACGGAGAGTTGGCCTGGCTGCCGCCGGTGTTTGCGGTGGGGGGCGGCGTGATCGGCGGGACGCTGGCGTTTCGTTGGATGAAGAGCGGGATGGAGGCGCCGGCGGCGCGGCGGCGGGCGGCGCTGGTGGGAGCGGTCGTCTTGGGCTTGGCGACGGCAGCGGTGCCGGCAATGCCGAGCGCCTTATGGGCGGCGGTGGCGATTGGGATGAGCTTCCTGGGGTCGCTGATTTTGAGCGTGAATGTGTATGCGTTGCCGCTGGATTTATTCGGCGCGGGGCGGGCGGGGTTTGCCGTGGCGAGTTTGACGGCGGCGTACGCGCTGATGCAGGCGGTGACTTCGCCGCTGGTGGGGCGGGTTGTGGATCTGTACGGGTTCGGGCCGGTGTGTTGGGGGACGGCGGTGCTGCCGTTGGTAGGAGTCTTAGTGCTCTATAGCACTAAAGAATAGTATGCGGAAGGCGCTGCGGCAGTTGTTGGGATACGAAGCGGAAGCGGTGGTGGTACATTTCGCTTCGGGGCCGGTGGAGCGGGTGCGGGCGATGTACGAGGAGATCCGGGCGCTCGAGCCGGAGCGGGAACACTACGTGGTGTCGATCGGGGAGCCGCTCGGGTTCGGGATTCCGCTGGTGTTGCATGCGCCGTCGCTGCCGGAGTTGCGGATGCAGTTGGGGCCGAAGCGGATCGGGTTGGCGCCGTTTTTGTTGGGGCTGGATTCGCTGTGCTGGCTGGTGTTTCAGGCGGCGCCGCGGAAGATGCTGGCGTTTAACGCGCGGGGGGAGCGGCACCATTTGGGGGTGCGGTCGGCGATTGCGTCGGCGCTGTTTGTGGCGGGTGTGCCGCTGGACCGGATCTGGCTGCGGCCTTGGTGGTGGCCGGGGGCGCGCGAGCGAAGCCGGCCGGCGGAGGCCAGCGTGACGCTGGCGGGGCGGGCGTTAGAGGGGCGGCCGCGTGTGGCGATTCTATCGCCGTATTTCCCGTGGCCACTGGGGCACGGGGGGGCGGTGCGGATCTACTCGCTGCTGCGGGAGGCGGCGAAAGATTTCGACATCTGGTTCTACTGCTTCGCGGAGCCGGGGAGCGCGGAGAACGCGGGGCCGGTGCTGGACTTCGTCCATGAGGCGGTGCTGTTCGAGATGCCGCGATACCGGGAGCCGCGGTGGGCGAGTTTGCTGCCGCCGGAGGTGCGGGAGTACGAGAGCCGGGCGGTGCGGGAGCGGTTGGCGCGGGATCGGGAGAGGTGGGGGCTATTGCAGGTGGAGTACACCTATTTGGGACGGTATCCCGGTGATGTGCTGGTGGAGCACGACGTGACGTTCGACCTTTATCAGCAGATGGGGGCGCGGTGGAGCGCGTGGCGTTGGCGGCGATTTGAGAAGGCGGCAGTGCGACGGTTCCGGCGCGTGATGGCGATGGCGGAGAAGGATGCCGCGATGCTGGCGGAACCGGAGCGGGTGCGCGTGTTGCCGAACGGCGTCGATTTGGCCCGGTTTCGGGCGACGCCGGAGCGGGAGGGGAAGCGAGTTCTCTTCGTGGGTTCGTTTCGTCATTTCCCGAACGTGACGGCGTTCCGGTTTCTGTGGGAAGAGGTGTGGCCGCTCGTGATGGCGGCGGAGCCGGAGGCGGTGCTGACCGTGATTGCGGGTCCGCGACCGGAACTGTATTCGCCGATTCCGGAGGGACTGGACTTTCATGGGTTTGTGGCGGATGTCGTGCCGTTTTATGAGGCCACGAATCTGGTGCTGGCGCCGACGTTGGTTTCCGCGGGGACGAACTTGAAAGTGCTGGAAGCAATGGCGATGCGGCGGGCCGTGGTGGCGACGCCAAGCGGGTGCGACGGGTTGGGGCTGCGGCATGGTGAGAGTGTGTGGGTGGCGGCGGGGGCGGCGGCGATGGCGGAAGGCATCGTAACGATGCTGCGGGAGAGAGAGCGACGGGAGGAGTTGGCTCGGCGGGCGGAGGAGATTGCTATAGAACACTTCGGGTGGGAGGCGATTGGGCGGGAGCAGAAGCGAATTTGGGAGGAGTTGTTGTGACGGTGCGGCGAGGAAGGGAAGGGGAGGCACCGGCGGAGTGGGCCGATTACGAGGTCTGGGTGGTGGAGGTGGACGGTGTCGTGCGGGGGTGGGCGGCGGTGCGGAGCTTGGGTAATGGGGAGAGCGAATTGCTGCAAGTGGAGGTGGCGGAGGGGTATCGGCGGCAGGCATTGGCATCGAACTTGTTGGCGGCGGCGCTGGCCGGAACTGTGTTTCTGGAGGTGCGGGAGGGGAACGCTGCGGCGATTGCGCTATATAGCACTTTGGGCTTCTCGGTAACGGGGCGGCGCAGGGATTACTACAGTGGGCCGCGGGAGGATGCCCTTGTCATGGAGCGGCGAAAGGTGTAGGTTGCGAATACCTGTTCTTCAAAAGGAGGTTCCGAGTACATGGAATTACAGAACCAGGATGAATTGAAAGCACACTTGATGGCGACGAGCGAGGAGTTTCGATTGCTGGCTCAAAAGCATGCCGAGTTGGACCGCCGGGTCACGGAGATGGAGAGTCAGGAATTTCTCTCCGACCAGGAACAACTCGAAGAAGCCCGGCTGAAGAAGCTGAAGCTTTATGTGAAAGACCTGATGAATGAGAAGCTACACGGGGTTTTGACAACGTAGCGATATTGTTCCTCTCCGGCTTCGTCGCCACCTTCGCCTTCGCCGTCACCGTCGCCTTCTCCTTCCTCGGAGTTGCCGGTGCCGGCGTCGGCGCCGGTGACCCAAGCGACAAAGCCTATGGCGGCGTGGGGTTTCCGAGAAAGCTGCTATCCGTGGGGGCGGAAGATCCGGAGTCGGCGTAGACGGCCGGCGAGCCGCCATCCGGCAGGATGATGCTCTTGATGCATTGAACCAGGTCTTGAAGCGTAGGCCGGTGCCGGCAGGCATGCCATTGATCTCGAAATCGGCGCCGGAAAGGGCTCAGGAGGGGGGGCGATCCGGCAGGGCGCAGGTCTGGTCGCCGAAGCGATGGCGGTTGCGGGCGACCCAGCGATAGACGGCCTCGCCGACAGGGTTCGACAGGGGCGTGAGGAAGAGCAGCAGCGCGATGACGGCGGAGCGGGGGGCGAGGACCACGGCGGCGAGGGCGGCGTACCAGAAAACCGGGAGCCAGACGACCATCGCCCGGAACGCCGTATAGCCTTCGCGAACGTTGGCGCCGGAGACGGTGAACATCGCGTTGGCGAGGGTTTCCCGAGTGAGGCCCCAGCGCTCGCCGATGTTGGTCTGTTGAGGCACCCAGTGGAAGATGCCGTCCCAGTCGAAGCGGTTGAGGCGGTCTTTCGTTTGCGCACAGAAGCCGCATTCGCCGTCCCAGATGACGGTAACGGGCTCCTTCGGCCATTCGACGAAGGCGAGCAGCGCGATCTGCGAGGCGAAGAAGAAGAGCGTAAACGTCTGCCCGGTGAAGAGCAGGAGGCCGCATTGGAACAGCGCGGAGATCCAGATGGCGGGCCAGGCGAAGCGGCGGAAGAGCATCAGGACGGAGAGCGCGAGTTCGACGGCGATGGTGCCCCAGCAAAAGAGCTTGCCGAGGACGAGGGCCGGGAAGAGCGGGGCGGCCCAGAGGTAGAGTGGGTTTTCAAGACGCGCTCCGGCCCAATGGTGAAAGAACTGGCCGGATTGCCAGTCGGGATCGAGGGCTTTGTTCAGCCCGGCGCCGAAGTAGAGAATGGCCACTTGCCAGCGGATCAGACGAAGGTCGCCGGCGGCGGCGAGGAGCAGAAGGAGAGCCGTGAAGGCTTTATTGTTGCCGTAGTAAGCGCGGGAGCTGACGACGGCCATCAGCAGCGCTGCGCCGGTGACGAAGGCGGCAAGGCGGATGCGCGTCGAGAACAAGAGAGCGAGAGCGCCGAGGACGACCGTGGCCTGGAGCGTCCGCTGAAAGGGGACGGCAGGGAGTTCGTCGAGGAACGGGACGAATGGAAGAAAGGGCGTCTGGAAGAGCCGGACGTGCCAGGTGAGGAGCAGGGTGAGGGCGAGCAGGCGGCAGAGGAGAACCATTTGCGGCGGCAGTTCGAGGCCGGAGAGGCGGAAGGGCCGGGCTAGGGCCGCGGGTATTGCCATATATCTTCCGGGCCGCCATTGATGCGGTAAGTGACCGTGACGCGGCTGCGTCCGGCGGGTTCAAGTTTCTTCTCGGCGCGCTCGATCAAGTCGAACAGGTGATGGGCGCTGCGGTTGTCGGCGCCATCGGCGGGGCGGCGGTAGCGGCGCTGGATCTGCATTTCCGTCAGGCCTTCGCCGCCGATGGAGACAGCGATGGAGTATTGGGTTTGCTGGTCAAAGGGCGCCCAGCAGAAGTAGCGCAGCGGCGTAAAACGGGAATACGCGATCGCGCCGAGTTGGGCGGCCAGGAGGAGCACACCGAGGAAGAACGGCAGCCTACCAGCCAAAGCGCTCCTCCGTCCAGGGGTCGCCGTGCATGTGATAGCCGTTGCGCTCCCAGAATCCAGCGCGGTCGGCGGAGAGGAACTCGAGAGCCCGGAGCCATTTGGCGGATTTCCAGGCGTAGAGCAGGGGGACGACGAGTCGGGCGATCTCCATCTATTCTGACTGCATATTTTGTCTTATCGTTT
>JBBQRA010000093.1:0-21511 GCA_038215275.1 Bryobacterales bacterium | reverse complement strand
GCCGTCGGCGTCATTTGGTTCGTTGTTTTCCTGTTTTCCGCCACCGCTCATGAGGCCGCCCACGCTTGGGCCGCCCTCCGCGGAGGCGACAAAACCGCCTACCACTTCGGCCAAGTCACCCTCAGTCCCATTCCTCACATGCAGCGCGAACCCTTCGGGATGTTGATCTTCCCCTGGATCACCTTCTTCCTGAACGGCTGGATGATGGGTTGGGCCAGCGCTCCGTACGATCCCTATTGGGCCATGCGCTACCCCCGCCGCGCGGCGTGGATGTCTCTTGCCGGTCCCATCGCCAACTTCATCCTGGCCGCCATCGCCGCCCTCTTGATCCGCGTCGGCCTCTCCGGGGGTATCTTCCGCCCCGGCATGACGATGCGGTTCACCGACGTCATTCAGGCCGCCGACGGCACCCCCGCCGCCATGGACGCCATCGCCACCCTGCTCGGCATTATGTTCGCGTTGAACATCCTGCTCGGTGTCTTCAATCTCCTGCCGCTGCCTCCGCTCGACGGCTTCACCGCCATCGGCCTGCTCCTCCCCGAAACCACGGCCGCCAAGCTCCGCGAATGGCAGATGTCCATGGGCGCCTATCAAATCTTCGGCATGCTGATCGCATGGCAGGTCGCCGGGTATGTCATCGGCCCGGCTTACTACATGGGCCTCTCCATTCTCTTCCTCGGCTACCGGCCTTAGCCCACAGCGACGGACGACTCTCCACCCGCCTGGAGTAAGCTAGCGGGATGTCCGTTCTCCTGCTCGCCTTCCTCCAGACGTTCTTCAGCGTCCCGGGTGTAGATGCTCCCGAACTTGCGGCCTGGGGTGCCCATCAGGTGGGAGTCCGCACCCTCGACCTCAAGAATCCCGCCCAACCCGACGTCCTCAATTTCAACCGGACCACCAACCAGGCCCCTCTTCTCGACCGGTCCCTCAAAGTCGAACTCTGGTATCCCGCCGTCATCCCTGCCGGCGTCGAGGCCCGCACCGTCTACGAAAGCACCCTGCCTGGCCGGAACCCGAAGCCGCTCTCGATCGATGGCAAGGCCCTCCGCAGCGCCGCTCCTCTGCCGAACCAACGATTTCCCCTCGTCATCGTCTCCCACGGCTATCCCGGCTCGCGAACGTTCCTCAGCTACCTCACCGAAAATCTCGCCTCCAAAGGCTACGTCGTCGCCGCGATCGACCATACGGATTCCGTCTTCGGCGACGTCAAGCCCTTCCCTTCGACTCTCGCCAACCGGTCGAACGACCAACACTTTACCATCGAATCCCTCTCCGCCTCCGAACCGAACATCGACCATACCCGCGTCGCGATCATCGGCTACTCCATGGGCGGCTACGGTGCGCTCATCAGCGCCGGCGCCATACCTACCCGCACCCCCCCGGGCGCCAAATTGCGAAACGAACCCAATCCCAACGTGAAGGGTATCGTCGCCATCGCCCCGTGGGGCGCGCAACCACCAGTCAACATGTGGGAACCCGCCGCTCTCGCCAACATCAAGGTACCCTCGCTGTTCGTCGTCGGCGACAATGACGACATCTCAGGCTTTGAACAAGGCGTTCGTAAGGCCTACTATCAGGCCACCAATTCGAACCGCTGTCTCCTCGTCTACGAAGGCGCGCGCCACAACGTCGGCGGCAATCCGCCCCCGGCCATGCCGCTCGACTTCGCCACCAAAGAGAGCTTCGATGAACCCGTCTGGCGAAAGGACCGGCTCAACGCCATCAATCAGCATTTCATTTCCGCCTTCCTCGATCTCCACCTGAAAGCCGATGAATCCCGCCGCGCCTACCTCGACGGCAAGCTGAAGGGCTTTCAGCGACGGTGGATGGTAGGCCTCCAGCAGAGTTGCCTAACACCAGCCGTCAACCAGCACGTCCCCAAGCAAAGCGACCGCCCCGAGGCCCTTACCGGGGACGAGCTTGGCTTCGTTTCGCTCTTCGATGGCAAGACCCTCACCGGCTGGGACGGCGACCCGAAGTACTGGCGCGTCGAAGACGGCGTCATCGTCGGCGAAGTCACTCCCGAAACCATCCTGAAGTACAACACCTTCCTGATCTGGCGCGGAGGCCAGCCCAAGGACTTCGAACTCAAAGCGGACTACCGCATCACCGAGGGCGGTAACAGCGGCATCAACTATCGCAGCAGCCTGTTGTCCGAACGCCCCTACGCCCTCCGAGGCTACCAGTGCGATATCGACGGCAAGAACGTCTACACCGGCCAGAACTACGAAGAACGAGGCCGCCTATTCCTCGCTCTACGCGGCCAAACCACCCGCGTCCTAGGAGACCGCAAGCCGCAGGTGCTCTCCTCCCACGCTGACCCCAAGGGGCACATCACCCCCGGCTGGAACAGCGTCCACATCATTGCCCGGGGCAACACCCTCGTCCACATGATTAACGGCCATCTGATGAGCGTCGTCATAGATGACGATCCCGTCGGCCGCGCCACCCAGGGGTTGATCGGAGTCCAGGTCCATGTCGGCCCGCCGATGAAGGTTGAGTACCGTAACGTCCGCCTGAAACAATAGCGGCTATGCCTTCCTCGTTGCTCCTCCGCACCGGCGCGTGTGCCGCGGCCGCTCTTCTGCTCGGTCTCGCCGCGGCCCAGTCCAACCGGGTCGACCCCACCCCGGACCTGCGCTGGTGGAAGGGTAACCTGCACACCCACACGCTGTGGTCCGACGGCGACGGTTTCCCCGACATGGTGGCCACCTGGTACCGCGACCATGGCTACCACTTCCTCGCACTCTCGGAACACAACATCTTCGCGCAGACGGAACGCTGGATGCCCGCCCGCGCCATCAACCGGCGCGCTGGCGTCGATGCGGTGGCTGGCTATCGTCAGCGGTTCGGCCCTCATGGGGTGGAATCGCGCGGCCAAGTCGGGGATGCCAGCGAGGAGATCCGCCTAAAAACGCTCGACGAAGTTCGCAGCGTTGTCGACGAGCCGCAGCGCTTTCTCATGATCCCGTCGGTGGAAATTACTGGCACCGCCGGCGACGGGCGGTCCCTTCACATGAACGCCACCAACCTTGCCGAGTCGCTCTCCTTCCGCCGCGGCGCGACGATAGCCGAAAGCAAGGTCCGGAACCTGGAACAGGTCGAGGAGTCCGCTGCCCGCACGGGCCGGGAGATCCTGCCCCATGTCAACCATCCCAACTACAAGTGGGGCATCTCCGCCGAAGACCTCGCCGCCGTGGTGCAGGAACGGTTCTTTGAAGTCTGGAACGGCGTCGACAACGATAACGATCCTGGCGACGCGGAGCGCCCAAGTACGGATGCAATGTGGGACTTGGCGAACGCCTTCCGCATCCGCCGCCAAGCCGCGCCCCTGTTTGGATTGGCGACGGACGATTCCCATGATCACCACGGCAACAAGACCAGGGCGCTTCCGGGCCATGCCTGGGTGATGGTCCGCGCCCGCCATTTGAGCCCGGACTCCCTCGTGCGGGCCCTCCGCGCCGGTGACTTCTACGCGTCGACGGGCGTGACGATTGCGGACGTGGCGTACTCAGCCAAGGATCGCAACCTCAACCTCCGCATTGAGCCTGTCTCTGGCGAGCAATTCACTACTCAGTTCGTGGGTGTCCGTCGCAACGGTACGGCCGGCGAAGTGCTTGCCGTGGTCACCGGCCTCAACCCGAGCTACTCCCTCCAGCCCGGCGAACTCTACGTTCGAGCGGTCATAACGTCAACCGGCAAGCCCGATGTGCCCAGCGACGAGTTCCCCACCAAGCGCGCCTGGACCCAACCCGTCGGCTGGCAACTAGCTCAGCAACGCCGCCTTTACAGCCTTTGAAACCGGATCCAGAATCGTCTTCTGCGACACCCGCGAAGGCAGGCTCGTCAGCAGTACGAACGTCACGTCCTTCACCGGATTCGCCCAGCACAAGGTCCCCGTCGATCCGCCGTGTCCGAACTGACCCGGCGTCAGTCGCCAACCCAGCCCGTATTGCGCGTTCTGCGCCGTTACCATCAGCTTCGCCGTCTCCGGCTTCAACGGCCCTTTGCCCGGATTCATAAAGTACCGCAGCATCTTCGTAATATCCGCCGCCGTTGAATGCGCCCCGCCCCACGGCGCCGCCAGCGTCCGCCAGTACTGGCTGTTCCAATCCCAGTGCTTCTCGCCCACCGGGTCGGCATGCTCCGTCTGGCTCTGCACCGTATCTTCGATCCGATAACGGCCCAGACCAAGAAAGGTATCCTTCATCCCGAGAGGCCCATAGATCCGCTGCTCCAGCAGTTTCGGCATCGGCTGGCCGGAGATCAACTCCGCCATCGTCGCCGCCAGCAGGATCCCCATGCTCTGGTAACTCACCTTCGCGCCCGGCGTGAACAGCAGTGGCGTCTTCATCGAAAGATTCGCCCACTCCCGTAACGGCGCGTTCCGCTTTCGCAGGTCCAGGTTCTCCGGAAGCATGTCCGGCAGCCCCGACGAATGCGTCAACATGTGCCGTAACGTGATGCGTTGATCCAACCCCGGCAGCAATTTCCCCGCCCGCGCGTCCAGGTCCAGCTTGCCCGCTTCCACCAGCGTCATCACGGCCGTCGCCGTCATCGGCTTGGTGATCGAGGCGATCAGGAAGGGCGAACTCGCCGTCGCCGTTCCAAATGCTTTCTCATACACGCCGTCGCCCTGCGTCACCCGCAGCACGGCCGCCCGCAGCATTCCCGCCGCCGCCGCATCGGCCAGCGGCTTAGTCGCGTCGTTCAACTTCGCCGGCGGCAGTGCCGCGGCCAACAGGGCCCGTCGTGTCATCATGCGCTCCATCCTACCAGTGCGTCAGCGATCCGTCCGGGCGGAAGAAAACATTCTTCCGGCCCGGCTGCGTCACTTCTCCGATCAACTTACACTTCGACAGGTCGGCCGTTACGCCCAGGCCGGGCCGGTCGTTGCGATAGGCCTTGCCTTCCTTGAAATCCAAACACTCCGGCAGATGCGGAATCGGCCGCCCGCCGTAGTTGTACTCCATGATCACGGTCCCAGGGAACGTCGATAGACAGTTCACCAACGCCGCCGTCGCCACTGGTCCCGTGAAGTGCGGAATGATGCCCACGGCGTGCGTCTCGCAGATCGCCGCGACCTTCACCATCTCCGTGATGCCGCCCACGTTCGGGAGCGTCGCGCGAATGTAGTCGATGTCGTGGTTCTCAACCAGCCGGTTGAAGTCCCAACGCTGCCCCCACTCCTCGCCGTGCGTCAGTGGCACGGAGGTCATCTGCCGCAGCTTGGGGATGTCCTGATGCGCATGTTCATCCCGAACCGGGTCTTCGACGAAGTACGGCTCAAACTCCTCCATCAACCTGCATGCCCGCAGCGCATCGGCGTAGTCGAAACGCTGATGCAGATCGATGCACCAGTCGCCGTCCGGCCCCACGCCTTCGCGCACCTCTTTGCAATCGCGCGCCACTTTACGAACCCGTTCATGCGTGTTGAACACACCCCCCGACTGCGTGTCGCCCGCTCCCATGCGGAACGCCCGGTAACCGGCGTCGATCGTCGCCCGCGCCCGGTCCCGCAGCGACAGCGGCGGCGAACCCTCCGGCCGGGGCGCTCCGCCCGTCGCGTAGCACTCGCAGTGGTTCCGCACGGCGCCACCCAGAATCTCATGCACCGGCAAGCCCAGCGTTTTCCCTTTGATGTCCCACAGCGCCAAGTCCAGTGCGCCTTGCGCGTGAATCTTCTCGCGGCCCGGCGGATAGAACCAGGCGATGTACATCTCCTGCCACAGCGCTTCAATGCGGAAGGGGTTTTGTCCAATCAGCGTGCCGGCGCATTGTTCGAGCGTATCTTTCGCTCCGCCCTCGCCAATGCCCACCGTGCCGTTGTCGCACTCCACGGTTACGAGCATGTTGCTTTGGGCAAAGTTGGGGTTGAGTCCGGGGGGCTCGTAGATCCGCACCCGCGTGATTTTGATCTTCGGCAGGGCGGCTTCCGCCGCGCCCACTCCGGCTACCGCCGAGAGAAACGATCGTCTCGATATCATCGCGCCAGTCTACAAAGACCGCGCCGTCACGTCAAACCACCGCGTGTTCACGAGCCCCTTCCGTTGCATTTGCACCCACAAACGGTACTTTCCGGGTCGCGGAAAAATCACGTTGAACTGCACCGTCGGGGCCACCTCCGGCTGGTACTCCCACTTCGGATGCACATGCACCATGTCGAGCAGGTCTTCACTCGCCATCAGCAGGTGCCCCCAAGCACCCAGCCATGGCTCCAAACCCTCTGCCGGATTCAGATCGAAGAACAGCATCGTCCGCTGTCCCACAATCGGCTGCGCCGGCTCCGAGCGCAGCGTAATCTCCATATTCGCCGGTGGCTCCGGGACGTTCACCTTCGGCCCCGCTCCCACCAACAGCGACTTCGCGATCAACTGAGGCGTCCCGCGTTGGGGATAGAAATCCGCGAGGACCCTGTACATGCCACCCTGCGGCAACACTAACGGCAATTGAAACGAACCATCCGCCAGCCGCTCGGGATGCTCATGCGCGAAGAATGTCCGGTCCTCACTCACGACGAACAGATGAAACAGCTTCTCGTGGATCTCGTTGAACACCACAACCGGCTTCCCGGTCCGCGGATCGAGCACGTAAAACGTGAGCATCGTCGTCCGGCCCGCCGCCGGCGCCCGCGGCAGCGTGCCCAGTTCCACCCGGTATTCCAGCGGATCTGGCAGCCCTGCTTCGAGGCGCATCCCGCACCGAGGACAGCGCCCCGGACCCTTCGATCGCACCTCCGGATCCATCGGGCAGAGGAACTCCACGTCCTGTGCCCATCCGGCCGCCGGCAGCGCCAACAAGACTTCCCGCCGCGTCACGACGCCGGTTCAAACGGCCAGCGGGCCGTCGTCGTCCAACCGCCATCGGAAGCGATGCACTGCCCCGTGACATAGTTCGAGGCCGGCGCCGCCAAAAAAACTGCCAATCCCGCGATGTCTTCCGGCGTACCCGCCTTCGGAATCGACTGCGTCCCTTGCAGCCACGAATGCATCACCGGCGCCTGCCACATGTCGCGGTTGATGTCTGTAATGATGAACCCCGGCGCGATGCAGTTCACTTGGATATTGTGATGTCCCCACTCGGCGGCCAGCACCCGGGTCAACCCCGCGATGCCTGCCTTTGAAATCGCATAGACGCTCAAGTACGGCACGCCGTGCGTCGACATCAGGCTGCCAATGTTGATGATCTTGCCGCCCGTGCCGCGGTCCACCATACCCTTACCCACCAACTGCGTCAGCTCGAAGATGCTGTGCAGGTTGGTCTGCAGAATCACGTCGTACTCCTCGCGCGAGTAGCTTTCCATGTGCCGCCGCACGTTGCGCCCGGCGACATTGATCAGGATGTCGGCCTTGTCCGCCCAGGCCTTGCCGATGGCCTGAATCGACTCGCGGCTCTCCATGTCGAGCGCCACGGCCTCCGCCGAATACCCGGCGGCGTTCAGCGCGTCGGCCTCCGCCTGCAATTTATCCAAAGACCGCGAGGCCAGCACCGTATGGGCGCCCGCCGCCGCAATCTCTTTGGCAATCGCTAAGCCAATCCCGCGGCTCGCGCCGGCTACTAAGGCCGTTTTGCCCTTCAACGAAAACAATGATTCGAGTGACATTTATGTTGAACGAAGATATCGCGAACTACTCCGCACCACAACAACCGCGCCCAGATACAGCAACCCGCCCACCAGCAGCGTCTCGCGCAAACCCAGATAGATCGCCAGGAAAATCGCTCCCGCCGAACCCAGTACGCTCGCCGCCGCGTTCAAGCTCCAAGCCCATCGCACGGACGGCTTGTGGAACTTCTCGAGGCGCGATAGCCCCTGCGGAAACGGCATGCCCATGAAGAAGGCCGCCGGGGCGATCATCAGCATCGTAATGGCCATCTTCGCCGCAATCGGCCAGCCCACCAGCGCCGAGGTCACCGGCGCGGCGCTCAACGCCAGGATCAGCACAAACAAGCTGACCAGCGCCAACGCGCCCACCAATTTTCCATCGTCTTCGCCCACCAGCCGCCGGCTCAGAAAGCTACCCAAGCCGCTGAAGACGAGCATGGAGAAGATGATCACCGTCAGTGCGTAGGTCGGGTGCCCCAGGAAGAGCACGAACTTCTGGATAAGCGCGACCTGAATCAGGATGTAGCCCACGCCGATGCACAGGAAGTAGAGCAGGAAGCGCAACACGCCCTTCTCCCGTGGCAATTTCGTGCCGAGAAGAACCGGGGGCAGCGCAAGAATCACAATGGTCGCGACAATGCTGATGCCGACCAGCGAGAAAAGCAGCGGCACCGCCTTGTTGATCTTGTAGTCGGCGCTCTTGCCTTCCGGATTCACCAGGAAACCCCACAGGTCCCGCGGCTGCACCGTGTAAAAGAAGAACGGCCGGTTGTCGTCGACGGTCGAAATGTCGAACGGATAGGCCTCAATGTAGGCTTCCAAATCCGGCAGGGTCAGCACCTTCGAAAAGGGCGTATCGTTCGTCGTGCCCGGCAGGTAGACCACCTGCAACTTCGCCTCTTCCGCAATCAGTTTGGCCCGCTCGACGTCAATTTCTGAAAACGGCTTTCGCGAAATCAGCACCGTATCGCGCGCTCCCCATCCCTGCGTCGAACCTTCGCGGACCACCATTACGTGCCGGGCGAAATCTTTCTCGCCCAGCTTGGTCAGCGCCTCCCGGCCCAGCGTCAGCAGCCGGACCGACTCCCTTGGCGGATCAAACCCCCACCGCGTAATCGCCAATACGCCGTCGTCGGTCAGATGGCTCAAATAATCATAGAAGGCATCAGTGGTATAGAGGTTGTTCTCAGAGAGAGCAAACGCACCCGCCGCCGTCGAAGCCCACGTGTCGACCAGCGTCGCCTGCAGCACCTGATACTTCTCCGGCGACCGCCGGATGAACGCCCGGCCGTCTTCCACCTCAATCCGCACCTCCGGCCGCTGATACAGCTTCCGCGAGAAATCGAGGAACCGTTCCTGCATCACGGTCTTCGCGATGATCGGGTTGATCTCGACGCCTGTAATATCCTTGCTGCCTAAAGCGAGAGCGCGGGAAACGTCCCAGCCACCGCCCGGCCCGATAATCAGCGTCTTCGCGCCCGGCCGCATCTTGTACGGAAAGGCCGGCCCCTGCAGCGTAAGATCCTTCCGTTGAGCCTCCGTCAAGTTTTCGAGATCGAAGTTCGCGATGCCGGTCGATGCGTCGGCATCGATCACGATCTGCATCTGGCCGCTCTCCCGCTCCTTGGCCACGGCAATCCGCGAAAAGCTGTTCCACTTCACAAACACCTCGTTATCGAGCGTCTGCCCCTTGGCGTACTTTACGTCGATGATCGGCGACTTCGCGTTCGCAACCACCAGCACGACCAACGCCAACGCCAGCGCCACCGCGCCGGCGCGCATCTGCCGCTCCCCGGCCAGGTTATACCAGACGGCCGACCCGGTCGCGAACAGAATCGCCGCCGCGATCACCGTGTTTGGCCCACCGAACGTATTCAGCAGCGGGATCAGCAGCAGGCATCCGCCGGCTGCGCCAAGCAGGTCAAAGAAGTAGACTTTGTCGACGCGCTCAATCGTCTCCGAGATGGCCAGCGACACAATCGCGCCAGCCACAAAGAAGGGCAGAGCGCTCAGAAAATACACCGCCACGAGAGTCGCGTTCGATAGCTCCGTTCCCCGCGTCAGAATGAAGATCAGGCTGACCAGCGGAATCACCGCGTTCAGCGCCGATAGGAATCCAAGCTTGGCGAACATGCCCCCGGGCCGCCCCGCGACGACATAAGAAAAGACGCCTCCCGCCCCCAAACCGAACAACGCGATCGAGATGGCCAGGAACGCAAAGTGGTAGTAGAAGACGACCGAGAAGATCCGGGTCATCGACAGTTCGAGCAGCAGCGTCGCCATCGTGGTGAAGGCGACGCCCAAATAGACTTGGGGCCAGCTCGTAGGTATTCCAGAGTTGACGGAGGAGGAGATGCGAGACAATCTTCTATCGTATCAGCCGCGTTCGCTACGCCATGGCGCTCGGCGGCGCCGGGTCTTCCGGCCGTCCTGCGTTACCCAATGCCGTCCGGATCATCACGACGGCCATCACCGCCAGAATCGCCAAGCCCACGCCATAGCTCGGCGTCTTGAAGAATTCTGGCAGGGCTACTTCAAACAGCGCGAACGCGGCCACCACCAGACCCATCAGCCCCTCGCCCGCAATTAACCCGGACGAAACCAGGACGCCGGTATTCTCAATCCGCGCCTTCTGCGCCTCATTGTGACCCGCCCGAATGCTCAGGTAGTCCGTGATGCTCCGGATGCACCCGCCGACGAAAATCGCAAACGTCGTCGCCAAGGGCAGGTACATGCCGACGGCCACCAGCATTGGGCTCTTCACCTGCAGCATGATCATCCCGATGCCCATAAAGATGCCCATCACCACCAGCGGCCAGGCCATCTCGCCGCCGACGATGCCCTGCGCGATCAGCGCCATCAAACCCGCCTGCGGTGCGGGTAGCTTCGCATCGCCGAAACCGATGCCCCCCTGCTTAATGTTCGCCTGATGCAGCAGCATCAGCGGAAAGAACATCACCAGCGCGGACACGACCACCGAAAGCAACTCCACCCATTGAATCGTCCTCGGCGTGCCGCCCAGGATGTAACCGGCCTTGAAATCCTGCAGCAACTCGCCACCCACCGCCGCCGCGACGCAGACCACCGCCGCCACCGCCAGCACCGTCGCCACGCCCGTTGGCCCGTTCACCCCGAGCGAAACCATCAACAACGCTGCGATCAGCAGCGTCGAAAGCGTCAGTCCCGAAATTGGGTTGTTCGACGACCCGATGAACCCGACCAGCGAACCCGAGACGGTCGTGAACAGAAAGCCCGTAATCAGCATCACCACCGCGGCAATCGCCGCAATCCAAAGCGCACCTGCGAAGTAGGTATACACCCCGATCATCGCCAGGAACGTCACCCCAATCAGCGCGAAGACGACCTTGAAACTCATGTATTGTTCCGTCCGCGCCAGCGTCGCCGGGTCCGGTCCTCCGCCGCGCAGTTCGGCAAACGCCCGGCTCAGCCCGCCGATCAGGTTCTTGCGCATCCGGAACAACGTGTAGCCCGCGCCCACCAGCATGCCGCCCACCGCAATCGGTCGAACAATGAAGCGCCATACCGCGTTGGCCGTCGCGGTCCAACCGCCTTCCAGCTCCGCCGCCGGCACAAACTGCGCCAGATTCGGCCCCATGAAGTACATCAGCATCGGAATGAACAAGCCCCAGGCCAGCAGACCGCCCGCGAAGTTCAGCGCCGCATGGCGCGGCCCGATGATGTAGCCGACGCCGATATATGCCGGACTGATCGATGGCGCCGCCGCCACGGTGAAACCGCCCGTCGCCACGGCGTTGTTTCCGCCCAACTTTAAGCTGCTCTTGCCGAGTTCGCCGATCGAGAAAAATAGCGTGTGGTCCGGCTCGAAGAGCTTCACCACCCCGGCGAAGTAGATCCCCGCGCCGGTCATCATGTTGTAGAAGAGGTACTTCGCCGCGCCCGAGGCGGTCTGCCCGGCCTTATGGATCTCCGCCGCCGCCACCGACTCGGGGAAGGGAAGTTCGTCGTCCTCCACGAGTGCCCGCCGCACTAGCGACACAAAAAGCACTCCGAGCACGCCGCCGACCAGCATCAGCGCCGTCGACTTCAAGTACGCATGCTCAAAGTCAAACGCCGGCCAACTTTTTGAAATGACGAACGCGGGCAGCGTAAAGATCGCGCCCGCCGCAATGGATTCGCCAATGGAACCTGCCGTCCGGGCTAGATTTTCTTCGAGAATCGTCCCGCGTTTGGCCCGGAGCAGGGCCATGCCGATCACCGCCGCCGGGTAGGTGGCCGCAATCGTAATGCCCGCCTTCAGACCCAGATAAGCGTTCGCCGCCCCCAGGATAATGCTCATCACCAGCCCGATACCCACCGCTGCCACGGTGAATTCGGTCATCTTCATACTCTCGGGAACGTACGGCTGATGCTTCTTCTGGCTCATGGATAAGGTCGATGATACAGTACAATCGCGAAAGCATGAGCACACCATTTCGATTAGACGGGCGGGTTGCCCTCGTCACCGGCGGCGCCAGCGGCATCGGCGAAGCCACCTGCCGCGTCCTGGCCAACGCCGGCGCCAAAGTCGTCGTCGCCGACATTGATCTCCCTAAGGCCGAGGCCCTCGCCTCCGAACTCTCCGGGCAAGCCGTACACTGCGACGTCACCAGCGAATCGGCCGTCCAGGCGGTATTCGCCGGCCTTCCGCAGTTGGACGTCCTCGTTAACAACGCCGGCATCGGCCTCGTTGGCAACGTCGAGGAGACTGGCCTCGCTGATTTCGAGCGTCTGATGAAGGTGAATGTCACCGGACCCTTCCTGATTACCAAGTACGCTATGCCGCTTCTGTTGGCTTCGGCCGGGAAGATCGTCAACATCGGCTCCGTAGCGGGCCTGATTGGGGTGAAGCGCCGGTACGCGTACTGCGCTACCAAGGGCGCCGTCATCGCCATGACCCGGCAACTCGCCGTTGACTACCCCACCCAGATCCGCGTCAATGCCATCTGCCCCGGCACAGTCGATTCGCCCTTTGTCGCCGCATATTTACAGAAGTATCATTCGCACGAAATCGAGAAGACCCGGGCTGAGTTGAATACCCGCCAACCGATCGGCAGATTGGGAAAACCCGAGGAAATCGCCCACTTGGCGCTGTACTTGGCATCGGATGAAGCAGCCTTTGTGAACGGCAGTGTCATAACGATTGATGGCGGCTGGACGGCCGCCTAACGAAACGAAACCATTTGCCGATAGCGCTATAGAGCACTGGGTTGACTTTCCCGCCCGCCGTCCGGGATACTATCGGAATCGTTGGCCCAGTACAAATTGTATTAATCCACTGACGAGGGGCACAGTCAGAATGCGTATCTTCCTGATTTTTCTGATCTTTATTCTTCAGACAAATCTGATATTGGCAGTACCGGCTCCCAAGGCCAAGAAACATTCGCCCGCAAGGACGGCGGCGGCGAAAAACACGAAAAGAAAGGCGCCCGTTGCTACACGGACGTCGGCGAGAAACAAGAAAAAGCGTCCGGTGGGGGCCAGTTTTGTAGCGGGCGGGCCTTGGCGTGAGCCCACGTTTGCGGACTCGAGTCTTGGCGATGTGATTGATGGGGAAGACCTGATCGTTCGGCGCGCTGCCGTCGACGCTCTCGGGCCCTACAACGGCAGCGTGGTCGTCTCCGACCCGCAGACCGGCCGCATCCTGACGATCGTCAATCAGAAACTGGCGCTCGGGAGCGGATTCCAGCCCTGCTCCACAGTCAAGATCGTTACCGCGATCGCCGGCCTGAAAGAAGGCATCATCGAACGGAATACCCCGCTGCGTATCGGTCGTCGTACGACGATGACCCTGACCGACGCCCTGGCCCACTCGAACAACCCCTATTTCGCCCGCGTCGGCACCGATCTGGGGTTCGACCGGGTCCATTCCTACGCGAAGATGCTCGGCCTCGGCGAGAAGGCAGGGCTGAACATCGAGGGCGAATTCCCGGGTGTGCTTACTGCGGAGCCGCCGAAATTTGGCGGCGTCGGCATGATGACCAGCTTCGGCGAAGGGATTCAGTTGACCGCACTGCAGTTGGCGTCGCTCCTGTCGGCCATCGCCAATGGCGGAACCCTCTACCACTTGCAGTATCCCCGGACGAAAGTAGAGATTGCCAACTTCGCGCCGCGCGTGAAGCGGCATCTCGACATTCAGGATGAGATTCCGGAAGTGAAGCCCGGCATGATGGCCGCTGTTGACCACGGCACCGCTCGCCGCGCCAATTACGATCCAACCGAACCGATCCTCGGCAAGACCGGCACGTGTACGGATCGCGCTACGCCCACCCACCTTGGCTGGTTCGGCAGCTTCAATGAAGTTGGCCGAAACAAGCTCGTGGTGGTTGTCCTGCTCACCGGCGGTAAGCCGGTCAATGGCCCCGTCGCGGCTCAAGTGGCGGGCGGTGTCTACCGCAACCTCTCCAGCCAGCAATTCTTTGCCGCCGCCGCAGCTGCGACAGCGGCTCAGTAGCTAGAGTCGCTCGAACGGTTTATACTCGGCCTCATCCGCCACTTCCACTTTCGGTGGATGAACGATCGAGGCCAGCATAAACTTCAACTGCTCGAGGCCCTCGCCCGTCGCGCTCGAAATCTGCAGAAACGGCATGTCGTGCTCTTCGGCGATCGCCTTCACTGCGGCAATCCGGTCCGGGTCCTGCGCCGCGTCCACTTTGCTGGCCACTACCAGCATCGGCTTCTTCGGCAACTCGTCGCTGAAGCTGGCGAGTTCGTTCAGAATAATTTCGAAGTCGCTCTGCGGGTCGCGGCCGGTGACGTCGCTGACGTCCACCATGTGTACTAACACCCGCGTGCGTTCAATGTGCTTCAAGAACTGGATGCCCAGGCCGTGCCCCTCGTGGGCGCCCTCAATCAGTCCGGGGATATCCGCCACCACGAAGCTGCGTTCGTCCGGCATCGGCACCACGCCCAGTTGCGGCTCCAGCGTCGTAAAGGGATAGTCGGCGATCTTCGGCCGTGCCGCGGAGATCCGCGAAATCAGCGTCGACTTACCGGCGTTCGGGAACCCGACCAGCCCGACGTCGGCGAGAATCTTCAGCTCCAGCCGCAGCGTCTTCTCCTCGCCCGGCGTACCCGGTTCATGTTCGGTCGGCGCCTGGTGAGATGGCGTCGCAAAATGCTGATTGCCGCGCCCGCCCCGGCCGCCTTTCGCAATCACGAACCGCTCACCGGCTTTGGTGAAGTCGTAAAGCTGCTCTCCCGAGTGCCAGTCGTAAACCACCGTTCCCACGGGCACGTCGACCTCGCGGTCGTCCCCATGGCGTCCTGAACAGTTCGAGCCCTCGCCGTGCCGGCCCCGTTCAGCCTTGTGCTCCGGGTTGAACCGGAGTTCCAGCAGGGTATTTCGGTGCTCGCTGGCTAACAGGATGACGTTGCCGCCCCGGCCGCCGTCGCCGCCGCTCGGGCCGCCGCGCGGAACGAACTTCTCCCGCCGAAATGCCATACAGCCGTTGCCGCCGTCGCCGGCCTTCACGTAAATCTTTACTTCATCAATAAACATAGAGAAAACAACCAACAAAAAAAGAAGCCGCCCTTGAGAGGGCGGCTTCTTTAACTTCCTTCGGAGAAAAAACTAGTTCGCTTCAGCAGGAACCGGCTTGATCGAAATGAACTTGCCCATCCGGCCGCGATCGCGGAACTCAACAATGCCCGTGATGCAAGCGAACAAGGTGTCATCCTTGCCCCGTCCCACATTCAAGCCGGGCTTGTAGGGTGTCCCGCGCTGCCGCACGAGGATGGAGCCGCCAGGGACCAACTCGCCGCCAAAACGCTTCACGCCCAATCGTTGCGCATTTGAATCGCGCCCGTTCTTACTTGAACCTAGACCTTTTTTTGATGCCATGGTTTACTTTGACTTCCTTACGCCTGAATGGCTTCGATCTTCACGGCCGAATAGTTCTGCCGGTGGCCGATCGTGCGCTTGTACTGCTTCTTGCGCTTAAACTTGAACACGATCACTTTCTGTCCACGATCCTGCTCGACGATGGTGCCGGTCACTTTCACGCCAGCGGCATCGGCACCGGTCTTCACCGCGCCGTCGTCCCCGACAAACGCGACCACCCGGCCGAGTTCCACCGAATCGTTCACGACTCCCGGAAGCGTCTCTACCCTGACGGTCTGGCCGGGAGCTACACGATACTGCTTGCTGCCGGTCTCAATAACTGCGTACATGACTGTCCTCGTTCTCGTTAAGATTCCATCGGGAGACTGCGCGGCCGGAAGAAACAAACTGGCGCATCCCGCGCAAGCGCACGAGTGCGCCGCAAAATATCAGTCTACCTTCCTTCCGGCCAGATTGCAACCTGAGGGCTACTTCAGGATTTTCACCCGGATGTTCTTGTACATCACGGTCGACTTCGGGTCGTGTCCCTGCAGAGCAAACGTCCCGCTCGAAAGCTTCCGGTCCTTAAACTGCGGATGCTCCCAACCAGCCGGCTGCGTCCACTCGGAAGCCAACTTCCCGTCAACGTAGATCTTCACCGAATCGCCCTTCACAACGATGTGCTCGGTGAACCACTTGCCGTCCTCGGCCATCTTCTCTTTCTGGTCGGCCACCGCATATAGACCGCCGGTTCGGCGCCAGTCGCCGTGTGAGTTGTTCACCTGCACTTCGAAGCCCTTGTCCGGCCACCCCTTTTCCTGGTAGGCCGTGTGGAAGTAGATGCCGCCATTCGAAACCGGCAGGGTCATACAATCCACTTTCAGCTCAAAATCCTTGAAGTCGTGGTTGCCCACTTTGCCGGCGTAATAAAGGTGCGCCCGCGGCCCTTTGGCCACAATAGCGCCGTCCTGAATCGTGAACGTGTCCTCGTTCTCTGCGGCTTTTTTCCAATCCGTAAAGTCTTTCCCGTTCCAAAGGGACTTAAAGCCCTTCTCCGCCTTATCCGCGGCGGAGAGGTTCAACGTGGCCGCCAGCATCAGGGAGCATACAAAGAATTTTCTCGTCATCGCTTTTGATTATATGCCCGCCCGCGCCCTCGCAACGCCCGCAATCGTTGCCGGCGCGCTTCCACCCGCGCAATCTCGAATTCGTTCAGTCCAAAGTAGTGCCCCACCTCGTGCCACACCGTGTCGGCGACGATCTGCTCCAACTCCTCCCGGCTCCGCGCCATCTCTTCGTGGGGCTTCTGGAACACCCGGATCCGGTCCGGTTGTCCGAACGGATCGCTCACGCTTCGCTCGGTCAAGGGCCGGCCCTCATAAAGTCCCAATAGATCCGGCCCCGGTCCCCAAGCCTCCACCGCGAAATACAGATTCTCCATCCGGCTCCGAAACTTCCCCGGGATGCCCGCGATCGCCCGTTCCACCATCTGCTCGAACTCCTCCCGGCTCACCGTCACGCTCATAGCGATTTAGTGGCCCCGCCGTCCATGTCGATCAGAGCCCCTTGTAGAAACCGCCCCTCCGGGCCTACCAGGAACGCGACCAGCCCGGCGATATCCTCCGGCTCGCCGATTCGCGTCACCCGCTGCTGCTGAACAAATGCGGCCTCCGCCGCCGTCCGTGCCAACCCCTGCGCCGCCGCCAAGGCGTCCATGCGCTTCTCAAACCGGTCTGTCCGCACCGTCCCCGGATTCACCGCGTTCACCTGTATCCCGTCCCGCACCCCCACATCCGCCAAGGCCTTCGTAAACGACAATACGGCGGCGTTTACGCTCCCGCCAATCGTAAATTCTGCCCCTGGAGTCTTCCCCCCCACGCCAGCAATATTCACGATTGATCCACCCCGCTTCCGCAACTCTGGCCACGCCGCCCGCGCCATCCGTACCGCGCCGTGCAGTTTCAACGCGTATCCGTCCGCCCAGTCCTCATCGGTCAACTCCAGGAACTCGCCCCGTTTCGTTGCTCCCGCATTGTTGACGACAATGTCAACGCCCCCGAACTCCGCCACCGCCTTCGCCACCACTCGTGCCGCTGCGGACGGCTCCCGCAAATCCGCTGCCAGCCACGCCGCACGCTCGCCGATGCCTCGCGACACCTCGTCCAGCGCCGCAGCATCCCGCGCCGTTAGCACGAGGTTGGCCCCCTCTCTGCCGAACCGCTCCGCAATGGCCCGCCCAATTCCACGGCTCGCCCCGGTCACAATCGCAGTCTTCCCATTCAGCATGGACTCAGCCTACAACATGGGCGAAGGCCAAATCCGCACATAGCCAACCGCCCAAGTATCAGGAACATCGGAATGCCGCTGAATAAACGCCTTCGCTTCCGGATCCTTGAAAATCGGCCGCTCATTTAACCGCATCACCGGAGTCTGTGCCGGAAAAACTAGCTTAGCTCGAACGGCCGCAACGCCCGGCACGGGCCCAGGATCTCCGCGGACAAGACCGCCCGGCGCAGCGTGAGCGTCTTGCGAGTCCTCGTGCGCCCGGCCACCCGAGCCACCGGCGGCGGCGCCGCGGCTTCAGCAATGGGGCGACGCACCGCCCGCCGCGCGATCCGGGCGACCAGTACTTTTCTCGCCGGTTCCAGTACCGGCACCGGTGCTGGAACCGGAGCCCCCCGCATCGGCGGAGGCACCGGCGGCTTGCGTTCCTGCTGCTTCTGCCAAACCTGAATCAACAGGTTCGCCAGCGGAACCAGCACCAGCACCAGAAGGATGAGAATACGCTCGAGCTCCACGTTAGCCCTTCGCCGGCGGCGGCTCCAAGCCACCTTCCGCAATCGATTCGCGCATGGCTGAATCGGCTTGAATGTTCTTCATCCGGTAGTGGTCCATAATGCCGAGGTTGCCACTGCGGAACGCCTCGGCCAGGGCGCGTGGCACTTCGGCCTCGGCCTCCACCACTCGTGCCTTCATCTCCTGTTCAAGCGCCACTGCCATGGCCCGCCGCTCCTCGGCCTTGGCCTGCGCAATCTGTTTGTCGGCGTTCGCCTGGTCGATCTGCAACTTCGCACCGATGTTCTCGCCCACGTCAATGTCGGCAATGTCGATCGACAGGATCTCGAACGCGGTCCCGGCGTCCAAACCCCGGCTCAGAATATTTTTTGAAATGTGATCCGGATTCTCCAGCACGTCCTTGTGGCTCAGCGCCGAACCGATCGTCGACACCATGCCTTCGCCCACGCGGGCGATGATGGTCTCTTCGCCGGCGCCGCCCACGAGCCGGTCGAGGTTCGTCCGCACCGTCACGCGGGAGACGGCAATCAACTGAATGCCATCCTTCGCCACGGCCGCAATCCGCGCCGTCTCAATCACCTTCGGCAGGACGGACATCTTCACCGCTTCGAGGACATCGCGGCCCGCGAGATCAATCGCCGCCGCCCGTTTGAACGGCATTTCGATATTGGCTTTGTCGGCCGAAATCAACGCATTGACGACGCGGGTAACGTTTCCCCCGGCAAGATAGTGCGCTTCAAGATCGTCGGCCGAAATCTCCAGACCCGCCTTTACGGCGCTAATGCGCCCAATCACGATCGTCGAGGGCGGCACGCGCCGCAACCGCATCCCGATCAGGGTCGAGAGGCTGACGTAGGCCCCCGAAGACCACGCCGCCACCCACAGCGGGATCGGCACGATATAGAGGATAACAATCAGGGCGATCAGGCCCGGGATCAGGAGCCCAAAGGCGCCGAGGGTGGAGAAGTCAAGTTCATTCATGAAAGAGCATCCTTGATGCGGTCGGAAAGAGGTTGGACAACGATACGATTGCCCTCCACCTGGGTTACTTCGATGGGGGAGCCCGCCTCGACGTAAGTCCCTTCGGAGACAACGTCAATGCGGTGGCCCTCCACCTCGGCAATCCCGGCAGGGCGGAGCGGAGAGACAGCCGTGCCGCGACGGCCGAGCCACGTGTAGTCGGAAGCCGGAGCCGAAATGTAGCCGGCTTCCGCCGTCATATCCGTCGACAGGACCAGCCGCCGGCCCATCGGCGTGTACGGCAATAGCCGGAACACAAGCAGCGCTGCCGCGATTGATATTCCGAGCGAAATCAAGACCTGCCCGATGGAGCGAATCACAATTGCGACGGTTGCCCCGGCACCCACCATGGCCAGGCTGAGCCCAGCCAACAGCGACAGCACCCCGGCCACACCCGCCACCGTGAAGCCAGGAATGACGAAAACCTCAAGGGCGATCAACAGGATCCCCAGCGAGATCAGCATCAACTCTTCCCAGCCAGCCAAGCGTACCAGCCAATGGCCGTAGAAGAAGAGTCCCAGCGAAAGTACGCCCAAGCTCCCCGGAACTCCGAACCCCGGCGTCCGGATCTCCACCAGCAAACCCAACAGCCCAATCGAAAGCAGGAACGAACTCAACACCGGATTGGTGATGAACCGCACCAACGACTCGGCCCAGGTCTCCGTCAACCGCCGAACTTCGGCATTGGGCAGTCCTGCCGCGGCAAGGGCCTCTTCGAGCGTCGGGGCCTGAAAATCCGCTATCTTGTGCTCCAAGGCGCCGGACGTCGTCAACGTCAACAGCTTTCCCTTAGCAATCACCTTCGGAATTTCCACGTCGGAATCCACCATCGCTTCCGCAAACAGCGGGTTGCGTTTACGCACCTCGGCCGTCGCGCGAAACTCGTTGCGGACGTAGGAGACGGATTTCTCGTCGACCGGCGTGGGGGGGCCGCCGGTGCCCGCCATCACGGGAGTTGCCGCGCCGATCGTTCCGCCTTCCACCATCACAATCGTGTTCGTCGCCAGCGCGATCAATGCGCCCGCGGAAATGGCCCGCTGGTTGATGAAGGCGATCGTCCGCACCTTCGAGTTCAGTAGGGCGTCCCGCATGGCCACCGCCGCATCCACGCGACCGCCGAAAGTATTGATCTCCAGCACTACCGCCGCCGCGCCGTCCTGCTGCGCCTGCCGCAAAGCCCGATCCAGAAACGGCGCCAAACCCAAATCGATCGTTCCGTCAATCGGCATCACGTAAACGTGTTGCCGCTCCGGTTGAGCGTTCACAGTTCCGGACACCAGCCAGAAAAGAATTGGCAGGGTCGCTCGCACTATTCGCCGGATCCCCATGGCCCCTACTATATACCCTGATTTTCTTGGCGCTACTCCCGCAGGCCAAACGTGAACAAAGAATGGCCCACCGCAATCGAGACCATCTGGCGTCCGCCAACCTCGTAAGTAATCGGCGAAGCAACGGTCTGCCCGCCGAGGTACCGGCGCCATAACAGTTGCCCCGTGGTCGCGTCGAGCGCGAAGAAATGCCCTTCGCGATTGCCGGTAAACAGCACGTTACTCGCCGTAGTCAATACGCCGCCATCACTCACATCGGTCGTCTTGTACTCCCACACCTTGGCGCCCGTCAGCGGATTCAATGCCCGCACTGCGCCATAGCCGGAGTCCGGATGCCGCCGCGTGATCCGGTCGCGCCGCGTCGACTGCACGTCCGCTTTCACGCCGCCGCCGGCGTACCATTTGCCCTGCTCGAACTCCTGATCCCAGGAAAAGTAAAGGCTCGAATAGTCGTCCCACACGTTCAAGTAGAAAAGGCCGGTTACCGGACTATAGGACGGAGCGAACCAGTTCGTGCCGCCCTGCACGCCGGGAAATGTGCGCGACCCTTGCGGGCTCGGTCCCCGGCCCTCGTTCCGAATCGGCCGTCCCTTGGCATCGAGCCCCTTGGCCCAGTCCTGCTTCACGAATGGCGTGCCTTGCAGGAACTCTCCCGTCGCCCGGTCGATTACATAGAAGAATCCATTGCGATTGGCCCATAGCATCAGCTTGCGCGGCTGCCCCTTCCATTCCCGGTCTACAAGCACCGGGGTCTGCACCGCGTCCCAGTCCCACTCATCGTGCGGCGTGAACTGGAAATGCCACTTCAACTTGCCGGTATCGGCATCAAGGGCAATGGCTGAACTCGAATAGAGGTTGTCCCCCGGCCGCACCTTCGGGTTCCAATCCGGTCCCGGGTTGCCGACGCCCCAGTACGTCAGGTTC
>JBBQRA010000092.1:0-21528 GCA_038215275.1 Bryobacterales bacterium | reverse complement strand
GTTCAGCACCGGGTCATAGGAACCGGTGAGCCAGATCGGCCCGCCCCCATGCTTCCACGAGTCACCGCCCCACGTGTTGTTCCCGGGTTCGCCCGGTTCCGGGATAGTCTTGAACCGCCAGATCTCTTTGCCGGTCTGCGCGTCGTAGGCGGCCAGGAATCCGCGAATCCCCAGTTCGCCCCCGGCGGTGCCGACCAGGATCTTGTCCTTCACCACGAGCGGCGCATGGGTCAACGCATAGCCCTTACGGAAGTCGACGACGGTGGTCTCCCAGCGCAGGCGTCCCGTCGCCGCGTCAAGCGCAATCAGCTTCCCGTCGAGTGTGCCCATATACAGGGTGTTCCCGCTGATGGCCAGCCCGCGGTTAATCTTGCCGCAGCACGGATAGGTCACCTCCGGGTTCTTGTGCTCGTACATCCAGAACTCGCGGCCGGTGGCCGGGTCGAGCGCAATCACCGTATTAGGCGCCTCCGTCAGGTACATCACCCCGTCGACGACGAGCGGCGTTGTCTCGAACTTTTCAAGCGAGTTCGTTTGAAACACCCATTTCAATTCCAACTGCCCGGCGTTGGCCGGCGTGATCTGCTTCAGTCCGCTGTGGTGCAGGCTCGCATAGGAGCCATGGTAGGTGAGCCAATTGCCGGGTTCGTTCTCCGGGCGGAGCAGCCGCTCCGGCGTAACCTGCGCGAGAGCAACGGTGGCGGTAAGAAACAGAAGCAGTTTCATTGGACAAGATAAGCGAGCAGGTCGTTGAGTTGGCGGTCCGTCAGTTTGTCGCGGAAGGAAGGCATTGGCGAACGGCGTTCGAGCGTCTGCCGTTCGATCTGCGATTTCGGCAAGCTGCGCAGGCGGCCGGTTGAGTCCAGTATCTGGACGGAGAAGGTATCTTCGTTCAGCCGCGAACCGCGCAGCGTCTGGCCGGAAGTTGTGGTCGCCTGCCACATCCAATACTCGGGCGCGACCGCAGCCGAGGGTTCAAGCAGAGCGAGTTGCAACTCGGCAAAAGATAACCTCTGGCCTATCCCTTTCAGGTCGGGGGCCCGGTTCGCATGGCAGTTCGCGCACCGGAGCGCGCCGAAAAGCTTTTCGCCCGCCCGCGCGTCGCCGCGGGTGGAGGGCCCGGAACGGTTGACGTTTAACGACCGGATGTAGGCCACAATCTGCCAGATCTCGCGGCCATTCATCGAGAAGCCCGGCATGGACGTTCCGGCGATTCCTTTCGTGATCACCCGGAACATCGCGTCCTCCGTCGACGCGTGACGAAACGAACCCATTGTCAGATTCGGGCCGCTGGCGCCGCCTTTGCCGTCAACCCCGTGGCAGTTGGCGCACTGCGAGCGGAAGAATTCGCCGCCGCGCCAGCGGTCGTCCGGTGAGCTAAACGGATTCGTCAGCGCCGTTTCGCTGTGTTGGCCCGTCAACGGGAACGCAAGGAGAAGCAAGGGGAATAACAGCCGCATCCGGTGAGGAGTATATAACAGCGTCGGGCGGAGCCGCGCGATGCCGGCGGCAATCCCAGCGGCAGCCCTGCTTTCGGCAGATGTCGCCGTGCCACGGACAAACGGGACGGTCGAGATCGAGATTCATGGCACTGAGGCCCTCCACTTCGAAGGGCGTCACGCGCCACGGAACTCGATCAGGTCTTGCGCCTTGATTTCTTCCGGCCGCGCGCTCCAGCGGCGATCGCGCCGCCGCACCAGTGACGCATCGCGTCGGAATCTTCAAAAATCTCGGGGGGCGCCTGGAAGTACTTCATCACTAGGTCCTGATCCGGAAACGGGCGAAAGGGGGCCAGGCCGCGCGCTGCAAAGTCCGGAATGTTGGCCGCGTCCCCTTTCAGGAAGACGGCGCCGTCAGCGATCAGCGCAAACACGATGCCATTGCAGTAAAGGCACCAGCCGCCGAACATGTAGCGGGCGGCGATTGCTCCCAGCGGGGAAAATTGCTCGATACAATACGCAACGAAACGGTCGGGTTTTGGCATGGCGAAATATTGTTAGAGTAACGAATATGGCCCAAGAAGTCCTGGATGCGCTGGTTGTCGGCAGCGGCCCGGGAGGCGGCATCGCGGCCTACTCCCTCTGCCAGCAAGGCCTTAAAGTCGGTCTCATCGAGGCCGGAAAAAGGCTTGTCCCGGGACGCGATTACAACGGCCACGGGTCGCCGCACAAAGACTGGGAGAAACGTCTGGCCGCCGGCTTCAAGACGCCCGTCGCAAAGGTTACCGACTACCAGGAGAAGGACCACTTCACCGGCGTCGGCGACAACCCGAGGCACGGCTTGCTGAAAGCGCTCGGTGGCCGATCGCTCTGTTGGGCCGGCCACACGCTCCGCTTCGGCCCCGGCGATTTCGCCCATTGGCCCATCGCGTATGAGGAGGTGGCTCCCTACTACGCTCGCGCCGAACGGCTCATGGGTGTCTCCGGCTTCCGCGACGGCCTGTGGAATCTGCCTGACGGCGAATTCCTGCCCGGCGTCCCCCTCCGCTGCAGCGAGAAGATGCTGGGCCAAGGCGCTGCTAGGTTGCGCGGGAAGCATCGGGAGGCCGCCTTCGTCTCCATCCGCAAAGCCATCCCCACCAAGTCCGGCGCCGTCCCCCGCGCCACCTGCCACTTCTGCGGCCACTGCATGGCGGGCTGCGAGGTTGATTCAAAGTACACCTCCGCGAATACGCCCATCCCGATGGCGCTGCGCACCGGCCGCCTCTCCCTCTTTCTCCAATCCACCGTCACCCGCATCGTCATGACCAAGGACGGTCACCGTGTCCAAGGCGTCGAAATCGTGAAGGCCGATGGTGGCCGGGAGGAACTCCGCTGCCGCGCCCTGGTGCTTGCCTGTAGCACGGTGGAGACCGCCCGTCTGCTGCTGGCCCAAAACCTAGCCAACTCGAGCGGCCAGATTGGCCGGAACCTCAGCTCCCATTTCGGTCTCACCGTCGTGGGTTTGTTCCCGCAGGTGCGCGGCCGCGATGCGTCGAACGACGACGGCTGGGACTACTATCACAGCATGCTCACCGGCCTGTACTGGAAGGACAAGCCGAAGAAGTTCGAAGGGACGTATCAGGTGCAGTGCGGCGCCGGCGTCCACCCGAAGAAGCTCGCCATCAAATGGGCGCCCGGCTTTGGCGAAAGCCTGAAGGCGCAGCTCAAAGATTGGAACACCACTCACGCCGGCATGAACATGCAGGGCATGTTGCTCATCTCGAAGAACAAGTACGTCGACCTCGATCCGGTGAAGAAGGACGCCCACGGCGTGCCACTGCCCCGCATCCATCTGCACTATGACGACTCCGACCTCGCCATGGCCGACGACGTCATCGAAACCTGCGAAGAGACGATTCGTCTCGCCGGCGGCACCGTCCACTTCTCGCCCGGCAAGGCCACCCGCGAGAATCTCGTCATCGATTCGAACCACTGGGTGGGAACGGCCCGCATGGGGACGGACAAGCGGTCAAGCGTTGTTGACACCGAATGCCGCAGCCACGACATTCCGAATCTATTCCTCGGCGATGCCAGCGTCTTCCCGGCCTACCCGGAAAAGAACCCGACGCTGACAAACATTGCGCTCTCCTGGCGCATGGCCGAAAAGCTGGCCTCCCGGGCCCGGCGAGGTGACCTGTAATGCTGGACCGCCGCGAGTTCGTATCCCTCAGCGCGCTATTCGCTGCACCCGACTATGCGCCGCGCGCCCTCAGCGCCGCGGAGTTCGCCGCCGCCGAAGAGTTCGTCGAGTTGATTTTGCCCGGCTCGAAAGCCGCCCGCGTAGTGCGCTACATCGACCTGGGCCTGGCCCACGGCGTGGGCGACACCGAGACTTGGCAGCGGGGCTTGGCCGCATGGGCAAAACAGAAGACGCCCATGGAGCAACTGGCCGCCAACGAACTCACGCCCTCCACCGAACTTGATCGGTTCTTCGGCGTCGCCAAGCGCGCCGCCATCGACGCCTACGCCCTCAGCGACGAAGGGCAAAAGGAATGGCTAGGCTACCGGGGAGGAGTCCATTTGGAATCTTTCCCCGGTTGCACTGAGGAGCACGGCTAGAGTGGCGGCGTCTGCTTGTGGAAGTCGGTCGCGTCTTCGAGCGCGGCGGCCACCGCCAGCAGTCGCTTCTCTTCAAACGGTCCCGCGATAATCTGCAGGCCCAGCGGCATACGCCGAGTGTCGAACCCGCACGGCATCGAGAGGGCAGGGAAGCCAAGCAGATTGATCGCCCGGGCAAAGCGTGTCGTTGCCAACCGGAAGTCCTCGTCGACATCGCCGATCCGCACCGTTTTCTGCCCAATGGGCTGGGCCGCGGTGGGAGTGGCGGGGGTGAACACCACGTCGACACGGCGGAAGATTTCGAGGAACTGATCCCGGAACACCCGGCGGGCCCGCTGCGCATTCACGTAGTCCGTCGCCGCCAGGAATCTACCTTGGTCGAGCATCGCCTGAACGTCTTCTCCGATCTCCGCCCGGCGATGCTGGAAGCGTTCCATCGCAGCCGAGGCTTCGCTGAGCAGAATCACGCGGGCCGCCGTATTCATCGCCATGATATCGGGCACCCGGATCACCTCCACTTTGGCGCCCAACCCGGCGGCAAGCTGCACCATCTGCCGCGTCGTCGACTGCGCTGCCGGGTCGATGCCATCAAAGTAAAAATTCTCGGGTACGCCAATGCGGACGCCTTCGAGCGAAACCTTCACTGGCGGCATGTAGTCGTCCACCGGTTCGGGGCTGGACGTGTCGTCGAGCGGGTCCACCCCGGCCGTGGCTTGCAGGCAGATGGCCGCGTCGCGCACGGTTAACGTGATCGGTCCCATGTGGTCGAGCGAGAAGTCCAGGGGCAGAATGCCGCGGCGGCTGACGCGCCCATAGGTCGGCTTCAAGCCCACCAGGTTGCAGAAGGCGGCCGGGATCCGGATCGAAGCGCCCGTGTCGCTCCCCATCGCCATGAAGCACATGCGCGCCGCCACGGCGGCCGCCGAACCGCCCGACGATCCGCCGGGTACGCAATTCAGGTCCCACGGATTTCGCACCGGACCAAAGTGCGGGTTCGACGACGTCACCCCGTAAGCCAACTCGTGCATGTTCGTCTTGCCCACCATTACGGCACCTGCGGCCATGAGCTTCTCGGCCACGGCGCAGTCGGCCTCCGGCACGTAATCGCGGAAGAGCAGGGAGCCTACCGTCGTGCGAATGCCCGCCGTCGCGTAGACATCTTTCAGGGCGATCGGGATACCGTGCAGCGGTCCCCGATCCTGGCCGGCGGCAAGTTCCCTGTCGGCCGCATCCGCTTGGGCGAGCGCATGCTCCCCGGTCACGGTTATGAAAGCGTTGACGCGGGGATCGTATTCCGTGATGCGAGCCAGACACTCTTCCGTCAGGCGGCGCGAAGTGGTTTGGTTCGCGCGCAGTTGGGCGGCGGCGTCGAGGATATTCACGCTTGCGGCTCCTGGCGGGACAGGCGGTAGGCGACGGCAGGCTCGGTCTCATGAGGCGCCAACTCGCGGAGCGGCGCCCACGCCGTCTCCAGCGCGTTCAGAACTACGGTTAATCGGTCCATCTCTTCGGCGGAAACTTCGATTCCGCGGGCTTGCGCTATGAGCTTCCAGTTAGGCATCGGTCAGATTAGGATATAACGAGGCCATAAATCTATGTTCTGTCCCAAGTGCGGTACCCAGGTGGCGGCGGAAGCCCCGTATTGCCCCGCGTGTGGCATGCCGCAAACGCCGGGTGCACCCGAGAATCCCCCTCTCGGCTCCCCGCAGACGATCGTCCCGATGCCCGTCATCCGCTGCGAAAAGGCGAACGGCGCCAAGTGGATCGGCCAGGGTTGGGACCTCGTCAAGAGCGACCTGCCAACGTTTGCCATCCATGCGCTTCTTCTCGCCGTCGTCAGCGGCGCGGTTCCTTTCATTCTGCAGGGACCCATGATTCTCGGCATTCAATACTCCATCATGCGCCGCATGTTCGTCGGACGGACGGAGGTCGGTGACGTCTTCAAGGGCTTCAACTTGTTTGTCCCCGCCATGGTGGCCGGAATCCTGGTCTCCATCTTCAGCAGCATCGGCTTTGCGCTCTGCCTCGTCCCCGGATTCTTTGTCCTCGCCGCGCTACAGTTTCCGTTTCTCCTGATCCTCGACAAGGGCATGGACTTCTGGCCCGCCATGGAAGCCAGCATGGAAGCCGCCAAGCGCGATTGGGGCGGCTATCTGGTGTTCGTTCTGTTGCAAATGCTCGTCGTCTTCGCCGGGGTGCTCGCGTGTTTTGTCGGCCTCCTCGTCGCCCTGCCCGTGATCCATGCCGCTACGGTGGCCGCCTATCAGGACGTATTTGGATTTGAACAGCGGACGATCGATAACGCTCGATGACCTGGCGCAACCGCATCACCGTGGCCGCTTTGCCTGCGGGGGCGCTCGTCTTCTGTGCCCTCTACCCTCCGGAAGGCGGCCCCCGTTTGATGTTCTGTCCGTTTCGGGTCCTGACCGGCCTCGTCTGCCCGCTCTGCGGCATGACCCGCGCCATGGCTTCGCTCGGGCACGGCCAGTGGCAAAAGGCGATCGCTTACCACCCGCTGTCTCCTTTGGTTATGGCTAGCGTGGTGGCTTGGCTGGGGTGGAGCCTGCTGCGGCCCGAGCGCCCAGTGGACCCCGCGCGCGTTCCTCGCCGGGTCTGGGTAGGCATCGGCCTCACCCTTTTGGGGTTAAATACCCTGCGATGGTGGGGTACAATTGGAAGTCCTCCGGCCTAGCCCGGGAGCACATCACCATTAAACATGTGGAAAGGCGACTACCTATTTTTATTGCAGAATCTGATCGTGAAGGATTTCAAGATCCGATACCGCAATATGTCGCTCGGCGTTTTCTGGTCGTTGCTGAATCCTCTGGTCATGATGGCTGCGTTGACCTTTGTCTTCACGGCAGTTTTTCCCAATAATCAGATCGAGAACTTTCCGATCTTCGTGCTCTGCGGGCTCGTCCCCTTCAATTTCTTCACGGTAGCTTGGCAGAACGGCACCATCTCGGTCGCCAACAATGCCGGCCTGATCAAACGGGTTCCCGTGCCGCGCGAGATCGTCCCCATTGCCACGGTTCTGTCTACCTGTGTCCACTTGGGTATCCAGATCGGCTTGCTGCTGGTCTTGGTCGTGGTCTTCGGCCGCGGGGTCAACTGGAACTGGCTCTGGTTGCCGGTAGTCTGGGGCCTGGAGATTCTATTTGTCTGTGGCCTCACGCTAATGACCTCGGCTCTTGACGTTTACATTCGTGACGTGCGTTACGTCGTCGAGTCAGCGTGTACGTTACTCTTTTGGATGGTGCCTGTGTTTTATGCGATTCACTCGGTGCCCCAGAGTTATGCCAACCTGTATCAGTTCAATCCGCTGGCGGCGCTGATCCTGGCCCTGCGGACTATCCTGATCGATGGCGATGCGCCCACCGCCACGCTGCTCTTAAAACTTACTTTCAGTTCCACTCTGGTATTCGCGCTTGGGTTGATCGTATTCCACCGCCTGAAGCGCCAGTTCTTCGACTATCTCTAAATGAAGGTGATCGAGCTCCAGAACGTAAACAAGACTTTTCACCGGTCCGGCGGCCAGAAACTTCTGCGCCACTACCTGGAAGATATTCTGGGAAAGTCGGATCCGGAGCGGTTCTTTGCGTTGAAGGATGTTAGCTTTTCGGTTCAGGACGCGGAATCCATCGCGGTCATCGGGGCTAATGGCGCCGGCAAGAGTACGCTGCTCAGTTTGGTCACAGGACTAGTGCCACCGTCGACAGGGACCGTTACCGTGTCGGGCCGCGCGGCCGCCCTGCTCGATCTCGGCTCCGGGTTCCATCCAGACCTTACTGGCCGCGAAAACATCATCCTGAACGCCTCTCTCCTGGGCTTCTCCCGGAAGCAGGCTTACGGTCTCTATGATTCCATCGTCGAGTTTTCTGAACTCGATGACTTCATTAAGGAACCGCTGCGCACTTACTCAAACGGCATGATGTTGCGGTTGGCCTTTTCCGTCGCCGTGAATTTAGACCCGGAAATTCTTATCATCGACGAAGTGCTGGCCGTCGGCGATCAGAAGTTCCAGGCCAAGTGCACCGAAAAAATCTTCCAGATTCGGAACCAGGGCAAGACGATTCTATGCGTCTCCCACGTCTCGCCCACCCTGCGCGAACTCTGTGATCGCGCCCTGTGGTTGGACCACGGGCAACTCGTAATGGATGGCCCCATCCGCGAGGTCATCGAGGCCTACGAAGGCCGTGTTACGAGACAAGCGTAAACTGGAGCATGGTCCCTCTCACCGTTCTGAACGAAGAAGAAGCAATGCTCCAGAGTTCAGTCCGCCAATTTGCACGGGAGCAGATTGCCCCGCGTGTGCGCGCTATGGATGAAAGCGCCACTCTCGACCCCCAGATCCTGAAAGGGCTCTTTCAGCTCGGCTTGATGGGCGTCGAGGTGCCGGAAGAGTATGGCGGCGCCGGCGGCACTTTTTTCCACTCCGTCCTGTGCATCGAGGAGATCGCCGCCGTCGATCCGGCCGTTGCCGTCATCGTCGACGTGCAGAATACTCTGGTCATCAACGCCCTTCTCCGCTACGGTTCGGACCAGCAACAGGCCCTATGGTTGCCGAAGCTCAACGTATCGCTTGTCGGGGCGTACGCACTCTCGGAGGCCGGCTCCGGCTCCGACGCGTTTTCGCTGGCCACCACCGCCCGTGCTGACGGCAACAGCTACATCCTCGACGGCCGCAAGCTGTGGATCAGCAGCGCTCACGAAGCGGGGCTGTTCCTGGTCTTCGCCACCGTCAACGCGGCGGACGGCTACCGCGGCATCACTTGCTTCCTCGTGCCCCGCGAAAGCGACGGCCTGCAGATCGGCAAGAAGGAAGATAAGCTCGGCATCCGCGCCTCCTCCACCGCCGAGGTCTCCCTAAATGGCGTGCGCGTCCACCGGTCCGCCGTGCTGGGTGAAGTCGGCAAGGGCTACAAAATCGCCATCGAGACCCTGAACGAAGGGCGGATCGCGATCGGGGGCCAATTGGTCGGTCTCGCCCGCGGCGCTTACCACCATGCCCTCACTTACGCCAAACAGCGGCGGCAATTCGGCAAGCCCATTGCCGAGTTCCAGGGAGTGCAGTTCCAACTCGCTGAGATGGCCATGAAGCTTGAAGGCGCCCGGCTGATGGTTTACAACGCGGCTCGCCTGCGCGAGGCCGGCAAGAGTTTCGTGACGGAAGCGGCCATGGCCAAGCTCTATGCCTCCACCGTCGCCGAAGAGATCGCCTCGCAGGCGGTCGAGATTTTCGGCGGCATCGGGTTCACGAAAGACTCGCCCGTCGAAAAGTATTATCGTGATGTAAAGATTGGCCGGATCTACGAAGGCACCAGCAACATGCAACGGATCACCATTGCCAAAGGCATTCTGTCGTAACGGACCCGGCACCTCAAGCGTCCCATGTAACGGAGAGCGTATGCGCACGATAGCAGTGATTTTTATGGCCGCTAGCCTGCCCTTGTTGGCGAGCAAGGCTGAGCCAACTAAAGACGAGATCGCCGAGATCATTGTGAAGTTTGCCGCCAAGGAGGCCGAATTCGCCAAGGCCCGCGAACTCTATACCTACCGGCAGACGATCCGGATCCAGGAGTTTGAAGCCAGCGGCCAGGCACGAGGACGATTTGACCTCGTCTCGGACATCATATTTTCTCCAGAAGGCAAACGGACGGAACGTATCGTCCGCGCCCCGTCGCCAACGTTGGTGCTGGTTTCGATGTCGCCGGAAGACGAGCAGGACCTCCGAAGCGTCCAGCCGTTCGTACTCACCACCAAGGAGCTGCCGAAGTATCAGGTCGACTACCTTGGGAAAGAGAAATTGGATGAGATCGACTGCTACGTCTTCGCTGTTAAACCCCGAAAACTGGAGCCCGGCCAGCGCTACTTCCAAGGGCAAGTTTGGGTGGACGACCTCGATTTGCAGATCGTGAAGTCCTACGGCCGCGCCACCGGCCTCCTCAAGAAGGGCAACGATCAGCAATTTCCCAAATTCGAAACCTGGCGCGAACAGGTGGACGGCAAGTTCTGGTTCCCGGTGCTGACCAGGGCTGATGACACGCTTGTATTCGATACGCAAACCGTCGGCCTGAAAATGCAGGTCAAGTACGAGGACTACAAGCAGTTCCGATCCACTACAACGATCACGTTCGGCGATGCGGTTGACACGCCGCCAGCCAACGCGCCGCCAGCCAACGCGCCGCCGGCCAACACGCCGCCGGCCAACACGCCGCCGGCCCCGAAACCGCCGAAGCCCTAACTTTCGCTGTTCAACTTTGCTTTCTCCGCATTCGGCCTCCGTGCGGTGCGTCTCTGCGATCCCTGTGTTTTAATAAGAGATTACGCCTTTATGTCCAGCACAGGTTTCCGCATCCGCCGCACGGTAAAGGCCCTTAGCCGCCGCTTGCGAGAGTTGCGGATGATCGGAAAGGGCCTCTGGTCCACGGATCACATCGTGCAGGCGCACATCATTCCGATGCGCCGTTGCAACCTCTCCTGCACCTATTGCAACGAGTACGACGACATCTCAAAGCCGGTTGATGTCACCGTCATGATGGACCGCATCGACCATCTGGCGAAACTCGGCACCACCTTGATCATGATCAGCGGTGGCGAACCGTTGCTGCATCCGGATCTCGATCTCCTCGTCAATCGGATCCATCATCACGGCATCATTGCAGGGATGATCACCAACGGATACCTCCTCACAGCCGCCCGCATCGAACGGCTCAACCAGGCCGGCCTCGACCATCTGCAGATCAGCATCGACAATGTCATGCCCGATGAGGTCTCGAAGAAGAGCCTGAAGGTCCTCGACAAGAAGCTCCAGTTGCTCCGGGAACACGCCCTCTTCCACGTCAATATCAATTCCGTGCTCGGCGGCGGCGTCAAGTTCCCTGGTGACGCCGTGAAGATCGGCAATCGCGCGTTGGAACTCGGGTTCAGCGCAACGGTCGGCATCATCCATGATGGCCAAGGTCAGCTGAAGCCCCTCGGCGACACTGAAATGTCGGTGTATCGCGAGTTCAAGGTCCTCGCCAAACGTAGCTTCGCCCGCTTCGCCAAGTTTCAGGACCGGATCGCCCTCGGCCAAAGCAGCGAATGGCGTTGTCGCGCGGGCGCCCGCTACATGTACATCTGCGAAGACGGCTTGGTGCACTACTGCTCCCAGCAGCGCGGCTTCCCCGGCGTACCCCTTCTCGGCTATTCGAAAACGGACATGCGCCGCGAGTTCCTCACCGAAAAAGGGTGTGCTCCGTATTGCACCGTCTCGTGTGTGCATATTACGTCGCTCATCGATTTCTGGCGGGCTCCGCAGACCCTCGCCCAAAAGGCCGTCACGAAGCCTGAGAAGACGGAACTCGTCAACATCCAAGGCCACCGCGGCTAGGCGCGGCGGCGGCGGATCATCCCTCCGGCGATTAGCCCAGCACCGATCAGCGCCGGCGTGGAAGGCTCCGGCACCTCAGCATAGCTCCAGTTGACAATGTCGTGGTTCTCCCACGCCCGCCGGTCGACGAAGTGAAGCCGATGTAGGCGTTCTGCCCGTCCTGCAGATTCGCAGTTCGGCCGACTTCACGTTGTCGGCGAGAAGTGGCGTCGACATGTCTGTGAGAAACACTTGCAGTAAGCCCGGCGCGTACACAATCCGCGCCTTCTAGGCTTCGCCATTCGAAAGGTCGTCCGGCACCGTCGTGATGGCCAGATCGGAGTCCGTGAACGTGCCGTCGAACTCCGTACCGGCGCTGTATTCCGGCCGATTCATCAGCGTGCCAAGACGCTGGATCGCAAAGCGGTTGCCGTTCGGCTCGCAATAGCTCGGCTTGCATTCATACCCTGCGCTTGCACGCCGAAGGCGAATCCTTTGCCCCCGCCGACCACCGTGCCCACCCAATATTTCCCTCCTGGCCGTACTGCACCGCCAAGCTGGCCGAGTTGCCGATCTTGTGCTCGGGCTGATTCCGGTTAATGAAGTAATTTCCTTCAATCATTATGCGCTTGGGGTAGTACAGGAACGCGGTGCTGTAGATCTGCCCTTTCACCGGCCCTTGTGAGTCGGACTGCGAAACCCGCGTAGGATCCCCGCACGTCGAAAACGCCGGCTCGCAAACAACGAAACGCGCCCCGCTCCGGCGCATAGCTGAAACCCTGCGCCGTGTAGAAGTTCTTCGACCAGTTCGGGAAGCTGAAGAAAGCTGAACGACTGCTGCGTCACTCCCGGCCGCGTCTGCGAATTGAGATGAAACACCGACGAAAAGCGCGGAATCTTAGCCGTTCGAAACGGCGTGCCCACTTCCAGCAGGTTACGGAAGTTTCATTGGGTCCACGCTTTTGCCTTGTTCGATTGCAGCCACGCCATCGGTGTCGAAATGGCGATCACCCGGTGCGCCGACGATACCTTGCCGTTGATAACGACATTGCTTTCGAGAGTCAGCGCCCGTGTCGCGTGCGCCGCGACCGGCAACCTCTCCCGCAGTCCCCGCACCCCAAACGAAAGCCGCATCTCCCCGCCCGCATGTAACAAAGACTGGAAGTAAACGTCCGGCTTCAACAGCAGATTGCCGTCCGCTACCAAGTTGCCCTTCACCACCGACGCCGCCCCAATCGTAATGTGCCCGCGCGCCTTCACGTCCGCCTCGAGCAAACTCTCTTTCCCGCACGAAAAGTGGCCACGGACCACCAGCGGCGCCCGCAGATGCAGCGACGCCGTCACGTCCAGGTTGCCCTCGTAGAAATAGGTCCCACCCCCCATCGAAAAAAGCTTCGCCGGGTCGAACCCATTCTGGGCGCGGGCTGTCTGTCCCGCCCGGTGCGGAATCTGCACCAGCGCGCGTCGCCCCGCCGAAAGCTCAATCGATTCGTCGTTCCGGCCTTCGGTCACGATCTCCGGTGCGAACAACGACTGCGCATAGGCGCCCGGCAGGAATTCAATGGCCGTCCGCGAAGTCGCCCGCGAATGAATCGCCGTGTCGGCGCCAATCGTCAACTTGCCTGCCGCATCAACCCATCGCCGCACCGTTACGGCCTCGCCCAATTGCAGAGCGCCATCTGCCGCGATAGCCTGCAGCGCCGTGCCCTCGCCAATGTCGCCGTCTCCCTTCACCATCAGCTCGTTGCGGAAATCACAATTCGGCCCGCACGCGAAAGCGCCTTCCGTCACTAGAATCGCTTTCTCCACCCGGCCGCCGGGATACTGCGCCGTCGGCGCTACGTAGATCCGTTCGCGCCCGTGGTCATATATACGAAGCCCGGCCGTCGAATTCGTCGCCTCCGGCAGCGTCGCCAGCCAATGTTGCAACTTCCGGCGGAACGATTGGCCGAAGTAGTCTTCCATACGCACGTATCTCATGTCCAGCTCGGAGGACTGCTTGCCCCGGATCGCGATCCACGCCCGGTGCGCCAGCGAAAAATGCAGATAGAAAATCGCGAGGAAAAGTACAGAAAAAATCAGAAGCGCCATCGGATCAGTCCCCCATCCCGTCATTACTTGCGTAGTAGATGCCCTTCACCGACTGCTGGGCCGCACCCACCGCCGTTGCCTCTGCGCTCGCGCTAAATGCCTGTCCTTCTCTGCCGAGCCGCGTTCGACGCGTCTTGTACCACCCATCACCGCCGCTACCCCAAAACCGGTTCCAATAAAACTTCCGCAACGCGTTGCAAATGGCGCCCGTGTTCGCGAAGCAATTGAGCAGGCTCAACGGCATTAGCAGAGCTCGCAGGCGTGTGCCGTCCAGCAGAGTCGCCACGCCGATCTCAAGAAAAGTAGCCTGATTCGAAAACAACAGGTAGCCGATAATTAGCATCGCCACCGGCAGCACCGGCACCGCATGGGCCTCGGGAATAAAGAACAGCACCAGCGATGCCACCCAGCCGATGACGATAATCGGCGCCGTCAAATACATGGCCAACAGGAAGAGAGCATCCGTCTTCTCCTCCCGGCGCAGAAAGCGGGCGCGGACCAGGTCGTGCCAATAATTGTGCAGGCATTCGGTAAGGCCGGTTACCCAACGGCTCAATTGCCGCCGGCGTACCGCCCAATCCCGAGGCACCTCTTCGTAGCACTCGGCCCGGTTCACATAAGCCGTACGCCACCCGCTCAGCAGCAGGGCGAACGTCAGATCCGTATCCTCGGTCAGCGACTCGGGGTTCCATCCGCCCACCGCTCGCAGCGCCGCCGCGCGCACCCCGCCCACCGTGCCGCCGAACTGAGCGGTAAACCCCAGGTTGAATCGGGCCTGCTGCACCGACTGATAGCCGGCGCAGCGTTCGAGCGAAAGTAGCCCGGAAAGCAAACTGTCGCCAATGTTGTGCGGCACCACCCGTCCTATCACCGCCCCGATCTCCGGGTCGACAAAGGGCGCCGTCAGCATCTTCAACACCGCGCGGCCAGGCACATAGTCCGCGTCAAACATCAGATAAATGTCGCCGGTGGCCAGTTCTGTCGCCTCCTCCAGCGCCGCCGGTTTCCCGCCCACTCCCTCCGTCCGGTGGTAGGGTTTTATGAACGGATACCGTCCCGCGAACTCGTCCACAATGGCGCGGGTGCCGTCCGACGAGCGGTCGTTCACCGGGATCACTTCGAGCAGTTCCCAATCGTAGTCGCAGTCCACCAGCGCCCGTAGGATGTCCCGGGCAACCTTTTCCTCGTTGTGCATCGGGATGAACACGGTCACCCGCGGCATCACGAAGCCCACCAATTCATTGGTCTCGCGCGGATGCTTCAATCGCATCCGGGAGTAGCCAAAGTAATAGTGGCGCACCGCATAGGCACCCAGAACCAGTATGGACAGCACGATCAAAATCCATGAAACTGCTATTAAAACTGTGACTGCCATGATCTACGGATCCCCCAAAGCTGACCCGAGGTTCGATAGACCGAAATCGAGTAAAAGAACAACAGAATCAACAAATCGCTTAGCGTGCCCAACGCAAACCAGAGCAACGGCATGAACAGCAGGCCGGTGTAGTGCAACATCCCGACGCAAAACACGAATCGCAGCACAGAGAAGCAGAAACCGTACACCTGCACCAGGGCCATCCATCCCAGTCCCTCGCTCAGGTTCGGTTGCGGCAATAGAAAGAGCAGCAGGCTCACAAACGGCATCAGCAACCAGACCAGCAACTCCTGCCGCAGCCAGATCTGCCCGAATACTTTCGACTGCAACTGAAAGGTGTCGAAGAAAACGTTCACCACCGCCGAGACCACCAGCAGAACAATCAGGAAGTTCGCCAGATTACGAAATAGAGAGAACCGGCCCGCCACAAGTAGTAGCGCCACAATGCCCAGAATCAGAGCGAATCGAGCCCCTTCAGAAACTTGCGCGAATGTCGGAATGGGCACCAAGGGGCCAGAGCCTGGCTCCAGTCCCGGGAAGATCGCGACCGGATCCCAACCCGCGTTCGGAATTCCCGCCCACCGCAGCAGCATGTCGGCCACCGAAGAGTGGAACGCCATCAAGGGCACCGAGAAGTAGGCCAACAAAACAAAGACAACGAACGCGAATCCCAAGGCGATTCCCACCCGCGCCCGTGTCAGCGGCACGGACCTAACGCTCCGGTGGAGATCGATGGACGTCCGGCGCGCGGCTCGCCCCCCGGTGCTGACAGCTGGACTCATTCCCCACAATTGTGGCCTCCACGCCAGCGTCCAACAATGGACACCCGGTACCAAACGACCATGATTACCAAGACCCACCGCCTTAGTACCTGGGGACCGGACAACCCGTACTAAGGTTCCCTATCGGGCCGTGCTGTAAAGCACCTCCACCGCCCGCCGGACATATTGTTCGTCGGACAACGCCTCCACCGCCTCCGCCGGAAACTCCACCAAGCCCTTCAGCTTCTCGGCTAGAATCCCAAACACGGCCACCCGCGCCTCAGGCGTCAGCTCCTCCCGCCGCAACACCGCGTCCAGCGCCAACCCCGCCAACTCCGGCTCCGTCCTCTGCCGCAGCCGCGCCGCCAACGCCGGATGCTCCCGCAACGAATTGTACTTCTCCCGCCCCAACTGGCTCCAGTCCCCCCGCACGGAAACCCCCGTCCGCACTACCACCGTCCCCGCCGCCAAATCGCCTAGCCGTTGCCGATGCTTCGTCAGCCAGCACGACGCCGCACCCGTCAGGTACAGCGCCGGCAATGAATCCACCGGACGCAGCAAATTCCGGATCACCATCTGCGCCGGCCGAGCCGGCCGCGCTCCCCGGTCTATCACCCGCAGCCCCAGCAGCCGCTTCCCCAGCGTCTGCCCGTTCCACACGATCTCCATCACAATCCCGTACCCCGTCGAAACCGCGAAATAGACCAGCGTCACCACCCCGCCAATCACATCCGGCGCTAGCTGCTCAAATACCCGGAACACCGTCAACCCCGTCGTGGCGATCGCCATAATCGCCAGCAGGTCGATAATCAGCGCCATCATCCGCGCCCCCGCCCCCGCCAGCGGAATTGAGAACGGCACGCCCTCCGGCGTCCGGATCTCTAAACCGTCACTCGCCATCGCGTCCCGCCAACTGCAAGAATGCCAGTAGCCCGGCCAATTCCCCTATCCCGAACGCGATCTTCACCGCATACGGAACCACGGGTTCGTGATACTGCGAGAAGAACGCCTCCACGATGCCCGCCCACGCCAGCAGCACCGCCACTCCGCCCATAATCGCCAGCGCGTCTGGAAACACCGCCCGCAGCCGCTCGCCCACCGGCGCCCGCCGCCCTCGCGGCAGCAGCGCCCCGGTCAACAGAAATGCCGCCTGCCCAGCTAGAATAATCGCGGGCAACTCAATCACTCCGTGCGGCAGCAGCCATCCCAGCAGAAATAGCGTTTGCCCGTCTTTCACATAATCCATCGCCACCGCGCCGAGATATACCCCGTTTGAGAACAACAACACCGTCGGCCCCACGCCGTACGTCATCCCCAGCGCGAACGTGAAAATGGCCACTCGAGTATTGTTCTGAATCAAATGTGCGGAGAATCGGCCGGTCCGCTCCGCCACCATCTGACTCCGCTCCACCGTCTCCTGCTTCACCCGCTCGCTCGGCTTCGCCGCCAACCCCGCAAACGGAAATAGCGTCTCCCGCTCTTCATACATCACCACCAGCAACCCAGCGCCCACCGCCGATCCGCCCCAGAATAGAGCCATTGCCAGTGCCAGCGCCCCCGCCTGCCGCCGCACGGCTCGTGGAAAATCCTTCAGAAACCAGCCGAACCATGCCGCCTTCTTCCGGTCCGTCACCCCGTGAATCGCCGTGTACCCCCGGCTCACCAGGCTCTCCAGATACTGCCGCAGGCGCGCCTCGGAATGCAGTCCGCGCACTCGCAGCAGGTCCGCCGAAGTGCGTTGATACAGCGCGTGCAAACGCTCAAGCTCAGTCACCTCCACCGCTGCGTACGGATGCTTCTCCATCCGCGTCAACACTGCCTCCAGCTCCTGCCAACGCGGTTCCCCCTCCCGCACAAACCGGTCCAGATCAAGAATCATACGAGTTGCCTCTGCCGGATCTCCTCGTACATCGTCAAGGCGCGCAGTCCCATTTCTCGCGGCTCTTCAGAAGCCAACCGGATGCCTTGGTGGCCCAAGTCGAGTTGCAACTCCCGCAACCCCCGCCAAACCAGGTGCCCGCCGAGCGCCCGGTAGATCTCGGCCTCCTCCCCCGGCGGCGGTCCGCTGAACAAAGGCTCGGCGCCCGGCGCCCGCGCCGCCACCACCGCCACCAGATGCCGCTCCCCCAGTAACTTCGCCGCCCGCACAAACGGCTCCGCTGACGCTTGATCGTCGAGCGATGTGAACACCACTAAAAGCGCCCGCCGCGGCAGCCGCGCGCGCAGATACGTTGCCGCCTCCGTATAGTCCGTCACCGCCTCTGAAGGCCGTAGCGGATAAAGCATCTCCTGGCAAGCCGCGAAGTGCGCCGCCCCGCTCCCTGCCCGAACAAAACCGTCAATCCGGTCGCTAAACGCCAGCAGCCCCAACCTGTCCCCCTGCCGCTCCGCCGCCAGTGCCAGATGCAGCGCTGCCGTCAAGCTCCAGTCCAGAACCGTCTGCGTCTCCTGCCGCCGCGCCTGCAGCCGCCCGCAGTCCAGCAAACAGTAGATCTCCTGCGTCCGTTCAATCTGATATGTCCGCGTAATCGGCGCTCCCCGCCGCGCCGTCGCCTTCCAATGAACGTCTTGAAAACTATCTCCGGGACTGTACTCCCGCAGCTTCTCAAACTCCCGCCCCCGTCCCACCTGCCGGACGTGCCGTGACCCCGTCAACGCCCGCTGCAGCGCCTTCATCTCCTGCGCCCCGCGTACCCGCGGATACACCCGAATCTCCACCTCCGGTGTAAACCGCTCCCGCAACTCCCACAGCCCGAGCTGCGTCGGCGCCTGCACGGCCAGCGCCAACACCCCGTACCGCCCCCGCTCCCTCGGCGTAAACGCCCACGGGTTTCCTGTCTCGGCCGCCATCTCCAACTCCGGCGGCAGTGCTAACGAAAGCAAAGCCCCCGCCGGGGCCGTCATCGGAATCGTCAAGGACGCCGGCACGCCGAGATAGCACCGCAACGGCTCCACTTTCCCGATGCGGACTCCCTCCGCCCGCCGCCGGCTCAAACCAAAATCCACCGCCGCGGCCAGCATAACTAATCCCACGCCCACCGCGCCCGCCAGCGGCGACACCGCCGCCGCGACGGCCGTCAAGGCCACCAGCGCGATCAAGCGGGGCGTGGGAGCGATCATACTGGGACGGCCACCTCCGTCAGAATCTTCGCCACCACTTCGCTCACCGTCAGGCCTTCAATCTCGAACTCCGGCCGCAGCACCAACCGGTGCGCCAGCGCCGCCACCGCCATCCGTTTCACATCGTCCGGCGTCACGAAATCCCGCTGCTCCAGCGCGGCCTGTGCCCGCGCCGCGCCCAGCAGCGCCTGCGTGCCCCGAGGCCCCGCCCCGGTCAACAGCGTCTCCGCTGTCCGCGTCCGCCGTACGATCTCGACGACATATCCCACCAGCTCATCGCGCATTTGCACCTGCCGCAGCGCCGTCTGCAACTCGGCTAACTGCCCGCCCGCCAGCATCGGCCGCACCGCGCCCTGCGCCAGGCGCGCCTCCGGCGAATCGCCGCTCAACTGCCGCTGCGCCAACTCCACCTCCTCCGCCCGGTCCAGGTAGCCAATATCGATCTTCAGTTGAAACCGGTCCTTCTGCGCCTCCGCCAAAGGATACGTGCCCTCATGCTCAATCGGGTTCTGCGTCGCGAACACCGTGAATTCCGGCGGCAACAGATAAGTCGCCCGGTCAATCGTCACCTGCCGCTCCTGCATCGCCTGCAGCAGCGCCGATTGCGTCTTCGCTGGCGCCCGGTTAATCTCGTCCGCCACGAGAAACGACGTGAACACCGGACCCGGCGCCAGAGTGAACTCATTCTTTTGCAGGTTGAACACACTCGTCCCTGTGATATCCGCCGGCATCAGGTCCGGCGTAAACTGCACCCGTTGAAACGTTCCTCCCATCACGGCGGCCATCGTCTTGGCCAGCAGCGTCTTCGCTACGCCAGGCACTCCCTCCAGCAATCCGTGCTGCCCGCACAGCGTCACCACCAGCGCGCGGTCAATCGCCTCCCGCTGCCCAATCATCACCTGGCCAATCTCGGCGCGCACCGCCGCCAACCGTTCGTGCATCGCTTCCAACGTCATAAACTCGGCTTCTCCCTCACGGTCTCTTGCATTCTTCGGTACGCGGCCACCGGGTCGCCCGTCGCCTCGGTCAACTCCCGTTGCCGCTGCCATCGCGGTAGCAGACCCGCCGCCCGTTTCCACTCCGCCTGACACGTCGCCAGCAATTCGCCCGGCGCCACATGCTTCCGCAGCAACTGCGCCATCGCCGCCGCCCCGCCCCCCGGCTCCTCGCGTGTCACAGCGTCCGCCCGCTCCGGCAAAACCGGCGTCAGGCTCCGCCATAGATATAGCGCCGTCGCTAACAGTAGGAGCAATACCGCCGGTCCCCAACCCGCGCGTCGCATCAGGCTCACTATGCCGCCCTTCTCCGCCACGCCCAGCGCGCTTTCGACGAACGTAACCCGCCGCCCCGGACCCAACAGCACCAGCAACCGCTCCCCATTTGGTTTTTCCCGCAACGACCCGCTCTGCCACTCCTCGCCCTTCAGCACCACCACAGATCCCTTGCCCAACGGGCGCTCTACGTACCGGTCCCCTAGCTGCCACGCCGTATTCTTCACCACGAACTGCCAGTTCGTCGTCTCCACAAACCGCTGTCCCAGATACTCCCCCGAACTCTGCGGCTCAAACCGGATCCCCAGCCACTCCTGCGCCTCGGTCTCGGTCTTCTTCCCCTTTCGTAGCGACACCCGCCGCCCCGGCACCCCTACCACCACCCGCGCACCGCCCCCCGCCAACCGCTCCGCCGTCTTCGTCAAGTTTTTCAACCCCTGCGGATCCTGATTCAGAAACAACACCGCTCCCGCCTCGGCCGGAATCTTCGCATCCACTCCGAAATGCCGCTCAACGCTCCACCCCGGCAACTTCCCCAAACTGTCGTGCAGCAGCTTCGTCCCCTCCGCGTCCGCCCGTAAACTTGACCACGCCGGATACACGTTGCCCCGTTCATAGGCCGCTCCCGCTAAGTCCAGCAGCGCCCAGCCGAACCCCGCCGCCAAAAGGCCCAGCGCTACTCTAGCCCACATACTGGCGGATCTCCTCCCACCGCGTCCGCACTTCGCTCACCCCTGCCGTGCCCAACTCATGGAACCCGTACCATGCCTCCTCGAACCGCCTCCGGTTGGTCTCAAACAGCGGGAATACCTGCGGCGTCGGCCGCCCCCGGCGCTCCACCTCCCGCCCGTACTCGCCTCCACTCTTCGCCGGCCCTATCGTCAACAGGCCGCGCTCGCTCAGCCTGCGCAACCCTGCCAGATGCAGCGCCCGCAAGGCCAACCGGTATTCGCCCCGCCCCGCGTACTCATCCGCCAAAGCCAGCCAAGACTCCTCGGGCAAAGCATCCGGCCGCAGATCCTCACGATTCAAGTTCGGCGCCGCCACCACTGCCGCCACAGCCGGAGGCCTCAACGGCCGGCGCTGCCGAAACAAGTACACCGCAAGCCCGGCCACCAGCAGCACGGCGAACCCAATCAGCAGGTTCTGCGACATCTGCGGGCTTAGGCCGAAGTTCCCCATCTCGGGAGGCGCCTGCTTCTCAGGACGTAGCCATGCGAAAAAATCCTCAATCCATTGCGCCAACGTCCGCAGCACCTGCAGAAACCATCCCTCTCCCGCCTCTTGCTCCGCCACCTTCGGCTGCCGGAAGGCAAATCCCGGTTCCCGCATGGTCTGCGCAATGACCCGCTCCACCTCCTGCGCCTCTTGCGCCGGCATCGGTGTCACTAGCACCAACGCCGTCGCTACCACTCGCAACGCCGCCAGCAGGTCGATCCCCGTCTTCCTCGACTCCTGCAGGAACACCCGCCGCGCCGCCATCGCATTCAACAGCGGATCCACGCAGAGATAGGTC